>NZ_JBSFHC010000003.1:0-470069 GCF_053596835.1 Streptomyces sp. NPDC001606
AAACGCCCGGTTACATTCCGAACCCGGAAGCTAAGCCTCACAGCGCCGATGGTACTGCAGGGGGGACCCTGTGGGAGAGTAGGACACCGCCGAACAATCTTTGGAAGGACCCTTGGTCCCAGCGTTCAGCTGGGACCAAGGGTCCTTTTCTTTTTACAATGCTTGCGGTACCGAAGACAGGAGTCACCATGTCCACCAACTCTCCCGACGACCGACCGGAGCGCGACCAGCGGCGACGGGACAGTGGTGACCGTGGTGGATACCGCGGCGACCGCGGTGACCGTGGCGACCGCGGCGGGTTCCGCCGTGACAACGACCGTCGTGACAGCGACCGTGGTGGCTACGGTCG
Organism: Streptomyces sp. NPDC001606; assembly: GCF_053596835.1. Taxonomy (NCBI): domain Bacteria; kingdom Bacillati; phylum Actinomycetota; class Actinomycetes; order Kitasatosporales; family Streptomycetaceae; genus Streptomyces; species Streptomyces sp. NPDC001606. The sequence continues at coordinate 350 of NZ_JBSFHC010000003.1, forward strand.
GCGTGACGACAACCGCGGCGGCTTCGGCCGGCGCGATGACCGCCGTGACGACCGCCGTGACGATCGTCGTGATGACCGTGACCGTGGTGAGCGGGGCGGTTTCCGGCGGGATGACAGCCGCGGTGGTGGCTACCGCCGTGAGGGCGACCGGGGTTCGCGTCCGGCCTTCCAGCGGGACGACCGCCGGGACGACCGCCGGGGCGACGACCGCGGTGGCTTCCGCGGCCGTGACGAGCGCGGTGGCGACCGCGGCTTCCGCCGTGACGACCGCGGTGAGCGCCCCGCCTTCCGCCGCGACGACCGTCGCGACGACCGACGGGATGACCGACGGGATGACCGCGGCGGCTTCGGCCGGCGTGACGACCGACGGGATGACCGTCGCGACGACCGCCGCGACGAGCGTGGCGGCTACCGTGGCCGGGACGACCGCCGTGACGATCGTCGTGATGACCGCGACCGTGGTGAGCGGGGCGGTTTCCGGCGGGATGACAGCCGCGGTGGTGGCTACCGCCGTGAGGGCGACCGGGGTTCGCGTCCGGCCTTCCAGCGGGACGACCGCCGGGACGACCGCCGGGGCGACGACCGCGGTGGCTTCCGCGGCCGTGACGAGCGCGGTGGCGACCGCGGCTTCCGCCGTGACGACCGCGGTGAGCGCCCCGCCTTCCGCCGCGACGACCGCCGCGACGACCGTCGCGACGACCGACGGGATGACCGTCGCGACGACCGGCGTGACGACCGCCGTGGTGACGAGCGCGGTGGCTTCCGCGGTCGTGACGACCGGCGTGACGACCGCCGAGGTTACGGCGACCGCGGTGACCGTGGTGGTGACCGTGGTGGCTTCAGCGGTGGCGGCCGTAGGGACGACCGTGGTGGTCGGCCCGGTGGCTTCCGCGGTCGTGACGACCGGCGTGACGACCGGCGCGATGACCGCCGCGGTGGTGGCGGCCGCTTCCGCGACCAGCGGGACCACCGGGACCGCGACAGGGACCGTGACCGGGACCGCGAGCCGATCAAGCGGCTGCCGATCCCGGAGGACGTCACCGGCGACGAGATCGACAAGGACGTGCGGCAGGAGCTCCAGAGCCTGCCCAAGACGCTCGCGGAGGACGTCGCCAAGAACCTGGTGATGGTCGCCCGGCTCATCGACGAGGACCCCGAGGGCGCGTACGGCTACTCCAGGGTGGCCCTGCGGCTGGCCTCGCGTGTGGCCGCCGTACGGGAGGCCGCCGGCTTCGCCGCGTACGCCAACCAGAAGTACTCCGAGGCCCTGGCAGAGTTCCGGGCCGCCCGTCGGATGACCGGGTCTGCGGAGCTGTGGCCGGTGATGGCCGACTGCGAGCGTGGGCTCGGGCGGCCGGAGAAGGCGCTGGACATGGCCGGTGCCCCCGAGGTGCACAAGCTGGACAAGGCCGGCCAGGTGGAGATGCGGCTCGTCGCGGCCGGTGCCCGGCGTGACATGGGCCAGCTGGACGCGGCCATCGTCACCCTGCAGAGCCCCGAGCTGGCCTCCAACGCGGTCCAGCCCTGGACCGCGCGGCTGCGTTACGCCTACGCCGACGCCCTGCTCGCCGTCGGCCGGCAGGACGAGGCGCGCGAGTGGTTCGCCAAGGCCGTGGAGGCCGACCGGGACGGCAGCACGGACGCCTCCGACCGGCTCGCCGAGCTGGACGGCGTGGAGTTCGTCGACGCGCTGGACGAGAGCGAAGGCGAGACCGAGGGCGAGGGCGAGAGCGAGCCGAAGGACGAGGCCGCGCAGCCCGCTGAGGGCTCCGAGGGTCAGCAGGACTGACGTCGGGCCGGACGGCCTGAGCAGTCTGTGAGAAGAGGGCAGGTCCCCTGGTGGACCTGCCCTCTTCTGCGTCGAGGGGGCTTCAGATGTCGAGGGCGCGCAGGACCAGTCCGGTGGCCGGCTTCGGGCCGAACGACGTCGACTTGCCGGGCATGGTCACGCCCTGCTGGGCCAGTTCGCGCACCACGTCCTCGCGGACCGGGTGCATGAGCACGGCCGTACCGCCGTCGCGTTCCGCCTTGCGGACCGTGGCGGCGGTGTCGTGTATGTAGGCGATGTGTGCGGGGGAGTCCTCGGGGATGCCCCAGACGTGCTCCAGCAGCGTGGAGTGCAGGACGGTGGCGTCCAGGGAGCGCCAGGCGGCCGGGCGGTCGGCCGGGATCGTGCGGGCCAGCAGCTCGGGGTCGGGCTCGTCGAGCAGATGGAAGGCGCCGTCACCGGCCAGCAGGAAGGCGTTGCCGGCACAGGAGGCGTCCGCCAGCGCCTCCAGGGCCTCGGGCAGCGGCACGGCGAGGGGTCGTACACGGAACAGGCCGTCGACCGCCGCCAGGGCGTCCGCGATCGGCAGGCCGTGCAGCAGACGGTGGATGGCGCGGACGCGCAGCGGGTAGCGGGCGGTGTCGACCAGCAGGACCAGGCCGTAGTCCCAGGGGCTGGGGGAGGGGTGCTCGGCGCGCAGCCGGAGGTAGGTGGCCCAGCGGTGGTGGCCGTCGGCGATCAGCGCCTGGCGCTGGGCCAGGTCGGACTGGATGCGGGCCAGGTCGGCGGGGTCGGTGACCGACCAGAGGGCGTGGTGGAAGCCGTCCTCGGTGGTCGTGGAGAGCAGTGGCGGGCGCTGCACGGTGCGGTCGACGACCTCGGCGGCCGTGCCGTCGCCGCGGTAGGACAGCAGCAGCGGCTCCAGGTTCGCGCGCGTGGCGCGCATCAGGGCCGCGCGGTCGGCGACCACGGGCGGCATGACGTCCTCGTGCGGCAGCACCAGGCCCTCGTCGGGGGCCGAGATCCGCAGGGTGCCGATGACGCCGCGCTGGAGCATGCCGTTGCCGTCGCGCTGCTCGTAGACGTACAGGCCGGGCTCCGCGTCCGCGGTGAGGATGCCCTCGTCCAGCCAGCGGCGCAGGGTGTCGGCCGCCTGCTCGGTGCGGGCACTCGGGGTGCCGGCCTGGGGCAGGATGAGCCGGACGATGTTGTGCGGGTCGGCCGACTGAAGGTGGTGCACCCCGTCGGGCCGTACCACGACGTCGTACGGCGGTGAGGTGACGGAGGCGAGGCTGCCGACCCGGTCGGGGTCGTAGCGAAGGCCTCGGAACGGGGTGAGTTCCAGGCCTCGGCGCGCCGTTGCTTCCGAGTGACCTGCAGTGTTCATCCCGGCATCGTACGTGTGTCAGTGGCATGCGGGATGATCGGATGGAAAAGCGAGTACGAGGAGCGATGCGGATATGAGCCAGGGTGCGAGGACACGGCCCGCGGGCAGCGAGCGGCCCCTGAGCGAGGCGTACGACACGGCGCTGCTGGACCTGGACGGGGTGGTGTACGCGGGCGGGGAGGCGATCGCGCACGCGGTCGACTCGCTGGCGGCGGCCCGCTCGGGCGGCATGCACCTGGCCTATGTGACCAACAACGCGCTGCGCACGCCGGACACCGTGGCCGAGCACCTGACGGAGCTGGGCATACCGACGGGGGCGGACGACGTGATCACCTCCGCGCAGGCCGTCGCCCGGCTGATCGCCGAGCAGGTGCCGGCGGGGGCGCGGGTGCTGGTGATCGGTGGTGAGGGGCTGCGGGTGGCGCTGCGCGAGCGGGGGCTGGTCCCGGTGGACTCGGCGGACGACGACCCGGCGGCGGTCGTGCAGGGGTACGGCGGTCCGGAGCTGACCTGGGGCCGGTTCGCGGAGGCGTCGTACGCGGTAGCGCGCGGGGTGCCGTGGTTCGCGTCCAACACCGACCTGACGATTCCGAGCGGGCGCGGGATCGCGCCGGGCAACGGTGCGGCGGTGGAGGTCGTACGGATCGCGACGGGCAAGGAGCCGCAGGTGGCGGGCAAGCCGCTGCCGCCGATGCACCGGGAGACCGTCATCCGGACCGGTGCGCGGCGCCCGCTGGTGGTGGGGGACCGGCTGGACACGGACATCGAGGGCGCGTTCAACGGCGAGGTGGACTCGCTGCTGGTGCTGACCGGTGTCACCGACGGCGCCCGGCTGCTCGCGGCGCCGCCGCAGCACCGGCCGACGTATGTGGACGCCGATCTGCGCGGGCTGCTCACCGGGCAGCCGGTGGTCGACGCCGAGGGCGACGGTTTCCGCTGCGGCGGGTTCACGGCGGCGGCGCGGGCCGGCCGGCTGGAGCTGGACGGCGACGGCGAGGCGCTGGACGGGCTGCGGGCGCTGTGCGCGGCGGCCTGGACGGCGGCCGGGGACGGCTCGTGTGCGCTGGACGCGGGGAAGGCGCTGGCGCGGCTGGGGCTCTGAGGAGAACCGGGGATCGAGATCGTAGCGAGGGTAGGCTAACCTAACCTCGTGTTGGTCGACAGTCCTCCGGAACCGCGCGCGGAGACCGCAGCCGCGCCCCCAACCCGCCGAGCCGCACGGGCCCTTGGGCTCCTGCTCTCCGTGGTGGTCCTGCTGCTCGTCGCCCTGGCGAGCATCGCGATCGGCGCGAAAGCCCTGTCGCCGGACCAGGTCTGGCACGGCCTGTTCCAGGACACGGGGACCTACGGTGACGTCGTCGTGGACGAGCGGCTCTCCCGTACGGTCCTCGGACTGCTCGCCGGTGCCGCGCTCGGTCTCGCGGGCGCGGTGCTCCAGGCGCTCACCCGCAACCCGCTGGCCGACCCCGGGCTGCTCGGCATCAACGCGGGCGCCTCGGCGGCCGTCGTCACGGCCATCACCTACTTCGGCGTCACCAGCCTCACCGGCTATGTGTGGTTCGCCTTTCTCGGCGCGGCGGTGGTCGGCGCGCTGGTGTGGTTCCTCGGCGGCAGCCGGGGCGCCACCCCGGTGCGGCTCGCCCTGGCGGGTACGGCGATCAGCACGGCCCTGTACGGCTATCTCCAGGCGGCGATGATCCTGGACGACGCCGCGCTCGCCAGGATGCGCTTCTGGACGGTGGGTTCGCTGGCCTCGGCCTCCGACGCCACCATCGTGCAGGTGCTGCCGTTCCTGGCGGTCGGCATGGTCCTCGCGCTGGCCCTGGCCCGGCCGCTCAACGCGGTCGAGATGGGCGACGACACCGCCCGTGCGCTCGGCGCCGGCCTCGGCCGCACCCGCGCCCTGGCCATGCTGGCCGCCGTGCTGCTGTGCGGGGCGGCCACCGCCGCCTGCGGTCCGATCGCCTTCGTCGGCCTGATGGTGCCGCACGCGGTGCGCTCCTTCACCGGCCCCGACCTGCGCTGGATCCTGCCGTACGCCACCGTCCTGTCGCCCGTGCTGCTGCTCGGCGCCGATGTGATCGGCCGGGTCGTGGCCCGCCCCGCCGAGTTGCAGGTCGGCATCGTCACCGCGCTGATCGGCGGCCCGGTCTTCATCTTTCTCGTACGACGGCGAAGGACGGCCCAGCTGTGAAGACCCGCTCCCCGCACCGGGCGGTGCGCACCCCCGGCGGGTTCTCCCTGCGCCTGGACCTGCGGGCCCTGACCGTCGTCGTCCTGCTGCTGGTGGCCGCGGGCGCCGCCGGGGTCGCGCTGATCGGCACCGGCGACGCGCAGATCCCCGCGGGCGACGTCCTGCGGACCCTCGCCGGGAACGGCACCGCGTACCAGGACTTCATCGTCAACGAGCTGCGGCTGCCGCGGGTGCTGGTCGGCCTGCTGGTCGGTGCCTCGCTCGGGCTCGGCGGGGCGCTGTTCCAGGCCATCTCGCGCAATCCGCTGGGCAGTCCGGACGTGCTCGGTCTCTCCCAGGGCTCGACGGCCGGCGCGCTGGTGGTGATCGTGCTGATGTCCGGCAGCGCCACCGAGGTCACCCTGGGGGCGCTGGCCGGCGGTCTGGCGACCGGGCTCGCGATCTATCTGCTCGCCTGGAAGCGCGGAGTGCACGGCTATCGGCTGGTCCTGGTCGGGATCGGTGTCTCCGCGATCGTCACCGCGGTCAACGGCTATCTGCTGACCAAGGCCGACCTGATGGACGCGGCCCGCGCCATCGTGTGGATGACCGGCTCGCTGGCCGGCCGTGACTGGACCCAGGTGTGGCCGCTGCTCGCGCTGTGCGCGGTCCTCCTCCCGCTGGTCCTCGTCCACGCGCGCGGCCTGCGGATGATGGAGATGGGCGACGACGTCTCCAGTGCCCTCGGGGTGCGGGTGCAGCGGGTCCGGATGGTGCTGCTGGTCTGCGCCGTCCTGCTCACCGCGGCCGCCACCGCCGCCGCCGGCCCGGTCAGCTTCGTCGCGCTCACCGCGCCCCAGCTCGCCCGTCGGCTGACCCGCTCCCCGGGACCCAATCTGGTGCCCTCGCTCTGCATGGGCGGCGCCCTGCTGGTCGCCGCCGACTGGGCCTCCCAGCTGGCCTTCGGCGCCGACCAGCTGCCGGTCGGCGTGGTCACCGGCGTCGTCGGCGGCGCCTATCTGCTGTGGCTGCTGGTCACCGAGCGCCGGGCGGGCCGGATATGAGCGGCACCCCCTCGAACACCCCAAGGAGCACCGTGAGCCGGCTGTCCGCCGAGAACGTCACCCTCGCCTACGACCAGCGCGTCATCGCCGAACAGCTCTCGGTGGAGATCCCGGACCAGTCCTTCACGGTGATCGTCGGCCCGAACGCCTGCGGCAAGTCGACGCTGCTGCGGGCGCTGTCCCGGATGCTCAGGCCCAGCCAAGGCCGGGTGCTGCTCGACGGGCAGGCCATCCAGTCGATGCCGGCGAAGAACGTCGCGCGCACGCTCGGGCTGCTCCCGCAGTCGTCCATCGCGCCCGACGGCATCACGGTCGCCGATCTCGTCGGCCGGGGCCGCTACCCGCACCAGGGACTGCTGCGCCAGTGGTCCACCGAGGACGAGCGGGTGGTCCAGGAGTCGATGGCCCAGACCGGTGTCGCCGAGCTGGCCGACCGGTACGTGGACGAGCTGTCCGGCGGCCAGCGGCAGCGGGTGTGGATCGCCATGGCGCTCGCCCAGCAGACCCCGCTGCTGCTCCTGGACGAGCCGACCACCTATCTCGACATCCAGCACCAGATCGACGTCCTCGACCTGTGCGCGGAGCTGCACGAGACCCAGGGGCGGACGCTGGTGGCGGTGCTGCACGACCTGAACCACGCGGCCCGCTACGCCACCCATCTCATCGCCCTGCGCGGCGGCAGGGTGATCGCCGAGGGCGCCCCGAAGGACATCGTCACCGCCGAGCTGGTGGAGGAGGTCTTCGGACTGCGCTGTCAGGTCATCGACGATCCGGAGACCGGCACCCCGCTGATCGTGCCGGCGGCCCGCAGGGCGCGCGCGGAGCGCGTCACAGCAGCTTCCTGAGCCGGAACAGGTCCAGCAGGCTCGCCTCCAGCCGCACCCGGCCCTTGCCCCAGGCGGTCGCGAAGTTCAGCTCCCCGTCCACCAGGGCCACCAGGTCGTCGCCGGCCAGGACGAGCCTGATCTGGGCCCGCTCGCGCGGCGGACCGGGCAGTGTCTCGTCCACCTCGATCCGGCCGCCCGTCATGCGGCCGGCGAAGGTGACGTCCAGGTCGGTGATGTGGCAGCTCACCGTGCGGTCCAGGGCGGCGGCCGCGCGGACGTCGCCCTCGGCCCCCTGCATGTTGTCCGAAAGCTTTCCCAGTGCGGCGCGGCACTCCTCGATCGTGGCCATCGCCACCGACCGTACCCCAGCGGTTCGGGGTAGCGTCTGGGCATGAGCGACTCGGTTCCGCAGACGGAGTATCCGGCGGAGGCGGAGGAGGGGGCGGAAGAGGCGTACGAACCCGCCGCGCCCGCCCCCCTGAACGTCCCGCGCACCCCCACCGGCGACGCCCGGGTCGACGCCCGGCTGGAGCGGCTGGCCGACGCCGACCACCTCGCCACCGACGGACACCTCGAGGTGTACGAGGATGTACACCAGGGGCTGCGCGACGCGCTCGACGCGCTCGACGCCCGCCAGGGACCCCCGGTCCCGTCACCGTCGTACCAACACAGGAGCTGAACCCACCGTGGCAGGAGTCGCACGTCGCCGTCTGGACGCGGAGCTGGTCCGCCGGAAGCTCGCGCGCTCGCGTGAGCATGCCAGCCAGCTGATCGCCGCCGGGCGGGTCACCGTCGGCAGGACCGTGGCGACCAAGCCGGCCACACAGGTGGAGACCGCCGCCGCGATCGTGGTGCGGTCCGACGACAGCGATCCCGACTACGTCTCCCGGGGCGGGCACAAGCTCGCCGGGGCGCTCGAGGCCTTCGTGCCGCAGGGGCTCGTGGTGAAGGGCCGGCGTGCGCTGGACGCCGGCGCGTCCACCGGCGGCTTCACCGATGTGCTGCTGCGCGCGGGCGCCGCGCATGTCGTCGCCGTGGACGTCGGATACGGACAGCTCGCCTGGTCGCTCCAGAACGATGAACGCGTCACCGTCAAGGACCGTACGAACGTACGCGAGTTGACGCTGGAGGCGATCGACGGAGAACCTGTGGATCTTGTCGTGGGCGATCTGTCCTTCATCCCGCTCGGGCTGGTGCTGCCCGCCCTGAAGCGGTGTGTGAAGCCGGACGCCGACCTGGTGATGATGGTCAAGCCGCAGTTCGAGGTGGGGAAGGAGCGGCTGGGCAGCGGAGGTGTCGTACGGAGTCCGCAGCTGCGGGCGGAGGCCGTGCGGGGAGTGGCCGAGAAGGCCTGGGAGCTGGGGCTCGGGGTGCAGGGAGTCACCGCGAGCCCGCTGCCGGGCCCCTCGGGGAACGTCGAGTACTTTCTCTGGTTGCGGGCGGGGGCACCCGAGGTGGACCCGGCCGACGTCGAGCGTGCAGTGGCGGAGGGGCCGCGTTGACACAGAACCTGGCACGTACTGTCTTCCTGCTGGCCCACACCGGGCGGCCCGCGGCGATCCGCAGCGCGGAACTCGTCGTCAAGGGCCTGCTGCGGCACGGCATCGGGGTGCGGGTGCTGGAGGAGGAGGCACGGGATCTGCCGCTGCCGGACGAGGTGGACCTCGTCAAGGAGGCGACCCCGCAGAGCCTGGACGGGTGTGAGCTGCTGATCGTGCTCGGCGGCGACGGCACGCTGCTGCGCGGTGCCGAGTTCGCGCGGGCTTCCGGGGTGCCGATGCTCGGCGTCAACCTCGGGCGGGTCGGCTTCCTCGCGGAGGCCGAACGAGACGACCTCGACCGGGTGGTCGACCGGGTGGTCGCCCGCTCCTACGAGGTCGAGGAGCGGATGACCGTCGATGTCGTCGTGCACCGCAACGGGGACATCGTGCACACCGACTGGGCGCTGAACGAGGCCGCCGTGCAGAAGGCGGGCGCCGAGAAGCTGCTGGAAGTCGTGCTGGAGATCGACGGGCGGCCGGTGACCGGCTTCGGCTGCGACGGTGTGGTGCTGTCCACGCCGACCGGGTCCACGGCCTACGCCTTCTCCGCGGGCGGGCCCGTGGTGTGGCCCGAGGTGGAGGCGCTGCTGATGGTGCCGATCAGCGCGCACGCCCTGTTCGCCAAGCCGCTGGTCACCTCCCCGGACTCGGTGCTCGCGGTGGAGGTGCTGCCGCACATCCTGCCCGGCGTCCTGTGGTGCGACGGGCGGCGCACGGTCGAGCTGCCGCCGGGGGCGCGGGTGGAGGTGCGGCGGGGGGCGGTGCCGGTGCGGCTCGCCCGGCTGCACCACTCCTCCTTCACCGACCGGCTGGTGGCGAAGTTCGCGCTGCCGACCACGGGCTGGCGGGGAGCGCCGCACTGAGCCGTCGCCGACGGCCGTCGTCCGTACTCCATCCCGGGCAGGGCGTGCCCTGTCCGGGTGGCCAGAGCCTGCCAGGCATATTTTTCCGGCAATGTCCGGATATACCTCGCCGAGTAGCCCACTTCCGACCCGAGCCGGTCGGTCCCGGCTGTGCGGCAGGCCGGCTCCGAGGAGACGACGATGAACGAGCAACACGTGGCCTTGGCGGGCAGCACCCGCCCTGCCAAGGCCGACGCCACCCGGCTGCGGGACGCTGACCCGCAGCACCCCGTGGAAGTCACCCTCACCCTGCGCGGCAAGGTGGCCCCCACCGACCAGATCCCTGACGAGCGACGCCAGGACGCCGACAAGACCAGGTCCGTGCTCGAACGCTACGGCCTCTCGGTCGACCAGGTCCGGCTCGAACCGGGCAGCGTCGTGGTCAGCGGTCCGGTGTCCGCGATGAACGCCGCCTTCAAGGCCGACCTCGGCATCTACCACAGCGTCACCCAGGGCGAGTTCCGCGGCCGCGAGGGCGAGCTCCACATCCCCGCCGAACTGGAAGGCATCGTGACCGGTGTCTTCGGTCTCGACCAGCGGCAGATGGCTCGGCGCAAGTCCGTCCAGGGCCACGGCTTCCAGGGGTCGATGACACCGGACGACCTGGAACGGCTGTACAACTTCCCGGCCGGCGACGGGGAGGGCCAGAAGGTCGGCATCGCCGAGTTCGGCGGCTGCTACTTCGAGGACGACCTGCGGGCCTTCTGTGAGGCGCACAACCGGCCGGTGCCGCGCGCCGAGGTGGTGCCCCTGAACCTCGACCCGCCCCGGGCGTTGCAGGACCTGCGGCAGTTGCCGCCCATGGAGCAGCGGTTCGCGTTCGAGGCCGCGGGCGAGGTGATGATGGACGTGCAGATCGTCGCCGGGCTCTGTCCGGCGGCGGAGATCTCCGTCTACTTCGCCACCTTCGACCAGCGCGGCTGGATCGAACTGCTCGACCAGGTCCTCGCGGACAGGCCGGTGAGCGTGCCGATCAGCTGGGGCCTGAGCGAGGACGACGACGGCTGGTCGCCCACCGCCCTCCGGGAGATCAACAAGCGCCTGGAGGGCGCGGCGAACGCCGGCATCACGGTCTGCGTGGCCTCCGGTGACGACGGCTCGGGCGACCAGATCCCGGACGGCCGCGCCCACGTCGACTTCCCCAGCAGCAGCCCCTTCACGCTGGCCGTCGGCGGCACCATGGCCGACCCCTCCCAGCAGGAGGTCGCCTGGTGGCAGCCGCCCGGTCACCGCACCCCGCACGGCGGCGGCGCCACCGGAGGCGGGGTCTCCAGCAAGTTCGACCGCCCGGCCTACCAGCGGAGCATCACCATCGACTCCCTGAACCCGGGCAGCATCCGCGGGCGGGTCGTGCCGGACGTCGCGGCACTCGCGGGCCCCCCGTTCTACGACCTGATCCTGCTCGGCCAGCCCGCGCCCAACGGCGGCACCAGCGCCTCCGCCCCGCTGTGGGGCGCCCTGATCGCCCGGATCAACGCCCTGCTGCCCCCGGAAAAGCGCCAGCGCTTCCTCACCCCGCTGCTCTACGACACCGGCAGCAACGGCCGCCCGCTCGGCGAGGTGGCCTGCCGCGACATCGCGGTCGGCCATGACAACGGCTCCCACCCGCCCGCGGTGGGCTACCCCGTGAGGACGGGGTACGACGCGGTCACCGGCATGGGGGTGCCCGACGGCGTGGCCCTGCTCAAGGGGCTGCACTAGCCGCCCCGGGCTGACCGCACTGCACTCGCCCGGGTGACAGCGCGCGCCGCAGCGACGTGCGTCACCTGGACCTTCACACAAGCGGGGCGGGGTCGGTCACACTCCCGCCCCCCGACCTCGTAAGGTCTTATCCGTGTTGGAGGAGATGCGGATACGGTCGCTCGGGGTCATCGACGATGCCGTCGTCGAGCTGTCGCCGGGGTTCACCGCGGTCACCGGTGAGACGGGTGCGGGCAAGACCATGGTGGTCACCAGCCTGGGTCTGCTGCTCGGGGGCCGGGCGGACCCCGCGCTCGTGCGGATCGGGGCCGAGAAGGCGGTCGTGGAGGGGCGGATCGCGGTGTCCGCGGACGCCTCCGTCGCCGTACGCGCCGAGGAGGCGGGGGCCGAGCTGGACGACGGCGCCCTGCTGATCAGCCGTACCGTTTCCGCCGAGGGACGGTCCCGGGCGCACCTGGGCGGGCGCAGCGTGCCGGTGGGCATGCTCGCCGAGCTGGCCGACGAGCTGGTGGCCGTGCACGGGCAGACCGACCAGCAAGGGCTGCTGAAGCTGTCCCGGCAGCGGCAGGCGCTGGACCGGTACGCGGGCGACGCGGTCGCCGTGCCGCTCGCCAAGTACGCCGAGGCCTACAAGCGGCTGCGGGCCGTCTCCGCCGAGCTGGAGGAGATCACCACGCGCGCGCGTGAGCGGGCGCAGGAAGCCGACATGCTGCGGTACGGGCTGGACGAGATCGCCGCCGTGGAGCCGCGCGCCGGGGAGGACGTGGAGCTGGCCGAGGAGGCGGAGCGGCTCGGGCACGCCGAGGCGCTGGCGTCCGCCGCGACGGCCGCACACGCCGCTCTCGCGGGCGATCCGGAGGACCCCGAGGGGATCGACGCCACGACGCTGGTCGCGGGCGCCCACCGGGCCCTGGAGGCCGTACGGTCCCACGATCCGGCGCTGGCCTCCCTGGCCGACCGGATCGGCGAGATCGGGATCCTGCTCGGCGATGTCGCGGGCGAGCTGGCCGGGTACGCCGACGACCTCGACGCCGATCCGCGCCGGCTCGCGGCCGTGGAGGAGCGGCGGGCCGCTCTCACCGCCCTCACCCGGAAGTACGGCGAGGACGTCGCTGCCGTTCTGGCGTGGGCCGAGCGGAGCGCCGCCCGGCTCACCGAGCTGGACGGCGACGACGAGCGGATCGCCGAGCTGACCGCCGAGCGGGACGCGCTGCGCACCGAACTGGGCGGGCTCGCCCAGGCGCTGACCGACGCGCGGACCGAGGCCGCCGAGCGGTTCGCCGCCGCGGTGACGGCCGAGCTGGCCTCGCTCGCGATGCCGCACGCGCGCGTGTCCTTCGACATCCGGCAGACCGAGGATCCGGAGGGCGTCGAGGTCGGCGGGCGCACGGTCGGCTACGGGCCGTCCGGTGTGGACGAGGTCGAGCTGCTGCTCGCCCCGCACCCCGGAGCCCCGCCGCGGCCCATCGCCAAGGGCGCGTCCGGCGGTGAGCTGTCCCGCGTGATGCTGGCCGTGGAGGTCGTCTTCGCGGGCACCGATCCCGTGCCGACGTACCTCTTCGACGAGGTCGACGCCGGTGTCGGCGGCAAGGCGGCCGTCGAGATCGGCCGGCGGCTGGCGAAGCTCGCCAAGACCGCGCAGGTCGTGGTCGTCACCCATCTGCCGCAGGTCGCCGCGTTCGCCGACCGGCAGCTGCTGGTGGAGAAGACCAACGACGGGTCGGTCACCCGGTCCGGGGTGAAGGTCCTGGAGGGCGAGGAACGGGTCCGCGAACTGTCCCGGATGCTGGCCGGCCAGGAGGACTCCGAGACGGCCCGCGCCCACGCGGAGGAACTGCTGGCAACGGCCCGCGCGGACGCGTAGGCGGGAGCGGAGCGGAACCGCTTCGTCCGGTGCCGGGCAACACCGGCGCCGGGGACGCCGGCGAGCGCCGCTCCGAGGCGCGTGTGCCGGTTGGCCACACGCGCTGGTGTCTCGTCGGGGTGGTGTGTGGTGCGGTACCGGCGCGCGCGGTTATTCGTGCGCGCCTTTCTTCGTTGTGCGCTCCCGGCGTGCGCGGTCGGCCTCCGGCGTGCGCTGTCGCTGGCCGGGGGCCGATTCGCCGTTCGTGTGGCACCGCGGACGGCCGGCCGCCGGGCTGTTCGGGTGCCGCTTCCGGCGTTCGGCCGAGCCGCCGTTCGCGCGCCCCGCCGGATCCGGCCCGGGGGGCCGCGCCCAGGGCTCCGACCTGGGGGGACGCGGTCGTCGCGCGTTCCGTCGTGGCGGGGCTTCACTCACTCGTGTGGGTGACGTGCTCCGGCGCATTGCCCCGGGCCGCCGCAGAGTGCGCCCTCGCGGGTTTCCCGGAACGGCCGTACGCCCTGGCATGCTTGAGGCAGCACGCCGGACGGGCGGTGGGTGTGAACCGACCGCGCGGGAGGCGCGCGGGCTGTGCCCTTCCGCCTCCGTGAGCCCGCTACCTTCTGTACGTTTCCTCGTGTCCCCGTGAGCCCCCGAACCAGGAGCCCGGCCCCGTGACCCCCCTGAGCAGCAACGCACCGCACGGCCAGTCGCCGCTGCGCACCGTGCAGGTGCTCGGCGGAGGCAACGCCGGCAGCAGCGCGCATGTGCGCTCGCTGGCCGAGGGGCTGGTGGCGAGGGGCGTGCGGGTGACGGTGTGCGCCCCCGTCGAGGCCGACCGCCGCTACGACTTCACCGGGACCGGCGCCGCCCATGTGCATGTGCCGCGCAGCAGCGACCCCGCCTCCGTGGCCGCGCTCCGGGCGGCCTGCGCGGACGCCGACCTGGTGCACGCCCACGGGCTGCACGCCTCCTTCCGTGCCGTGCTCGCGCTCAGCCGGCGCGCCACCCCGCTGGTGGTGACCTGGCACAACCGGGCGGAGGCGGAGGGCGCGCGGGCGCATCTGCTGCGGCTGCTGGAGCGCCGGGTGGCGAAGACGGCGGCCGTGGTCCTCGGCACCAGCTCCGACCTGGTGGACCGGGCCCGGCGCACCGGGGCGCGGGACGCCCGGCTCGCCGCCGTCGGCCTGCCCGGCCAGCGCCGGCCCGTCACCCATGACGACCCCGACCGGCTGCGGCCCAAGGTGCGCGCCGAACTCGGCGCGGGGGAACGCCCGTTGCTGATCGCGGTCGGCTCCCTCGACCGGCACCGCGGCTACGACGTCCTGCTCGACGCGGCCCGTGCCTGGCGCGGCCTGGACCCGGTGCCGCTGGTCGTCGTTGCGGGGGACGGGCCGCTGCGCCCCGCGCTGCAACGGCGCATCGAGGAGGAGGAGCTGCCGGTACGGCTGGTCGGCCGCCGCGAGGACGTGCCCGAGCTGCTCGCCGCCGCCGACCTGGCGCTGCTGACCAGCAGTTGGGAGTCACGGTCGGTGCTGGCCCAGGAGGCGCTCCACGCGCGCGTGCCGCTCGTCGCCACCCGGGTCGGCGGCATCCCGGACCTGGTCGGCGACGCCGCGGAGCTCGTTCCGTACGGCGACCCGGACGCGCTCGCCGCCACCGTCGTACGCCTGCTCGCCGATCCGGCGCGCCGGGAACTGCTCCGGGCGCGGGGCGTACGGCAGGCCGCCACCTGGCCCACCGAGGACGAGACGGTCACCCAAGTGCTCAGTGTCTACGACGAGTTGACGCAGCCCTGGCCGCTCGCCTGACGGCCCCTCACGGCACGTGGCGGCGGGCGCGCAGGGCGAGACTCAGGGCCAGGACCGTCTGCGGGTCGTCCAGGTCGGTGCCCAGCAACTCACCGATACGGGCGAGGCGGTTGTAGAGGGTCTGCCGGTTGAGATGGAGTTCCCGGGCCGTCTCCGCCTTGCGGCCCGCGTGCGCCAGATAGGTTTCCAGGGTCGGCAGCAGCGGCGGCTTGGAGCGGTGGTCGTGGTCGCGCAGCGGACCGATCGCCCGGTCCACGAAGGCGGCCAGGTCCGGGTGGTCGCGCAGCCGCCACAGCAGCAGGTCGATGTCGAGGCGCCGGGCGTCGTACCAGGGCCGGTCGGTCAGGCCCTGGGCCGCCGTCGCCGTCTCCGCCGCGTGCCGCAGCCCGGCCGAGGCGGCCGCCCAGCCGCCCGCCACCCCGACCACCACGACCGGCGGCGGCGCGCCCGGCCGCTGCATGCCGGCCCGCTCCACGCCCGCCCGCAGTGCCGCCGCCACCCGGTCGGCCACCGCCGGCCGCTCCGGCTCCGAGCGCAGCCCGAGCAGCACCAGCACCCGGCCCTCCACCGGCCGCACCCCCAGCAGCACCGGCACGCCCACCGTGGCCAGCTCCTCGGAAACCGCCCGGGCCAGCACCGCCCAGCCCCCGCCGGGGGACAGCGGATCGCCGACCCGCATGACCACGGGCAGCAGCGGACTGCCGCCGGGCTTGAAGCCGAGCACCCGGGCCTGCGCGGGGGCGTCCTCCGCGGTGATCCGGCCCTCGGCGAGATCGGTGAGGAAGTCACCGCGCCCGCGCGCCGCCAGCTCCTCCTCCTGCCGGGCCTGCATCAGCACCACGGCCAGAATCCCCGCGGCCCGCTCGGCGGCGATCCGGTGCACCGGCGCCAGCGGGGAGCGGACCGGCAGCATCACCAGCCGGGCCCGCACCGAACCCGCCGTACCGGGGCCGCCGCCCGGCACGTCCACCAGCACCGAACCGGCGGGCGGCGGCGCGTCCTTGTGCGGCCCGCGCAGCCCCTCCCACACCTGGAGCGGATCCGCGCCCTCGGGCCCCTCCCCGGCCGCGTACAGCAGCCGGCCGTCGGGCGTCTCCAGGAACACCGGGTTGCCGCCGAAACCGGCCAGGATGCCCAGCACCTGCGGGATGCCGCCACCGCCCAGCAGCGCCTCGGTACAGCGCCGGTGCACCTCCTCCGCGCGCTGGAGCAGGGCGTAGTGGCCGTTGACGATCTCGGTGTGGATCTCCTCGGTCACCGCCACGAACGGCACCTCGCGGTGCAGCTGGACCAGCGGCAGACCGGCCGCCCGCGCGGTGTCCACCAGCGCGGCCGGCAGCCGGGTGAAGCGCGGGCCCAGCTCCACCACCAGGGCGGCGATCCCGCGCTCGGCCAGCGTGCGCACGAACGCCCGCTGCTCGGCCGGGCGGGTGCCGAGGCCGTAGCCCGTGGTGAGCAGCAGCTCGCCGCCCTTGAGCAGCGAGGCGATGTTCGGCACCTCGCCCGCGTGCACCCAGCGCACGGTACGGCCCAGCCGGTCGGCGCCCGCCACGATCTCCGGCAGCCCACTGCGCAGCCCGGGCAGCTCCAGCGCCCGCTGCACGGTGATCCCGGTGCCCTGCGTGGCGGGTCTGCGCTCCGTACCGTTGTCCGTACCGCTGTTCATGCAGCGGACGCTACCTGCGAAAACGCCCTCGGGACAGCTGCGGGTCAGACCGGCTGCACGTTGTGGTTGAAGCGGAAGACGTTGTCGGGGTCGTACCGCCGTTTCACCTTCTCCAGCCGCAGCGTGTTCCCCGCGCCCAGACCCGCCCGGACCCGGTCCGGGCCCTCGTCGCCGATGAGGTTGAGGGGGACCGCCCCCGTGCTCCAGGGGCGTACACCGGCGCGCGCCGCCCGCACCCAGGCCGTCGTCCGCTCGTCGTCGGCCGGGTCCGCCCAGTTGCCGAACGGCTGCACCACCCAGGGCGCGTCCCGGTACGGCACCGGGTACTCCCGGGGTCCCGCGGCGACCGCTCCGCCCTGCGGGAACAGGATGTACTGGGTGCCGGTCGGCACCGGCATGCTCTCGGCGTGGGCGCAGAAGACGTCCACCAGCTCGTCGGGCAGACCGCTCAGACACTCCGCCGACCAGTGGTTGCGCAGCCCCGGCGGCTCGTCCAGCAGGCACTGCACATCGGCGTACGGTACGGCGCCCACGATCTCCGCCACGTGCGGCAGCGCCAGCAGCGGCCCGGCGAGCCGGCGCAGCCCGGCCGCATCGCCCGCGTACGTCAGCAGACAGCCGCACAGCAGCCTGCCCACCAGCTCGGGCGGGACGAACCGGGCCGGCGGGCCGGTCGTGTACAGCACCGCACCGCCCGCCTCGTCGGGGGCGGTGCGGATCACCTCGCGGAAGGCGCGGACCAGCTCCGGGCCGAACCGGGGCAGGCAGAGCAGCAGCGCGATCCGGAACTCCGGCAGTTCGTGCAGCTCCAGGGTGAGCGCGGTCGCGATGCCGAAGTTGCCCCCGCCGCCGTGCAGCGCCCAGAACAGCTCGGGGTTCTCGTCCGCGCTGGCGTGCACCCGTGCGGCGTCGGCGGTCACCAGCTCCACCCCGATGAGGTTGTCGGCGGCGAGACCGAAGGCGCGGTCCAGCCAGCCGGTGCCGCCGCCGAGGACATGGCCGCCGACCCCGACGCCGGAGGCCCGGCCACCGGTGGTCGCGAGCCCGTACGGCTGGGTGGCCCGGTCCAGCCGGCCCACCGTGGCCCCGCCCTCGATCCGCACCGCCTCGGCCGCCGGGTCGACGGTCACGGAGTGCATCCGGCGCAGGTCCACCACGAGCGCGTTGTCGGCCACGGCCGGCCCGGCCACGCCGTGCCCGCCGCCGCGCACCGCGATGTGCAGATCCAGGTCCCGGGCGAAGCGCACGGCGCGGACCACGTCGCCCGCGTGCGCGCACTGCGCGATCACGGCCGGCCGCCGGTCGATCAGCGCGTTGAAGACGGTCCGGGCGCCGTCGTAGCCCGGGTCACCCGGGGCGAACACCTCGCCGGCGAGATCCTCGCGCAGCGCGGCGAGGGCGGTGCGCGCCGTGGAGAGGGAAGCCATGGCCGCCCCCTTCCGTGCCAGGGGCTGCTGTCGGCTTCCAGCCTAGGCACGCACGTGTGGGAGCCGGGGGAACGGCTCCCACGAGGGCGCGGTCAGCCGCCGTACGCCCCGGACGCCGTCAGCCGCAGGGCCGTGTCGATCAGCGGCACGTGGCTGAAGGCCTGCGGGAAGTTGCCGACCTGGCGCTGGAGGCGCGGGTCCCACTCCTCGGCGAGCAGGCCCAGGTCGTTGCGGAGCGCGAGGAGCTTCTCGAACAGCCTGCGGGCCTCGTCCACCCGGCCGATCATCGCCAGGTCGTCCGCCATCCAGAACGAGCAGGCGAGGAAGGCGCCCTCGTCCCCGGGCAGACCGTCGACGCCCGCCGCGTCACCCTCGGTCGGGTACCGCAGGATGAACCCGTCCGGGGTGGACAGCTCGCGCTGGATCGCCTCGATGGTGCCGATGACCCGCTTGTCGTCCGGCGGCAGAAAACC
Source organism: Streptomyces sp. NPDC001606 (assembly GCF_053596835.1). Lineage (NCBI taxonomy): Bacteria > Bacillati > Actinomycetota > Actinomycetes > Kitasatosporales > Streptomycetaceae > Streptomyces > Streptomyces sp. NPDC001606. The sequence continues at coordinate 18,930 of NZ_JBSFHC010000003.1, forward strand.
CATCTGCGGGATGAGCAGCAGCGAGGCGTCCAGCTCCTGGGAGCCGTAGGACTGGGTGAAGGTGTTGCGCTCCTTGTCGTAGCCCTTCTCGCAGACGTCCCGGTGGATGTCGTCGCGCAGTTCCTTCCAGCGCTCCAGCGGGCCGTCCGCGTCCCCGGACTCGATCAGCTTGATGGTGCGGTCCACCGCGACCCAGGCCATCACCTTGGAGTGCACGAAGTGCCGGCGCGGGCCGCGCACCTCCCAGATGCCCTCGTCCGGCTCCTGCCAGTGGTCCTCCAGATAGCGGATCAGCTTCAGCTGGAGCAGGGACGCGTAGTCGTTACGGGCGAGGCCCGTCATGTGCGCCAGGTGCAGCGCCTCGGTGACCTCGCCGTACACGTCCAGCTGAAGCTGGTGCGCCGCGCCGTTGCCGACCCGGACCGGGGCGGAGTTCTCGTAGCCGGGCAGCCAGTCCAGCTCGGCCTCGCCCAGCTCGCGCTCGCCCGCGATGCCGTACATGATCTGGAGGTTCTCCGGGTCGCCCGCGACCGCGCGCAGCAGCCACTCGCGCCAGGCGCGCGCCTCCTCGCGGTAGCCGGTGCGCAGCAGCGAGGACAGCGTGATCGCCGCGTCGCGCAGCCAGGTGTAGCGGTAGTCCCAGTTGCGGACGCCGCCGATGTCCTCGGGCAGCGAGGTGGTGGGGGCCGCGACGATGCCGCCGGTCGGGGCGTACGTCAGGGCCTTCAGGGTGATCAGGGAGCGGACCACCGCCTCGCGGTACGGGCCGTGGTACGTACAGTGCTCCACCCACTCCCGCCAGAAGTCCTCCGTCGCCTCCAGCGACTGCTCGGGCTCCGGCAGCGGCGGCGGCTCCTTGTGCGAGGGCTGCCACGAGATGGTGAACGCGATCCGGTCACCCGGGGCGACCGTGAAGTCGGCGTAGGTCGTCAGCGCCTTTCCGTAGGTCTCGGCCTCCGTGTCGAACCACACCGAGTCGGGACCGGCCACCGCGACCGTGCGTCCGTCGTGCTTGTGCACCCACGGCACCACCCGGCCGTAGGAGAAGCGCATGCGCAGCGCCGAGCGCATGGGCACCCGGCCGGTGACCCCCTCGACGATCCGGATCAGCTGCGGCGCGCCGTCACGCGGGGGCATGAAATCGGTCACCCGGACCGTGCCGCGCGGGGTGTCCCACTCGGATTCCAGGATCAGCGAGTCGCCGCGATAGCTGCGCCGGGCGGCCGAGGGCGGCTCGGCGTCGGCGGCGTGCGCCGGGCCGAGCCGCCAGAAGCCGTGCTCCTCGGTGCCCAGCAGGCCGGCGAAGATGGCATGCGAGTCGAAGCGGGGCAGGCACAGCCAGTCCACCGTGCCGTCCCGGCAGACCAGTGCGGCGGTCTGCATGTCTCCGATGAGTGCGTAGTCTTCGATGCGCCCGGCCACGTGCAACTCCAGTCGAACGGCCACGTCACACCCCCGCGCAGGGGGCTGTCGCTAGTGCGGTCAAGGGGTCGTTGTTGTGCGTCGTTGAGCGGTGAAGCAAAGCAGTCCGCCGAGCCCTGAGGCAACACGACAGTCTTAGCTCAACGAACTGCCGCGCTCTCGTTGTTCCGGTTGATGCTGGTGGGGGTGTGCCGTCGTTCCGGCCGGGCTCGGCAGCGAGTGTCCGAGCAGGATACGACGCACGTAGATGATCTGCGTGCCGCTCCGGGCAACCCGTGTGGGCCGAATGAGTGACCAACGGGTGATGACCGTGTGACAGGCGCGAGCCTGTGGTGACACGTGTGGCGTGTGACGAGCGAGGGCCGCAGGTGACGGCCCCGGCGGGACCACCCCGTGCCCGCCCGGCTGCGGAGCGTGGCCGGAAGCCATCTCCTCCAGGCGCTGATACCCTGGTAGCCCGTGGACCGGTGGGACTGAAACCCCCGAACCGCAGCGACGGCGCCCCCGGAAATCTCCGGACCGGAAGCCGCACCGCACGACAGATAGCGACCACGGGAGCCCCCTCTTGGCCATGCCGCCCGCTGCTTTTCGAAACAGCACAGCCACGACGACCAAGCACATCTTCGTCACCGGGGGTGTCGCCTCCTCGCTCGGCAAGGGTCTGACGGCCTCCAGCCTGGGCATGCTGCTCAAGGCCCGGGGTCTGCGCGTGGTGATGCAGAAGCTCGACCCGTACCTGAACGTCGACCCGGGCACGATGAACCCGTTCCAGCACGGTGAGGTGTTCGTCACCAACGACGGCGCCGAGACCGACCTGGACATCGGTCACTACGAGCGGTTCCTCGACCGTGACCTGGACGGTTCGGCGAACGTCACCACCGGCCAGGTGTACTCCACGGTGATCGCCAAGGAGCGCCGGGGCGAGTACCTGGGCGACACGGTGCAGGTGATCCCGCACATCACCAACGAGATCAAGCACCGCATCCGGCGGATGGCCACCGACGAGGTCGACGTCGTCATCACCGAGGTCGGCGGCACGGTCGGCGACATCGAGTCGCTGCCGTTCCTGGAGACCGTCCGCCAGGTCCGGCACGAGGTCGGCCGGGACAACGTCTTCGTCGTGCACATCTCGCTGCTGCCCTACATCGGTCCCTCGGGCGAGCTGAAGACCAAGCCGACCCAGCACTCGGTGGCGGCGCTGCGCAACATCGGTATCCAGCCGGACGCGATCGTGCTGCGCTGCGACCGCGAGGTGCCGACCGCGATCAAGCGGAAGATCTCGCTGATGTGCGACGTGGACGAGGCGGCCGTGGTGGCCTGCCCGGACGCCCGCTCCATCTACGACATCCCCAAGGTCGTGCACGCCGAGGGCCTGGACGCCTACGTGGTGCGCAAGCTCGACCTGCCGTTCCGGGACGTGGACTGGACGACCTGGGACGACCTGCTGGACCGGGTCCACAACCCCGACCACGAGATCACCCTCGCCCTGGTCGGCAAGTACATCGACCTGCCCGACGCCTACCTGTCGGTGACCGAGGCGCTGCGCGCCGGCGGCTTCGCCAACCGCGCCCGAGTCAAGATCAAGTGGGTGACCTCCGACGACTGCAAGACCCCGGCCGGCGCGAAGGCGCAGCTGGCGGACGTCGACGGCATCTGCATCCCGGGCGGCTTCGGCGACCGCGGTGTGCTCGGGAAGGTCGGCGCCATCCGCTACGCCCGGGAGAACAAGATCCCGCTGCTGGGCCTGTGCCTGGGCCTCCAGTGCATCGTGATCGAGGCGGCGCGCAACCTGGCCGGCATCGCGGACGCGAACTCCACCGAGTTCGACCCCGCCACCGCGCACCCGGTGATCTCCACCATGGCCGAGCAGCTGGACATCGTCGCCGGTGAGGGCGACATGGGCGGCACCATGCGGCTGGGCATGTACCCGGCGAAGCTGGCCGAGGGCTCGATCGTGCGCGAGGTGTACGACGGCAAGGAGTACATCGAGGAGCGCCACCGCCACCGCTACGAGGTGAACAACGCCTACCGCGCGGAGCTGGAGAAGAAGGCCGGCATCCAGTTCTCGGGCACCTCCCCGGACGGCAAGCTGGTGGAGTACGTGGAGTACCCGCGTGAGGTCCACCCCTACCTGGTCGCGACCCAGGCCCACCCCGAGCTGCGCTCGCGGCCGACCCGCCCGCACCCGCTCTTCGCCGGCCTGGTGAAGGCCGCGGTCGAGCGGAAGACGTCGAAGTAACACATCAGTTGTACGGTGGCCGGGGTGCGTACCTCTCAGTAGGGAGCACCCCGGCTTTCGTATGTGCACGTGGGAGGACAGGGCATGACGATCAAGGACACCCCGGAGGAGTGGGAGACCCGGAACACGGAGACCCCCTTCGTGGGCAACAAGACCTCGGTCCGGACGGACGAGGTGGTCATGCCCGACGGCTCGGTGGTCCGCCGCGACTACCAGATCCACCCGGGCTCGGTGGCCGTGCTCGCCCTGGACGAGGAGGACCGGGTGCTGCTGATCAAGCAGTACCGCCACCCGGTGCGGCAGAAGCTGTGGGAGATCCCGGCCGGCCTGCTCGACGTGCCCGGCGAGAACCCGCTGCACGCCGCGCAGCGCGAGCTGTACGAGGAGGCGCACGCCAAGGCCGAGGACTGGCGGGTGCTGACCGACGTGTACACCACGCCGGGCGGCTGCGACGAGGCCGTACGGATCTTCCTCGCCCGTGACCTGTCCGAGGCCGACGGCGAGCGCTTCGCGACGGAGCACGAGGAGACCGACATGGAGCACGCGCGCGTGCCGGTCGACGAGCTGGTGCGCCGGGTCCTCGCCGGCGATGTGCACAACAACTGCCTCGTCGTCGGCGTCCTCTCCCTGGCGGCCGCCCGCGCCGGTGACGGCCTGGACGCGCTGCGCCCGGCCGACGCCCCCTGGCCCGCCCGCCCCTTCACGGCCTGAGCCTCACCCTCCCGGCGCAAGTGTGTGACCATCGCCTGATCCGATCGGGCGATGTGTCCGCTGTGCTCCTCAGGGAACGTCGCAGAGCGTGAACTAGGCTCTGGAAAGCCCGTACCGGAAGATCCGGCGGGCTTGCGCGTGCGGTGGGACGGGAGTGTGGCCCGTGACGGATCAGGTGGTGGACACAGGCGACGTACGGCTGTCGGCGTCCGGGGCCGCGGAGGGCCATTTCCTGGGCCGGACACGGGAGTTGAAGGAGCTGCGCGCCGACATCGAGCGCGCGGGCCTGGACACCCTGTCCGGCCGCAAGGCGCCCCGCGCACGGGTGCTGCTCATCGCGGGCCGGCCCGGCTCCGGCCGGACCGCCCTCGCCGGGGAACTCGTCCGGCAGGTCGCCGGCCGCTACCCGGACGGGGTGCTGCGGGCCCGGCTCAGCGAGCCCGACGGCACCCCGGTGCCGGTCGAGCGGGCCGCCCGCGACCTGCTCGCCGCGCTGGAGGTGCCGGCCCCCGCCGGAGCCGCCGAGGACGAGCTGACCGCGGCGCTGCGCACCGCGCTGACCGGCCGGCGGGTCCTGCTCCTGCTGGACGACGCGGCCGGCGCCGACCAGGTCGACGCCCTGCTCCCGGACGCCCCCGACTGCCTGGTGGTGGCCGTCTCCAGCGGCCCGCTCACCGGCATCGCCGACGTCCGCCCGTGCACCCTGGGCGGGCTGGACACCAAGTCCGCGGTGGAACTGCTCACCCGTTTCACCGGCTCCGTCCGGATCACCGTCGACCCGCGCTCGGCGGAGAGCCTGGCCGAGGCCTGCCACGGCCACCCGGCCGCGCTCGTCCTGGCCGGCGGCTGGCTCGCCGCCCGCCCCCAGGCCGCCGTCTCCGACCTCGCCAAGCGGCTGCACGCGGACACCGAGGCCGGGGCCGACGGCACCCCGCTGGCCCGCGTCTTCCGTCTGGTGTACGACGAGCTGCCCGGCCCGGCCGCCCGGATACTGCGCCTGCTCTCCCTCGCCCCGGCCGGCCTGGTCGACCCGCACACCGCCGCCGCGCTGGCCGGCTGCTCGGTCGAGGCCGCCCACGCCACCCTGGACGACTTCGTCGGCCTCGGCCTGCTGCACGCCGTGGACTCCCCGCTGCCCCAGTACGGCATCCCGGGCTGTCTGCACCCCCTGCTGCGCGCCCTCGCCGGCAGCCGGGAACGCCCGGCGGAGCTCCAGCTGGCCCGGGCCCGGATGCTGGAGCGGACGGTACGGCTGCTCCAGTCCTGCCGGGCGATCACCGAGACGGACAGCCCGCAGTCCCGCGAGAAGCTGCTGGCCATGCAGCCGGCGGTGCGCTTCCCGACCCCCCGCGCGGCCGCCGAATGGCTCCGGGTGCGCCGGCCGGCCCTCCTGGCCTCCGCGCGCCTCGCGGTGGCCGACGGCGAGCTGGACACCCTCGCCCGACGGCTGCTGTCGCAGCTGGTCAGGGCCTTGGTGGCGCATGTCGGCACGCAGGCCGCCGCGCCCGACCTGTACGGCGTCCACGGCCTCGTCCTCGATGTCGCCGAGCGGCGCGGACTGGCCCGGGAGAAGGCCGCGGCCCTGCTGAACCTGGGCGATCTGGACGCGCAGACCGGCCGGACCCGGGAGGCGCTGGCCCGCTACCGGTCCGCCCTGGATGCCGGACGGCAGGCGAACGACCCGTACGCCACCGGCCGCGCGATGGAATCCGTAGGCGGCGCCCACCTGGAGCTGGGCGACTACGACCGGGCCGCCGACTGGTTCGGGCGCGCGCTGTCCGACCGGCTGGCCCGGGGCGAGCGCGCGGAGGCCGCCCGGCTGTACGGCCGGATCGCCACCGCGCACACCTACGCGGGCCGGTACGGCGAGGCCGTACGGAACTGGCGGGCGGCCGCCGCGGGCTACCGCAAGAGCGGCGATGTCGCCGCCCACGCGCGGGCGTTGAGCGAGATCGCCCGGGTCCAGGAGTACGCGGGACGGCCCGAGGAGTCGCTGCGCACCTGCCAGGAGGCGGCGGAGTGGGCCCGGCAGGCGGAGGACGTCCGGTTGCAGGCCGCGCTCCAGCTGCGGCTGGCCGCCGTCCTGGAGCACCTCGGCGACCCCGCGGCCGCCCGACTGCACCGCGCGGCGGCCGAGCGCATGCTGGAGGAGGAGGCGCCGGAAGCGGGTGAACCACTGGATCAGGACGGAATCGCCTGCGAAATCCGCAGTGCATCCAGTGAAGATTGATGCAATGAAAGGCTAGACAGCCAGAACACCTTCATTAAACTGGCTCTGCCGCACGTTCTCCTGCGGTGTCTCCCGGTGTGCCCCCGCATGCCTGGGTATGTCATGTAATGACACCCCCCATACCCTCTGAGCCAAGGACCGTGATCGACGTGAAGGTCGGCATCCCCCGCGAGGTCAAGAACAACGAGTTCCGGGTGGCCATCACCCCCGCCGGTGTGCACGAGCTGGTGCGCAACGGTCACCAGGTCGTCGTCGAGCGGGGCGCCGGCCTCGGCTCCTCGATCACGGACCAGGAGTACGTCTCCGCCGGCGCCGCGATCCTCGACACCGCCGACGAGGTCTGGGCCGCCGCCGACCTGCTGCTGAAGGTCAAGGAGCCCATCGCCGAGGAGTACCACCGCCTCCGCAAGGACCAGATCCTCTTCACCTACCTGCACCTGGCCGCCTCCAAGGAGTGCACGGACGCGCTGCTGGAGTCCGGCACCACCGCGATCGCCTACGAGACCGTCGAGCTGCCGAGCCGCGCGCTGCCGCTGCTCGCCCCGATGTCCGAGGTCGCGGGCCGGCTGGCCCCGCAGGTCGGCGCCTACCACCTGATGCGCGCGGCCGGCGGCCGTGGCGTGCTGCCCGGCGGTGTCCCGGGCGTGACCCCGGCGAAGGCCGTGGTCATCGGCGGCGGTGTCTCCGGCTGGAACGCCACCCAGGTCGCCGTCGGCATGGGCTTCGACGTCACCCTGCTCGACCGTGACATCAACAAGCTGCGCGAGGCCGACAAGATCTTCGGTACGAAGGTCAAGGCGATCATGTCCAACTCCTTCGAGCTGGAGAAGGCCGTCCTCGAGGCCGACCTCGTCATCGGCGCGGTCCTCATCCCGGGCGCCAAGGCCCCGAAGCTGGTCACCAACGAGCTGGTGGCCCGCATGAAGCCGGGAAGTGTCCTTGTCGACATCGCGATCGACCAGGGCGGCTGCTTCGAGGACTCCCGTCCCACCACGCACGCCGAGCCGACCTTCCAGGTCCACAACTCGGTCTTCTACTGCGTCGCCAACATGCCGGGCGCCGTGCCGAACACCTCCACCAACGCCCTCACCAACGCGACGCTGCCGTACATCGTCTCGCTCGCCAACAACGGCTGGGTGGAGGCGCTGCGCCGCGACGCCGCGCTCGCCAAGGGTCTCAACACCCATGACGGCAAGGTCGTTTACAAGGAGGTCGCCGAGGCCCACGGCCTGGAGCACGTCGAGCTGGAGACGCTGCTCGGCTGACCCGGTCGACCACCGCCCTGACCTGGTGAGTCGCTAAGTCACCAGCAGGCAAAAGGCGATTCGTCAACACGTCTCGTCAACCGCGCGCATCCGGCCGGACCTTGCCCGACAAGGTCCGGCCGGATGTGTGTATGGTCACTTTGCGGCTCTCGGTCAACTCGCCTCGAACGTAACCCTTCGACCGATTCGCACACCGGTGAAACCTGCTGTGCGACGGCCGTACGCCCTTGACAGCGGGATGTTTCATTGCCGACACATCCGGCCGGGTCCGGCGGATTGTGTTGCTGCGGACCGCCGACACGCCATAGAGTCGCCAACCGTCGGCATGGTGCCACGCTGACCTTGTCTAGAAGTTTCCTGGTCACCAAGGAGGTAAGACGACTTGTGAATGAGTCGACATTTTCTCCCGGGGGTGGTCAACCAGGAATGCCTGCACGGGGCCAGGGCCCCGCGGGATTCGAGGCTGTCGGCTCCGTCGCTGTGCGCACCTTCGCAGCCCACCAGAGTCCGGGAACACAGACCGCCCGGACAGCACACCAGAGCATGGATGGCCATCACGTGAACGCCATGGCCGGCGACGGAAGTGGCGCGCCCCACAACCACTTCGCCGACTACGACGAACTGCCCGAGGGGCACTTCTACGACCCCGACGCCGAGTACGAGCCCGATCCGGAGTACGCGGCCACGCTCGCGCCCGACGCGGCCCGCCAGCGCCGCGAGCGCATCGGCCCGACCGGGCGCCCGCTGCCGTACTTCCCGATCCCGGGCCCGCTGACCGACCACGGACCCGCGAAGATCATCGCGATGTGCAACCAGAAGGGCGGCGTCGGCAAGACGACGTCGACCATCAACCTGGGTGCCGCGCTCGCGGAGTACGGCCGGCGCGTGCTGCTCGTGGACTTCGACCCGCAGGGCGCGCTGTCGGTGGGTCTCGGCGTCAACCCCATGGAACTCGACCTGACGGTCTACAACCTGCTCATGGAGCGGGGCATGTCCGCGGACGAGGTCCTGCTGAAGACCGCGGTCCCCAACATGGACCTGCTGCCCTCCAACATCGACCTGTCGGCCGCCGAGGTCCAGCTGGTCTCCGAGGTCGCGCGCGAGTCGACGCTCCAGCGCGCCCTGAAGCCGCTGCTGCCGGACTACGACTACATCGTGATCGACTGTCAGCCCTCGCTCGGCCTGCTCACCGTCAACGCGCTGACGGCCGCCCACAAGGTCATCGTGCCGCTCGAGTGCGAGTTCTTCGCGCTGCGCGGTGTCGCGTTGCTGACCGAGACCATCGAGAAGGTCCAGGAGCGGCTCAACCCCGAGCTGGAACTGGACGGCATCCTCGCCACGATGTACGACTCGCGCACGGTCCACAGCCGTGAGGTCCTGGCCCGTGTGGTCGAGGCGTTCGACGACCACGTCTACCACACGGTCATCGGGCGCACGGTCCGCTTCCCGGAGACCACGGTCGCCGGTGAGCCGATCACCACCTACGCCTCCAACTCCGTCGGTGCCGCCGCCTACCGCCAGCTCGCCAGGGAGGTGCTCGCCCGGTGTCACGCCGAGTGAGTCTGCCGGGGGCCGACGAACTCTTCCGTACCACAGGGGGGATGGCGCTCCAGCCGTCGGCTCCACGGCGCTCGGCCGGTGAGGCCCGGGTGCCGGCTCCCGCCGGGGAGAGCGACGACATGGCCGGCGCCGAGGACGTACCGCCGTCGGTGCCCGTGCAGGGCGGCGACGGAGAGGGCGCGGAGCATGTCGCCGCGGAGGCCGGGCCGGACGGGACCGGCGAGTCCCGCACCCGGCCGGCGCGCCGGCAGTCGGCGCAGGAAGGTTCTGCCGCCGCCGCGCCGCAGCGCAAGCGGGGCCGGGCGGCGGCCCGCCGGCCCAGCGGACGGGAACGGCACGACGAGAAGATCACCGTGTATGTGTCCGCCGAGGAGCTGATGGATCTGGAGCACGCCCGGCTCGTGCTCCGCGGCGAGCACGGGCTCGCCGTCGACCGCGGGCGGATCGTCCGCGAGGCGGTGGCCGTGGTCCTGGCCGACCTGGAGTCCCGCGGGGACGCGAGCATCCTCGTACGTCGGCTGCGGGGGCGGTAGGGGTAGCCTGCGAGGGCTATGACCTCGAACGACGCTCCCGCCCCCAGCCCCGGCGCCGGCCGCAGGCGCGCGCTGGGGCGCGGGCCGGGGGGCCGCGCCGTACCCGGTGACCCACCGGACGAGCCTCCCGAGGCCCCAGCCCCCGAAGAGCCGGTCGCGCCCGAAGCGCCGACCGCGTCCGGGGTGCCGGTGGCATCCGGAGATGCCGCCGCGCCGGAAGGGCCGGCTGCGTCCGGAGAAGCCGCCGCACCCGAGGGGTCGGCCGCGTCCGGAGAGCTGGTCCCGCCTGAGGAGCTGGCGGTCGGAGTGCCGACTGCGTCCGGAGAAGCCGCCGCGCGGGGGGAGACGGCCGCATCCGGAGAGCCGGTCCTGCCTGAGGAGCCGGTTGTGCCGGGGCAGTCGACGGCGCCCGAAGAAGCGGTCCTGCCCGGAGTGCCGGTGGTATCCGGAGAAGCCGCCGCGCCGGAGGGGTCGGCCGCGTCCGGGGAAGCCGCCGCACCCGAGGGGTCGGCCGCATTCGGAGAGCCAGTTCTACCCGAAGAGCCGGTGGCATCCGGGGAAGCCGCCGCGCCCGAGGAGGCCCGGGACGGGGTTTTCAAGGTGCGGCTTGCCAACTTCGAGGGGCCTTTCGACCTGCTCCTCCAGCTGATCTCCAAGCACAAGCTGGACGTCACCGAGGTCGCCCTGTCCAAGGTCACCGACGAGTTCATGGCGCACATCCGGGCCATGGGGCCGGACTGGGACCTGGACCAGACGACCGAGTTCCTCGTGGTGGCGGCCACGCTGCTGGATCTGAAGGCGGCCCGGCTGCTGCCCGCCGCCGAGGTGGAGGACGAGGCCGACCTCGCCCTGCTGGAGGCCCGGGACCTGCTGTTCGCGCGGCTGTTGCAGTACCGCGCCTACAAACAGATCGCCGACATCTTCAACGCCCGCATCGAGGACGAGGCCCGGCGATACCCCCGTACCGTCGGTCTCGAACCCGAGCACGCCGAGCTGCTGCCCGAGGTGGTCATCAGCATCGGCCCCGAGGGGTTCGCGAAGCTCGCCGTCAAGGCGATGCAGCCCAGGCCCAGACCACAGGTCTACGTCGAGCACATCCACGCCCCGCTGGTCAGCGTGCAGGAGCAGGCCCGGATCGTGGTGGCCCGGCTGCGCGAGCTGGGCGAGGCCGGCTTCCGCGAGCTGATCGCGGACACCGAGGACACGCTGACGGTCGTGGCGCGGTTCCTCGCCCTGCTGGAGCTGTACCGGGAGAAGGCCGTGGCGCTGGAGCAGGAGGCCGCCCTCGGGGAGCTGACCGTGCGCTGGACGGGCGGGGACGGCGACGCCGCCCCGATGGTCACCGACGAGTTCGACAGGCCGCCCAAGGAGCCCCAGGACGCCTCCGGGGACGGCGGGAAGGAGAGGAAGCCGTGAGCGAGACCACCGACGCCCCGGCCGGGCTGCGCGCGGTCGCCGGGCTGGACCTCAGGCCCGCCCTCGAAGCGGTCCTCATGGTCGTGGACGAGCCCGCGACCGAGGAGCACCTGGCACGGATCCTGGAGCGGCCGAAGCGCCAGGTCGCCGACGCGCTGCGGGAGCTGGCCGACGAGTACACCGCGCAGGGCCGCGGCTTCGAGCTGCGGTACGTCGCGGGAGGCTGGCGTTTCTACACGCGCGCCGAGTACGCCCCGGCCGTGGAGAAGCTGGTCCTGGACGGCCAGACCGCCCGGCTCACCCAGGCGGCGCTGGAGACCCTCGCGGTGGTCGCCTACCGCCAGCCGGTCAGCCGCAGCCGGGTCTCCGCCGTGCGCGGAGTCAACTGCGACGGTGTGATGCGCACCCTGCTCCAGCGCGGTCTGGTCGAGGAGGCGGGCGCGGAACCCGAAACAGGTGCGATCCTGTACAGGACGACGAACTACTTCCTGGAGCGGATGGGCCTGCGCGGCCTGGACGAGCTTCCGGAGCTCGCGCCCTTCCTCCCGGAGGCGGCGGCGATCGAGGCCGAGACACTGGAAGGGGTTCCGTCGTTCGATCCGGACGCTCCGGATTCCGAGGACGCAGACGACAAGACGGAACTTTGATGCGAAGCAGCAGCGGCAGGAACAGCAGCGGAAACAACGGCGGGAGCCGTGGTGGCAACAGCGGCGGCCGCGGCGGGAGCAGCGGTGGCCGCGGTAATTTCCGCGGCGCCGGTAACAACCGCGACGACAAGCAGGGCGGCCGGCCGAAGAAGCCCCGCCCGGAGGAGCGACGCTACGACGTGGGCCCCGGCGCCACCCAGGACGGCCCGAAGTCGGGGCGCGGCGCCTCGGCGCGCGGCGGCGCCAAGGGCGGCCCCAAGCAGGGCCAGGGCACGGGGCGCGGCCGTTCGGTCCCGGCGACCTCCCGTGAGTACGAGACGCGCGCCGAGGAGCGCAACCGGGAGCGGTACGCGGGCAAGAAGGACGTCAAGCTGCCCAAGACCTTCCCGGGCGCCGAGCAGGAGGGCGAGCGGCTCCAGAAGGTCCTCGCGCGCGCGGGCTACGGCTCCCGGCGCGCCTGCGAGGAGCTGATCGAACAGGCCCGGGTCGAGGTCAACGGCGAGATCGTGACCGAGCAGGGCCGCCGGGTCGACCCGGAGAAGGACGAGGTCAAGGTCGACGGGCTGACGGTCGCGACGCAGTCGTACCAGTTCTTCTCGCTGAACAAGCCCGCCGGTGTCGTCTCCACCATGGAGGACCCCGAGGGCCGGCAGTGCCTCGGTGACTACGTCACCAACCGGGAGACCCGGCTCTTCCACGTCGGCCGGCTGGACACCGAGACCGAGGGCGTCATCCTGCTCACCAACCACGGCGAGCTGGCGCACCGCCTCACGCACCCGAAGTACGGCGTGAAGAAGACCTACCTGGCGGCCATCGTCGGCCCGATCCCGCGGGACCTCGGCAAGCGCCTGAAGGACGGCATCCAGCTGGAGGACGGCTACGCGCGCGCGGACCACTTCCGGGTGGTCGAGCAGACCGGCAAGAACTACCTGGTCGAGGTGGTCCTGCACGAGGGGCGCAAGCACATCGTGCGCCGGATGCTGGCGGAGGCGGGCTTCCCCGTCGAGAAGCTGGTGCGCACCGCCTTCGGGCCGATCACCCTCGGCGACCAGAAGTCGGGCTGGCTGCGCCGGCTGTCCAACACCGAGGTCGGCATGCTGATGAAGGAAGTCGATCTCTAAAGCGGCTTGCGGTTGATCACCATCCCCTTTATTGTCAGAGTGACGATAAAGGGGATGGTGAATCGCGTGTCGAAACAAGCCGCAACCGGAGCACTGCTCGGCCTCGCCCTCGGGGACGCCCTCGGCTACCCGACCGAGTTCCGCGACGTGCCCTCGATCCTCGCCACCTGGGGGCCCTGGCGGCAGATGGAGCTGCCGGCCCGGGCCCTGGTCTCCGACGACACGCAGATGACCCTCGCCCTCGGGCGCGCGCTCACCACGGCCATGGAGCGGGGCTCCCTCGCGCCGAAGCGGCTGGAGCGGCCGCTGCGCGAGGAGTTCCTGGACTGGTACCACTCGCCGGAGAACAACCGGGCCCCGGGCAACACCTGCCTCACGGCGTGCAGCCTGCTCAAGGAGGAGGGCCGCCCCTGGCAGGACGCCAGCCGGCTCGGCTCCAAGGGCTGCGGCGCCAACATGCGCGTCGCCCCCATCGGCCTCGCCCCCGGCCTCGACGCCCACCAGCGCTCGGGCGCCGCCCAGTTGCAGGCCGCGCTCACCCACGGCCACCCCACCGCGCTGGCCGCCTCCGACCTCACCGCGCACGCCGTCCACCTGCTCGCGCAGGGCACCGACCCGACCGGGCTCGTCGGGCGCCTGCGCTCCTACGCGCTCGACCACCGCACCCACTACGACCACACCTGGCTCGGCGACCTGTGGACCCGCTCCCAGGACCCCACCCCCGAGCACTTCGCCGCGCGCGGCTGGGACGAGTGCCTGGCGATCCTCGACCGGCTCCAGCAGGCCGTGCGGACCGTCTCCCCGGAGACCGACCCGTGCCTGGCCACCGGCGAGGGCTGGATCGCCGAGGAGGCGCTCGCCACCGGCCTGCTGTGCTTCCTGCTCTTCCCCGACGAGCCCGTCACCGCCCTGCGCCGGGCCGCCTGTACCGCCGGCGACTCCGACTCCATCGCCTGCCTCACCGGCGCCTTCGCGGGCGCCTGGCTGGGTGCGGACGCCTGGCCGGCCGACTGGACCGGGCGGATCGAACACCGGGGCGACCTGTTGACCATGGGAGCGCTCTGGGACGCTTGATCCCATGATCGACGACCTCGACATCGACCTTGCGCCCGTGGTCGCCGAACAGCCCGACCCGCTGCTGTTCGCGACCGTCTCCGGAGCCCATCTGTACGGCTTCCCCTCGCAGGACTCCGACGTGGACCTGCGCGGCGTCCATCTGCTGCCCGCCGCGGACCTGGTGGGGCTGCGCGAGCCGGAGGAGACCCGTTCCCGGGCCTGGGTGCGCTACGGCCACGAACTGGACCTCGTCACCCACGACCTGCGCAAGTTCGTACGGCTCATGCTCCGCCGCAACGGCTATGTGCTGGAGCAGCTGCTCTCGCCCCTCGTCGTCCACACCGGCGAGGCCCACCGCGAGCTGGCCGCCCTGGCGCCCGGGGTCCTCACCAGCCACCACGCCCACCACTACCGCGGCTTCGCGGTGACCCAGTGGCGGCTGTTCGAGAAGACCGGCGAACTCAAGCCGCTGCTCTACACGTTCAGGGTGCTGCTCACCGGCATCCACCTGATGCGCAGCGGCGAGATCCAGGCCCATCTGCCCACACTCCTGGACCAGCTGGACGCTCCCCGCTATCTGCCCGAGCTGATAGCCGCCAAGCGGGAACGCGAGCACGGCACGGCCGTGGTCGACCGCGCGCGCGTGGAGGCGGACGTGGAGCGGCTGCACACCGTGCTCGACACCGCGCAGGCCGCCTCAGCCCTGCCCGACGCGCCCACCGCCCACGACGCCCTGCACGACTTCGTGGTCCGGCTGCGCCTCGCGGGCTGAGTCCCGGCGCACCCGGAACAGGAAGTCGGCCACCCGCGCGTGGTCCGGCTCCGCCGGCAGCGGGGTGCCGCGCAGGGCCTCCTCGGTCTCGGCCGCCAGCCGGGCCATCCGCCTCTCGACCTCCGCCCACGGCACCTCGCCCCGCTTCACCGCCAGCAGCGACTCGCGCCGGTCCCCGACATCGATCCGCAGCTCGCCGGTGCGCAGCAGATCCCGGGCGCTGAGCAGCAGACGCAGCAGATGCATCGCGTGCTTCCAGCGCGGGGCGCCGGTCGTGCGCACGTCGGCGTCCAGCTTGCGGCGCTGGCCGAGGGCGTACCTCGTGAAGGTGTCGTGGGCCCGGCGGGACAGGAAGGCGCCGCGCAGCGCCAGCAGCTCCCGGCCGGTGGCGTCCACGTGCTCCACCAGCGGGGAGTGCAGGCACTCCAGGATGTTCGGGTTGCCGCGCAGCGCCAGCTCGCAGAACCGCTCCAGCTCCCAGGAGAACTGCTCCTCGCCCGGCCCCTCCACATGCGTCGGCGGCTTGTCGAACCGCCAGAACAGGGGAGTGGGGGCGAGGAACACGCCCCGCCGGTCGGTGTCGCTCGCCTCCGTCGCCAGGCCGAACGCCCGCGAGCCCATGACACAGGCGTAGATCGTGTGCTCGCGCACCAGGTCCTCGGGGTTCTCCGGCTGCATGCCCGGAGCGTACGCGGGCCCCTCACGCCAGGTGGATCGAATGTCCCTCCACCCTGATCGACTCCTTGGGGAGCGGCTCGGTCGCGGGCCCCTGGACCACCGAGCCGTCGGCGATGCGGTACTTGCTGCCGTGGCACGGGCACACGATCGTGCCGTTCGTGACCTGGGCCACCGTGCAGCCCATATGGGTGCAGATCGCCGAGAACGCCTTGAACTGGCCCTTCGACGGCTGGGTGACCACCACCTTGCGGTCCTTGAAGATCTTGCCGCCGCCCTCCGGGATCTCGCTGGTCCGCGCCAGCGTCGGTCCGCTCTTCTGGCCGCCCGAGGCCGCGGGCGGCGCGGCGGACGAGCTCGTGCTCCCGCCGCATCCCGTGCAGCCCACGGCGAGCGCCGCCGCCCCCGTCGCCAGAACCGTGCGCCGTGTCGCACTCTGCGTCATGTCACCACTCCATACAGACGTAATAAACCGGTCGAAAATGGACCTTCGTATCGTCTCAGCGGTCGGGCGGCGGGCGCCCGGCCAGCGCGGGCTGACTACGCTGGACGGACCAAGAACCCATACGCATCGCAGCGAGGAGCAGCGCCGTGGCGGTACGAGCGGTCCGCGGGGCCGTCCAACTCGAGCGGGACGAGGCCGGACACATGGACGAGCAGGTCGGAGCCCTGCTCACCGCCATCCTGGAGCGGAACGGACTGACCGCCGACGACCTGATCAGCATCTGGTTCACGGCCACCCCCGACCTGCACAGCGACTTCCCGGCCGCCGCCGCCCGCAAGCTCGGCATCGTCGACGTCCCGCTGATCTGCGCCCAGGAACTCGACATCCAGGGCGCCATGCCCCGCGTCGTCCGGGTCCTGGCCCACATCGAGTCGGACCGGCCCCGCGCCGACATCGCCCACGTCTACCTCGGCGCCGCGGCCGCCCTGCGCAAGGACATCGCCCAGTGAGAACCGCCCTCGTCATCGGAACCGGCCTGATCGGCACCTCCGCCGCCCTGGCCCTCGCCCAGCGCGGCGTCGTCGTCCATCTCGCCGACCACGACCCCGAGCAGGCCCGCACCGCGGCCGCGCTCGGCGCCGGCACCGACCAGGCCCCCGACGGCCCCGTCGACCTGGCGGTCGTCGCCGCCCCGCCCGCCCATGTCGCCCAGGTCCTCGCCGACGCCATGCGCCGGGGCGTCGCCCGCGGCTACCTCGACGTGGCCAGCGTCAAGGGCGGCCCGCGCCGGGAGCTGGAGGCGATGGGCCTCGACCTCACCGCCTACATCGGCACCCACCCCATGTCCGGCCGGGAGAAGTCCGGACCGCTGGCCGCCACCGGCGACCTCTTCGAGGGCCGCCCCTGGGTGCTCACCCCGACCCGGGACACCGACACCGAGGTGCTGAACCTCGCCCTCGAACTGGTCTCGCACTGCCGGGCGGTCCCGGTCGTCATGGACGCCGACGCCCACGACCGCGCGGTGGCGCTGGTCTCCCACATGCCCCACCTGGTCTCCAGCCTGGTCGCCGCCCGCCTGGAGCACGCCGAGGAGTCGGCCGTCCGGCTGTGCGGGCAGGGCATCCGGGACGTGACCCGGATCGCCGCGTCCGACCCGCGGATGTGGATCGACATCCTCTCCGCCAACCCCGGCCCGGTCGCCGACCTGCTCGCCGACGTCGCCTCCGACCTGGACGAGACCGTCCAGGCGCTGCGCGCCCTGCAATCCTCCGACGAGGACAAGCGGCGCCTGGGCAGCACCGGCATCGAGGACGTGCTGCGCCGCGGGAACGCGGGCCAGGTCCGGGTACCCGGCAAGCATGGCAGCGCGCCGCGGGCGTACGAGACCGTCGTCGTGCTCATCGACGACCAGCCCGGCCAGCTGGCCCGCATCTTCGCGGACGCGGGACGGGCCGGGGTCAACATCGAGGACGTCCGCATCGAGCACGCCACTGGGCAGCAGGCCGGTCTGGTGCAGCTGTCGGTCGAGCCGGCGGCGGCCCAGGCGCTGGCCACCGCGCTGCGGGAGCGGGGCTGGGCGCTGCGGCAGTAGGCGGCCCGGGCCCGGGAGGCGGGGGTCCGTTCGGGTCACCCGGACCCAGTAACCTTGTGCGGGGCGCCCTCGCGTCCCGCACCCCGCCCACCACCCTTCACCAGGAAGGTGCCCACCCGTGGAAAACGGCGCCGCCCCGACCGCCAAGCCCGTGATCGTCGCCATCGACGGTCCCTCCGGCACGGGCAAGTCGAGCACGTCGAAGGCCGTGGCCGCGCAGCTCGGCCTGAGCTACCTGGACACCGGCGCCCAGTACCGGGCGATCACCTGGTGGATGGTGACCAACGGCATCGACCTGGAGGACCCGACCGCCATCGCGGCCGTCGCCGGCAAGCCGGAGATCGTCTCCGGCACCGACCCGGCCGCCCCGACCATCACGGTCGACGGCGTCGACGTGTCCGGCCCGATCCGCACCCAGGAGGTCACCTCCAAGGTGAGCGCGGTCAGCGCGGTGCCCGAGGTGCGCACCCGGATCACCGAGCTCCAGCGCTCCCTGGCCGCCGGCGCGGAGCACGGCATCGTGGTCGAGGGCCGCGACATCGGTACGACGGTGCTGCCCGACGCCGACCTCAAGATCTTCCTCACCGCCTCCGCGGAGGCCCGCGCCGCCCGCCGCAGCGGTGAGCTGAAGAACGCCGACCTGCACGCCACCCGCGAGGCCCTGATCAAGCGGGACGCGGCCGACTCCAGCCGCAAGACCTCGCCGCTGGCCAAGGCCGACGACGCGGTCGAGGTGGACACCACCGAGCTCACCCTCGCCCAGGTCATCGAGTGCGTCGTCACCCTGGTCGAGGAGAAGCGGGCCGGGAAGTGAGCGTTCCGTCCGAGCGGGGCGCCGAGGTCGGCCGGCGCATCGGCGTCGGCCTGATGTACGGCCTGTGGAAGCCGCGGGTGTTCGGCGCCTGGAAGGTGCCGGCCACCGGCCCGTTGATCTTCGCGGTGAACCACTCCCACAACATCGACGGACCGATGGTCATGGGCGTGGCGCCCCGGCCCACCCACTTCCTGATCAAGAAGGAAGCCTTCGTCGGCCCGCTGGACCCCTTCCTGACCGGCATCGGCCAGCTGAAGGTGGACCGCGCCGCCGCCGACCGCACCGCGATCTCCCAGGCCCTGGGCGTGCTCCAGGCCGGGGGAGTGCTGGGCATCTTCCCGGAGGGCACCCGGGGCGAGGGCGACTTCGCCTCGCTGCGCGCCGGGCTCGCCTACTTCGCGGTGCGCGGCGGGGCGCCGATCGTGCCCGTCGCCGTGCTGGGAAGCTCCGAGCGGCGCGGACGGTTGATAAAGGGACTGCCCCCGCTGCGCTCCCGCGTCGACGTCGTCTTCGGCGACCCCTTCGAGGCGGGCGACGGCAGCGGACGGCGCACCCGCAAGGCCCTGGACGAGGCGACCGAGCGCATCCAGAAGCAGCTCACCGGCCACCTGGAAAACGCCAGGCGCCTGACCGGGCGCTAGGCGACACTTGAGTAGTGGATCAGCTCCCCGGGCCGGTCCACCGATCACCACGAACGAACGAGGTACGGACTTCATGAACGACGACATCCAGCCCGAGGGCTCGCACGAGTACGAGCACGGGGCTCTCGGCGACGCCGAGTACGCGGAGTTCATGGAGCTCGCCGCGGAAGAGGGCTTCGACATCGAGGACGTCGAGGGCGCCATCGAGGCGGCGGGCCACGGTCCGCTGCCCGTGCTCGCCGTCGTCGGCCGCCCCAATGTCGGCAAGTCGACCCTGGTCAACCGGATGATCGGCCGCCGTGAGGCGGTGGTCGAGGACCGGCCGGGCGTCACCCGTGACCGTGTCACCTACGAGGCCGAGTGGGCCGGCCGCCGCTTCAAGGTGGTCGACACCGGCGGCTGGGAGCAGGACGTCCTCGGCATCGACGCCTCCGTCGCCGCCCAGGCCGAGTACGCCATCGAGGCGGCCGACGCGGTCGTCTTCGTGGTGGACGCCAAGGTCGGCGCCACCGACACCGACGAGGCGGTCGTACGGCTGCTGCGCAAGGCCGGCAAGCCGGTCGTGCTGTGCGCCAACAAGGTCGACGGCCCGAGCGGCGAGGCCGACGCCGCCTACCTGTGGAACCTGGGCCTCGGCGAGCCCCACCCGGTCTCGGCCCTGCACGGCCGCGGCACCGGCGACATGCTCGACGCCGTCCTGGAGGTGCTGCCGGACGCGCCCGAGCAGTCCTTCGGCACCGCGCTCGGCGGCCCGCGTCGCATCGCCCTCATCGGCCGCCCGAACGTCGGCAAGTCCTCCCTGCTCAACAAGGTGGCCGGCGAGGAGCGGGTCGTCGTCAACGAGCTGGCGGGCACCACCCGTGACCCGGTGGACGAGATCATCGAACTCGGTGGCAAGACCTGGAAGTTCGTGGACACGGCCGGTATCCGCAAGCGCGTCCACCTCCAGCAGGGCGCCGACTACTACGCCTCCCTGCGCACCGCCGCCGCCGTGGAGAAGGCCGAGGTCGCGGTCGTCCTGATCGACGCCTCCGAGAACATCTCCGTGCAGGACCAGCGGATCATCACCATGGCCGTCGAGGCGGGCCGCGCCATGGTCATCGCCTACAACAAGTGGGACACCCTCGACGAGGAGCGCCGCTACTACCTGGAGCGGGAGATCGAGACCGAGCTGGGCCAGGTCACCTGGGCCCCGCGGGTGAACGTCTCGGCCCGCACCGGCCGCCACATGGAGAAGCTGGTCCCGGCGATCGAGACCGCCCTCGCCGGCTGGGAGACCCGCGTCCCCACCGGCCGCCTCAACGCCTTCCTCGGCGAGCTGGTCTCGGCCCACCCGCACCCGATCCGGGGCGGCAAGCAGCCGCGCATCCTGTTCGGCACCCAGGCCGGCACCAAGCCCCCGCGGTTCGTGCTCTTCGCCTCCGGCTTCATCGAGGCGGGCTACCGGCGCTTCATCGAGCGCCGGCTGCGCGAGGAGTTCGGCTTCGAGGGCACCCCGATCCACATCTCGGTGCGGGTCCGCGAGAAGCGCGGCCAGAAGAAGAAGTAGGCCGCAACGGCAGGAAGGGCGCCCCCTGGTCTCCAGGAGGCGCCCTTCGCCGTACCTCGGTCACACGCCCCGGCGCGGACCCGGCGGCAGCGCCGGGGCCGGGACGTGGTGCATCCCGGTGTCGTGCTGGTGTTGCCGCCCGACCGTGCCGACCCGCTGCCACTGCGACTGGGACTGCTGGCGGGCGCTGTAGGCCCCGGCGCTGTAGGCGCTGTACGAGCTGCTGAACGACCCCGCCCGGTGGCCGCCGTAGGAGCCCAGGGCGTCCGGGATGGTCCCGAAGGCGCTGAACCTCAGCCCCTCCTCGCCGCTGCGGTCCCCCGGCAGCGTCCGGAAGGTCTTGACCCACTCCGCGTAGAGCGAGTCGTAGATCGGCGTGGCCGACGGTCCCCCGGAAGGCTCGTGAGCCATCCGGGCGGACGGGACGGAGGAGAAGGAGAGCCGGGGAGAAGTGTCGTATGCGTGCACGTATGTCCAAACGACGGCGCCCGGGAAGAGATACGGCTACCCGGGTGGCCGCGACTCAGGTACCCGCGAGGGGCAGCGCGGCCGCCACCAGCATCCCCTGCGCCGCCGCCTTGTCGAGAGCGGCCCGCAGCAGGTCCTCTCGCGGCTGCCGGCCGATCGACCCTACCGGCGCCGCGAACATCAGCACCTGCTGGTGCTTGTTGGCGGCCGCCCGCCAGTTGTCGGCGACCTGGAGTGGCTGGTGCGCCTGCCACCAGGCGACCGGCTGGCCGCCGTTCTGGCCCGGCTGGAGGACCGCGTGCAGCTGGCCCACGGCCAGCAGCACCGACCAGCCGTGCAGCACCGGCGGCACGGTGGCCAGTTCGGTCACCGGCATGAAGCCCTGCTCGATGAGGAGCGGAAGGAAGTCGTCACCGGCCGCGGTGGAGCCGGGGCGCACGATGGCCGAGGTCGGCTCGACGACGAGCGCGGGGTGCAGCTCGCCCTCGATCAGCACGAGACCGCTGGTCACGCCGAGTACGGCCTGCTCGGGCACGGCCTTCTCGGGCTCGCTGTGGGTGGTGTCGCCGCCGATGGAGCGGACGGCGCCCTGGAGTTGCTCCTCGGTGACCTGGACGACCTGCGAGGGCAGGCAGCCGGCGTGGGCGAAGGCGAGGACGGCGGTCTCCTCGCCGACGAAGAGGACGGTGCTGGTGCGCTCCTGTTCGGAGTCGCCCGGGGTGCGACAGGACGTGCAGTCGTAACTGCCCGGGGCGTTCTCTCCGGCGAGCAGCCGGTCGGCTTCTTCGTCGCCGATCTCGGCGCGTACGGCGTCACTGACGTCGAGCATGCGCGGCACGGGTGGCTCCCTCGGGATGCGTGCTGGGTCGGCCGGGTGGCTCCCGGCCGATGAGCCCCGGGGTTCCGGGCTCATGAAGATGACAACGGGCGTCCTGTGGTGGGAGTCACGCTCGACACGGATCAGGTTCCCCTCAGCTCCGGCTGGTGATCACCGTAGGTAAGGATTTCGGAACGCAGCGTCAACTCTTCGTGCCGTCAAGGAACTTGAATGGGTGAAGTGGGTCACAGGCCGCTTCGGCGAGTGGTCGACAAATCATGAAAACAGGGGATGAAGTGGGTGGCCGAAAATCGCCGATACCCGCGGTAACGCCCAACTGGCCTGGCCCGACGGGGCGTTGGTTGATGACCATCGCTCAACCTCCCTACATTCCTCCGCCGTGTGCAACGAGCACCGCTCGGGTACGTCCGCCGGCCGGCACCAGGCAGAGCACGACCGCCAGGTCCGGCCGCGATGGACGGGGCGGGCGCGGCGAACCACGGTCATGCGTGGCAAGGCGCGCTCCGCCTGGGGGGAACCCGGGTACGTGGAGAGGGAATTACATGTCCGAGTGTGCCGATACCACCCGTAGCACCGCCCGCGTCGACAGCGCCCGCAAGGGCCGTACGACGGCCGCGCTCGCCGGAGCCGCGCTGCTGGCCCCGCTGGGGCTGCTGGCCGCGACCGGCAACGCCGCCGCGGCGGACAACGGGGTGTGGGACCGCATCGCCCAGTGCGAGAGCGGCGGCAACTGGCACATCAACACCGGCAACGGCTACTACGGCGGGCTCCAGTTCTCCGCCGGCACCTGGCGCGCGTACGGCGGCACCGCCTACGCCCCGACGGCCGACCAGGCCTCGAGAAGCGCGCAGATCGCCGTCGCCACCAGGGTTCAGCAGTCCCAGGGCTGGGGCGCCTGGCCGGTCTGCTCGGGCCGCGCCGGTGCCTCCGGCGCCGCCCCGGCGGCCGAGACCACCGGTTCCTCCGGTACGGCCACCACCCACCACTCGACCACGCGGCAGAGCGTGCCGACGAAGTCCCACGCCCAGGAACAGACCTGGCGCGCGGCACCCGAACGCCCGTCCGAGCACATCAACCGCGGCGCGTCCCGCGGCGACTACACGGTCCGCGAGGGCGACACGCTGAGCGCCATCGCCGCCCGGCACGGCACCAGCTGGCAGCGCCTCTACGCCGCCAACAGGGCCGTCATCGGGGACGACCCGAACCTGATCGTGCCCGGCCAGCGCCTGGCCCTCTGACCGGCCGACGCGCCCCGCGCCCCACGCCCCGCCCGCACCGGCGGCGCGCGGGGCGCGTGCGCGTTCGGCGGCCGCCGCCCGTGTGCTCGATCCGTGAATTTCCTATGCGGTGTCAGCTCGCCCGGCATAGCAGCGGATTGCGCGGGGAATCACGCCGCGGAGCCCGCCCGATCCGTGCGTGAGCGGCTTTCCGCGGGCCAATTCGGGACGGCTCCGGGGCAGGCGTGAATTCGGCTGGATTGCGCCGGTGGGCGGTACGGAAACCCTCGTACGTGTGACGGAGTTCGGCGGAAACGCGTGTCGGCAAGCTGTGACACAAGTGTGACGGGTTTCTGATGCTCCTCTTACCCGCGGGCTCGGCTTCCGCCACCGCCGGTCGCGGCCTAGCGTGGCCGTATGGCATCCATTCCCACTCCGTCCGCGGAGCCCCAGGACAGTCCCGACGGATACGTCGGCCTCGACGCCGGAGAGGCGGAGCGGCTCGCCCGGGAGCGGGGGTGGTCGACGGTGCGGGCGCTGGCGCCGGGCACGGTCATCACCCTGGAGTACCGGGTGGGGCGGCTGAACTTCGAGGTGCAGGAGGGACTGGTGGTGCGGGCCTGGAAGGGCTGAGCGGGGTTCTCGCGCAGTTCCCCGCGCCCCTGGGGGCGCGGGGTGCGGTGTGTGCGTACCGGACTGCGCTGCTGTGGCCGTCAGGCCGCCGTCACGGGCGGGCCGGCTGGGTGGTGCCGCGGGGGTGGCGGTCGGCGTGCGGCGGGCGGCGGCTGCCCACCGGGGTGACCGGGGTGCGCTCCGCACGGCTCGTGTGCGGGCCGGGGGCCAGATGCGCCAGACCGCGCGAGGCCCTGGTGGTGGAGACCGGCTCGCGGGCCGGCGTCGGCTGCTCGGCCGGGGTGGCGCGCGGCTTGACCACCACCGGGGTGACCGGGACGACCGGTTCGGGGGCGGGGCGGCGGATCCGGTCGCGGATCTGGTCGCGCACGAAGAAGACGAACTTCTCCACCATGGCGATCAGCGGCTCCAGCCAGGGCAGCGCGAGCAGGATCAGCAGACCCGCGGCCCAGCCGAGGAGCACATCGCTCAGCCAGTGCGTACCGAGGTAGACGGTGGTGAGGCCGACGCCGAGCGCGGTGACCGCGGACAGCGCCGACAGCCAGCGGCGGGCTCGCGGGGTGGAGGCCAGATACGCCAGGATGCCCCAGGTCACCACCGCGTTGGCGGTGTGGCCGCTGGGGAATATATCGCCGCCCATGCCCATCTCGTTGGAGCCGATGACGGTCGCGTAGTGCGGACCGAGCCGCCCCATCCCGTACTTGGCGGCGCCGACCGTCATGTTCAGCAGCAGCAGCGAGGCGGCCAGGCTCAGCAGCGGGCGGAGCGTGTGCTGCCGCCAGGAGCGCCAGCCGAGCCAGGCCGCGACCATCACGGCGGTCGGGCCGCGCTGGCCGAGCACCACGTAGTAGTCGAGGAAGGCGTGGATCTGCGGCCACTGCTGGTACGGCCGGAAGAACATGACCTGCCAGTCGAGCCGGACCAGCCAGGAGGTGGTCACCACGGCCCAGATGATCGCCAGGTAGAACGCCAGGGTCGCCGAGAACAGCACGACCCGGTGCCGGCTCATCCTCGGCACATCGATGTGGGCCGGTCGTTCCGGCTCACGGTCGAGTCTGGCGAACACCCGGTCCAGACGCCGGGTGAGGTTTCGTTCGGTACGCACCCAATCGACGTTACAGCGAGTGAGCTGTGTTCCCGGACGAAACAGCGGCTTTGTGATGACGATGTGATGTGGGAAACCTCTCAAGGGTGCGGAGAATTCCCTGGATTCCGTAATCCGGTGAGCTGGTCGGCCGCAATTCCTTTGATCATGCCGGGTGTTGTTTATATCGCGCTTATGAATGCGTTAACCGGATCCTGGTGTGCAATTCTCCGCGGTGTCATCGGGCCCGGAAGGTGGATCATGGTGGGCCGGAGCCGTTCAGCCAGAACGCCCCGTAGACCGCCGTCGCCACCGCCAACCCCCCGATGACCAGGGCGGATCGGGAGGTGCGCTGCCGGGCGAGGGCCTCGGCGAGCGGCAGCAGCACCGGGAAGGCCGGCATCAGCAGCCGGGGCTTGGAGCCGAAGTAGCTCGACGCGCACAGGGCGAGGACGAGCACCACACCCGTGTACACGAGCAGTGCCACGGGCTGCCGCCGGCGTACGCCGGTGAGGTACAGCCAGAGCAGCAGGGCCACACCGATGATCAGGCCGGCGCCGGCGAGCGCGGCCGGAAAGGACGTGAGCTTGGCGGCCAGGAAGCGGGCGAAGGCGTAACCGCCGTCGAAGCCGTTGTGCCAGCCGGCCTGGACGTCCAGATACCCGAGCGGTCCCTGGCCGGTGTGCTGCCCGACCCACAGCACATATCCGGCGGCCCCGAGCGGGGCGATCAGCATGCCGAGCGCCCGGCGCCATCGTGGGGCGTGGTTACCGTCGTACGCGCCCGGCGTACGCGCCGCGCTTCGCTCGTGCACGAACGAGACCGCACCCGCCACCCACACGGCCGCGACCACCGCCAGGCCCACCGGCCGGGTCAGCCCCGCCAGGGCCGCCAGCACACCGGCGCTCAGCCAGCGTCCGGTCAGCACCGCGTACAGCGCCCACGCCGCCAGCGCCGTGAACAGCGACTCGCTGTACGCCATCGACTGCACGATCCCGACCGGCAGCACCGCCCACAGCAGGACGGCGCAGACCCCCACCCGGGAGCCGTACACCCGCTCGGCGACCGCGAAGATCCCCGCCGCCGCGGCCAGCGACGCGAGCAGGCTGACGGTGAAGCCGGCGTCCGCGTACGTCACCGGCGCCACCGCGTGCCCCAGCCGCTCCAGCCAGGGCAGCAGTGGGAAGAACGCCAGGTCGGAGTGGACGTCCCCGTTCGGCAGCCGCACCTCGTAGCCGTAGCCCAGCTGGGCGACCCGCACGTACCAGAGCGAGTCCCAGCGCGCGGTCAGCAGCGTGTAAGCGCTCTTGCCGCGCGCGGCGCTCCAGACCGCCAGCACGAGCACCCCCAGGGCGCGGACCGCCGCATAGCCCAGGAGGGCGGGGAGCGCCCGGCGCGGCAGGGGGGCGCGGGGCGGGACCACGCGCGTTTCAAGATCGGTCACGGACTCGATTATCGACCGGGCCGGTGACCGGACCGGTCGCCGGGTCCTGGTCAAGAGGGGTGGGCGTGGCGTACGCCACACGGGTTCCGTCGCGCGTGTGAGAGGTCCACCACGTGAACGCGCGGCGAACTCGCGTACGCTGACGAGTCACCCGCGAGGGTTCACGTGGGCCGGAGACACCGCACCACTCCTCTCCGGCCGTACGGCAGGGAGTCCCCACCCCGTCGTCCGCCCCACGCGCGGGGAGCATCTGGGAGGTACGTACATGTCCGGGACGACCACGGCCGCCGTCCGGCGGCATCGTCGGGCGGCCGGGGCCGGTGCCAACCGCTGGGTCGTCCTCGTCGTCCTCTGTGTCAGCCTGCTGCTCGTCGCGCTGGACGCGACCGTGCTGCACGTGGCGGTCCCCGCCGTCAGCGAGGACCTCAGGCCCGGCGCCATAGAACTGCTCTGGATCGTCGACGTCTACCCGCTGGTCTGCGCCTCGCTGCTGATCCTCTTCGGCACCCTCGGCGACCGCGTCGGGCGCAGACGGATCCTGCTGCTCGGGTACGCCCTCTTCGGCGTCGCCTCCGCCGTGGCCGCGTTCGCGCCCTCGGCCGAGACCCTGATCCTGGCCCGCGCGCTGCTCGGCGTCGGCGGCGCGATGATCATGCCCGCGACCCTGTCCATCCTCCGCCAGGTCTTCCCCGACCGGCGCGAGCGCGCGCTCGCCATCGGCATCTGGAGCGCGGTGGCCGCCGTCGGCGCGGCCGTGGGCCCGCTGCTCGGCGGGTTCCTCCTCGAACACTTCTGGTGGGGCTCGGTCTTCCTGGTCAACATCCCGCTGATGCTGGTCAGCCTGCCGGTCGGCCGGATCCTGTTGCCAGAGTCCCGCGGTGACGGCACCGGCCCCTGGGACGTGACCGGCGCGCTGATGGCGGCGGCCGGCCTCTTCGGTGTCGTCCTCGGCGTGAAGCGGCTGGGCGGCGGCGAGACCGTGGCCGGCCCGTTCACCGTGCTGCCCCTGCTCGTCGGCGCGGCCCTCCTGGTGCTCTTCGTGCGCCGGCAGCGCCGGCTGCCGCACCCCCTGGTGGACCTGCGGATGTTCGGCCGGCCGGCGTTCAGCACCTCGGTGGGCTGCATCGTGCTGGCGATGCTCGCGCTGGTCGGCCTGGAGCTGATCGCCGCCCAGTATCTGCAACTGGTGCTCGGGCTGTCCCCGCTGCGGACGGGCCTCAGGCTGCTGCCGCTGACCGTCGCCGCGATGGCGGCCGGTCTCGCGGGGGCGCGGATGCTGCGCCGCTTCGGGCCGCGCCGGATGGTCAGCCTCGGCTTCTGTCTGACGGCCGCCGCGGTGCTGACCCTGACCGCGATGGGCGGCACCGACGACGCGCCGCTGCTGCTGTCCGCCTTCGTGCTGCTCGGCTTCGGCCTGGAGACCACGCTCTTCGGTGCCTACGAGTCGATGCTCAGCGAATCCCCGGCCGACCAGGCCGGCGGCGCGGCGGCGGTCGGCGAGACGTCGTACCAGCTCGGCGCCGGTATCGGCATCGCGCTGCTGGGCAGTGTGATGAACGCGGCCTACGCACCCGGCCTGCGGTCGGTGCCCGGGGTGCCCCCGCACGCCTCGGCCGCGGCCGGGCACTCGCTCGGCGAGGCCTACGACATCGCCGGACGTATCGGCGGGTCCACCGGGGCCGCGCTGCACCGGGCGGCCCGCGACTCCTTCGTGCACGGGCTGCATGTGACGCTGCTGGTGAGCGCGGGACTGCTGCTGCTCGGCGCGGTGCTCGCGCTGCGGCTGCCGCGGGTCATGCAGTGCGCGGAGCCGGAGCAGGAGCAGCCGGCCGTGGTGGAGCTGCCCGCGCCGCGGGACAGGGCGCCCGCCCGGGTGGAGTCCTCCCGGGTGGAGTCCCGGGTCTCGGTCTGACGGCCGGTGTACTGGACGTGCGGGACACTGCACCGTAACGTCGGCGGCAAAATGTAACTAGCGCTGCTAGTTTATTGTGCCGGAGGGTGCCCCATGTCCGCGTCCGCGAAGTTGCCCCCCTTCGATCCCGCCGACCCGCTCGGGATCGACGACCTCCTCGAACCGGAGGATCTGGCGATCCGGGACACGGTCCGCGACTGGGCGGCCGACCGGGTGCTGCCGTACGTCGCCGACTGGTACGAGCGGGGCGAGCTGCCCGTGATCCGGGACCTCGCGCGCGAACTCGGCTCCATCGGCGCCCTCGGCATGTCCCTCACCGGGTACGGCTGCGCGGGCGCCAGCGCGGTCCAGTACGGCCTCGCCTGCCTGGAGCTGGAGGCCGCCGACTCCGGCATCCGCTCCCTGGTCTCCGTCCAGGGCTCGCTCGCGATGTACGCGATCCACCGCTTCGGCAGCGAGGAGCAGAAGCAGCAGTGGCTGCCGCGCATGGCCGCCGGCGAGGTGATCGGCTGCTTCGGGCTGACCGAGCCCGACCACGGCTCCGACCCCGCCTCGATGCGCACCCACGCCAAGCGGGACGGCGACGACTGGGTGCTCAACGGACGCAAGATGTGGATCACCAACGGCTCGGTCGCCGGGGTGGCCGTCGTCTGGGCGCAGACCGAGGAGGGCATCCGCGGGTTCGTCGTACCGACCGACAGCCCGGGCTTCTCGGCGCCCGAGATCAAGCACAAGTGGTCCCTGCGCGCCTCCGTCACCAGTGAACTCGTCCTCGACGGCGTACGGCTGCCCGCCACCGCCGTGCTCCCCGAGGTCACCGGTCTGCGCGGGCCGCTCAGCTGTCTGTCGCACGCCCGTTACGGCATCGTCTGGGGGGCGATGGGTGCCGCGCGCAGCTCCTTCGAGGCGGCTGTGGAGTACGCGAAGACCCGGGAGCAGTTCGGGCGGCCCATCGGCGGCTTCCAGCTCACCCAGGCCAAGCTCGCCGACATGGCGGTCGAACTGCACAAGGGGATCCTGCTCGCCCATCACCTGGGGCGGCGGATGGACGCCGGCCGCCTGCGTCCCGAGCAGGTCAGCTTCGGCAAGCTCAACAACGTCCGCGAGGCGATCGAGATCTGCCGTACCGCGCGGACCATCCTCGGTGCCAACGGGATCTCCCTCGAATACCCCGTGATGCGGCACGCGACCAATCTGGAGTCGGTGCTCACCTACGAGGGCACCGTCGAGATGCACCAGCTCGTGCTGGGCAAGGCGCTCACCGGGCTCGACGCCTTCCGGTGAGCCCCCGGGTGGGGCAGGGCCGGGATGCGGCCCTGCCTCAGCTCTGGTTGAAGAAGCCGTCGGAGCGGTGTGCCGAGGCCTCACCGCTGATGATCTCCGTGTCGGCCGGGGTCAGCAGGAACACCCGGTTCGACACCCGGTCGATCGAGCCGCGCAGGCCGAAGATGAGCCCCGCCGCGAAGTCCACGACCCGCTTGGCGTCGCCCGGCTCCATGTTGGTCAGGTTCATGATGACCGGGACGCCGTCCCGGAACAGCTCACCGATCGCCCGGGCGTCCCGGAAGCTGTCCGGGGTGACCGTCGCGATCCGGCGGCCCTTGTCCTCGGCCGTGTCCGTGGCCACCTTCACCCGGGGGTCCGTGACCCAGGCGTCCTGGGACCCGGACTCGGTGCCCTCGGAGTAGTCGTCGTCGTAATAGCGCTCGTCATCGTTGTCGTCGACGAGGCCGAGCCACGCACTCGCCTTGCGTACCGATCCCATGGACGCCTCCTCTCACAGCGGTCTTTCTTGCTTTCCGCACCCCTATGGTCATCCATGATGCGGACGGCGCGCCAAGTGGATAGACGCCGCGCGGGGGGTTTGTGACGGTACTGGTGCACAGCGGATCCGTCGAGAGTCCTTGTGCCCCAAGGGGCGCGACCCATACGGCTGCTGACTGTGAGTGAAATATGATCGTCGACGGCGGACGGGTGATGCACGGTGCGTACGGGTGAACGCCAACATCGTGCCGGATACGGGGGATCGGTGTGTTCGGAATAGTCAGACCTTGCGCTCATCGGCTCGGTGAGCGCCTCAAGGCCGAGTGGATGGCGCACTTGTGCGGCCTCTGCCTCGCGCTGCGCCACGACCACGGACAATTCGCGCGTGTCGCGACCAATTACGACGGGCTGCTCATATCGGTCCTGACGGAGGCTCAGGCCGGCCGCACCGACGGCGCACGCCGTACGGCCGGACCGTGCGCACTGCGCGGGATGCGGACCGCGTCCGTCGCGCAGGGCGAGGGCGCGCGGCTCGCCGCCGCCGTGTCCCTGGTGCTCGCCGCGGCGAAGGTACGCGACCATGTCGCCGACCGGGACGGGCTGCTGGCCCGCCGGCCCATGGCCGCCGCCGCACGCCGGGTCGCCGCGGGCTGGGGCCGGGCCGGCGCGCACAGCGGGGCGGCGGTCGGCTTCGACACCGGCGTCCTGGTCGAGGCCGTCGACCGGCAGCTCGGCATCGAGACCCTGGCCGGGCCCGGCACCCCGATCCTGACGGTCACCGAGCCGACGGAGACGGCGACGGCGGCCGCGTTCGCGCACACGGCGGTGCTCGCCGGGCGGCCCGGCAACGCCGAGCCGCTCGCGGAGGTGGGGCGGCTCTTCGGGCGCCTCGCGCATCTGCTGGACGCCGTCGAGGACCAGCAGGCCGATGCCGCGTCGGGTGCCTGGAACCCGCTCACCGCCACCGGCACCTCCCGCGCCGAGGCCCGCCGGCTCGCCGACGACGCCCTGCACGGCATCCGGCTCGCGCTTGCGGAGGCCGAGTTCAGCGACGCCCGGCTCGCCCATCTGCTCCTCGCGCACGAGCTGCGGCGCTCGGTGGACCGGGCGTTCGGCCCCCCGGTCCACCAGCCCCCGAAGCCGCGTGGCTTCCTGCCCGGCTGCGGCATGTTCCTGGTGCTGTGCTGCACCTGCCAGATGTGCTGCGCCTCGGAGTACGAGGGCCCCTGGTCCCGGAAGAAGCGGGAAGGGTGCTGCCAGGACTGCGACTGCGACGGCTGTTCCGGCTGCGGCGGTGACTGCAGCGGCTGCGGCTGCGACAGCTGCGACTGCTGCTGTCCCTGCGACGGCTGCTGAGCGCGGTCACGGTCCCCCGGTGCGCCGGGTCAGGCGGTGGTGGCGAGCGCCGGATCCGAATGGTGTGCCGCTTCCAGGAATCCGTCCTCGCCGAAGCTGAGCACGGTCTTCGAGGAGTTCATCCGCCACCAGACCTCACCCGCGGCGAACGGCTCACACTGTTCCAGCAAGACGCCCCAGTTGCAGATCTCCGTAGGCGTGAAGGGCGGGGAGCGGGCCGGTGACCCCGTCCGGGCTCCCCAGCAGCCGCGACACCTCCGCGAGCGGCATGCCGAGGGGCAGCCCGGCAAGGCGGCCGGACATGAAGTAGGTGACGAGCTCTTCCTGAACCACGGTGTTTCTCATTCGACGTAAGGCCCGGCGTCAATGCTGACGCCGGGCCGTGGGTGGTGGTGAATCAGTCCTCGAGTGCCTTCACCAGGTTTCGAAGGCCGGGGATCTGCTTGCTGTACGGGTGGTTGACCTTTCCGCTGAAAGCCGACCTGAAGATCGCATCGCGAACCCGAACGCCTCGCCGTCCAGATCCCGGACACCGCCAACCCCTCCGCCGCCCGCCTCTTCCTTGGCTTCGGCTAACCGGAGGGGCGACTTCCGGACATTCCCGGGAGGCGCCGGCGGCGGGAAGACACAGGCGAAGTGAGCGGGAGCCGAGCTGATGTCAGGGGTGCCTGCGTAAAAGAGGTTTAAAGTCCAACGGCCGAAAGGCGCTCTTGTGCCTACCGGCCGTTCGGCCGAATACTCCCCCTCAGCGCTTGTCAGGGGCATGGGTGTTCGGAATCCGAGCCGGCTCCTGGCTGCGCCTCACGGGCCCCCGAACCCCACACGGGCCCCCGACTTCCCTTGGAGGGAACGAAAAGTGAGGATCAAGCGCACCACTCCCCGCGGTGGCACCGCAAGACGGACCCGGCTGGTCGCCGTGGCCACCGGTTTCCTGGCCGCCGCGGCGTTCGCCGCCCCCACCGCGAACGCAAGTGACGCCCACACGTTCAGCGCCACCCAGCTCACCAAGGTGAGCGACTCCGTCCGGCAGGCCGACGTACCCGGCACGGCATGGGCGGTGGACAGCACGACCCACCGTGTCGTCGTCACCGTCGACAGCACGGTCTCCCAGGCCGAGATCGCCAAGATCAAGCGCCAGGCGGGCGCCGGTGCCGACGCGCTCACCATCAAGCACACCCCGGGCACCTTCAACAAGCTGATCAGCGGCGGGGACGCCATCTACGGCGGCCAGTACCGGTGCTCGCTCGGCTTCAACGTGCACAGCGGCAGCACCTACTACTTCCTCACCGCCGGGCACTGTGGCCAGGTGGCGTCCACCTGGTACTCCAATTCCAGTCACACCACGGTGCTGGGCACCAACGTCGACTACAGCTTCCCGGGCAACGACTTCGCGCTGGTGCGGTACACCAACACCTCGGTCTCGCACCCGAGTGCGGTGGGCAGCCAGTCCATCACCAGTGCGGCCACACCCAGCGTGGGGCAGACCGTGTACCGGCGCGGGTCCACCACGGGCACGCACAGCGGGCGGGTCACCGCGCTGAACGCCACCGTCAACTACGGCAGCGGGGACGTCGTCTCCGGGCTGATCCAGACCACCGTCTGCGCCGAGGGCGGGGACAGCGGTGGTCCGCTGTACGCGGGTACGGTCGCCTATGGGCTGACCTCCGGCGGCAGTGGTGACTGCACCTCCGGTGGGACGACGTTCTTCCAGCCGGTCACCGAGGCGCTGAGCTACTACGGGGTCACGCTTCCCTGATCGTGCGTTCCGGAGCCCCCGCCGTCGGTCCGACGTGCGGGGGCTTCGTCGTGTCGGCTGTTCGCCGGTGCTTCCGCCGGCCGCCGTGGGCGGACGCCCCCCGCCACGTCCCCTTCCCGCCGCGCGCGGACGAACGCCGCCAGGAGGGTCACCGCGACGCCGGCGACCGCCCATGCCGACAGCACCAGGAGCGCGTCGGTGAGCGCGTTGCCCCGGAAGTAGGCGATCGAGCGGGCCGCCCAGGTGCCCGCGCCCGGGGGCAGTGCCGGACCGATCGCCTGCCAGAACGGGGGCAGCAGCGGGAGGGGGAAGGCGCCGCCCGCGCTCGGGTTGCCCGCGATGACGATCAGCAGGATCGCCAGCCCGATGCCGATGGTGCCGAAGAGTCCCTGGAGGGCGAGGGTGGCCGCGCCCACCGCGAAGGTGATCAGCGCGCCCAGGCCCCACAACGCGGCGGTGCCGCCCGGGAGGGCGCCCAGGACCGGGCCCACGATCAGCGCGCCGCCCAGGCCCCCGACCACCGCCACCAGGGCCATCGCGCCGAGTCTGATGAGTGCGCGGTGCGGGTTGGTGGGGCGGGCGCCGGCGCTGATCGCGAGGATCGAGGCGCACAGATAGCCGCCCACGCACCAGCCGACCACCAGGTAGAAGGACGAGAGGCCGTTGAAGTCCGCGGGGGAGGCCGGGGCCACGTCCACGGTGCGCAGGCTTCGGCCCTGGGCGCGTTCCAGGGCGGTGGTGAGGGTCTTGAGGGAGGTGGCCAGGGCCGTGCCGCCGCCCGTCGCGACCAGCAGGGTGTCCGTGGTGCCCGTGGGGTCGACCAGCAGGGCGCCGTCGATGTCCCGGTTGAGGATCCGGTGGCGGGCCGTCGCCTCGTCCGGGAGGGCGCGGGGGTCCAGGGGGGTGCCGGGCAGCTGCTTCAGGCTCGCTGTCGTCCGGGCCGGCTGGGGGGACACCACGCCGAAGGGGATGTGCGTGGGCTTCGGGTGGTGCAGGGCGCCCACGTAGGAGGTGATGAAGAGCAGCTGGAGCGCGATCACCCCGATCACGAGCAGGGTGGCCCGCGGGGTCACGGCGTCCTTCAGTTCGACCAGGAAGGCGGAGCGGGGCGGCTGGTTCATGTCCTCACGGTCCGGGCGGCGGTGCGTTTGCGCAGGTGGGACGGGGCTGGACGGGTGTCGTACAGGTGTTCGGAAATGGGGGTATGGTGGAAGGGTGAACTGATGTTCGAGAGTGGTTCGGGAGGTGGGTGTGCCGGGCTTCGCGCATCTGCACACCGTCTCCGGGTTCTCCGTGCGGTACGGGGCGTCCCATCCGGAGCGGCTGGTCGAGCGTGCCTCGGAGCGGGGGATGGATGTGCTCGCGCTCACCGACCGGGACACGCTCGCCGGTGCGGTGCGCTTTGCCAAGGCCTGTGCCGGGAGCGGGGTGCGACCGGTCTTCGGCGTCGATCTCGCGGTGGGGGAGCGTGCGGCCGTGGGGGAGCGTGCGGCCGTACGCCGGCGGGTGCCGGTGCGGGGCGGCGCCTTCGTCGACGAGTCGGCCCCCCGGGCGACCTTTCTCGCCCGGGACGGCGCCCGTGGCTGGGCCGAGCTGTGTCGGCTCGTCACCGCGGCCCACGCGCGGCCGGGCAGCCCGCTGCTGGCCTGGGAGGACCACCGCGGTGAGGGGCTCGTCGTGCTGCTCGGACCCGGCTCCGACGTGGGCCGCGCCCTCGCGGCGGGGCGGCCCGACCGGGCGGCTTCGCTGCTGACGGCCTGGCGCGAGGTCTACGGGGACGCGGTGCGGCTGGAGGCCGTGTGGCACGGGCGTACCGGGACCGGCCCCGGCTCGCTGCGGCTCGCCGCCCGCACGGTCGGGCTCGCCGCCCAACAGGGGGTGCGGCCGGTGCTCGGCAACGCCGTGCGGTACGCGGATCGCGGGATGGGAGCGGTCGCCGATGTGCTGGATGCCGCGCGGCGGCTGGTGCCGGTCGATCCCCGTGGGGAACTGGATTCGGGCGAGGCCTGGCTGAAGGACGCGTCGGCGATGGCGGAGGTGGCCGAGCGGGTGGTGGAGGCGGCCGGGTACGGCAGGGGTGCCGCCCGGCGGTTGCTGGAGCAGACCCTGGCCACGGCCGAGGAGTGCCGAGTCGATCCCGGGGCGGACCTCGGGATCGGGACCGTGCACTTCCCCGAGGCTCATCTGGTGGGGGCCGGCCGGCGCTCCGCCCAACGCGCACTCGCCTCACGGGCGGTGGCGGGGATGGTGCGGCTCGGGTACGGCGGCCGGCGGGAGTACTGGGAGCGGATGCACCACGAGCTGGACATCATCGCCCACCACGGCTTCGCCTCCTACTTCCTGACGGTCGCTCAGGTGGTGGACGACGTACGGGAGATGGGGATCCGGGTGGCCGCCCGCGGCTCCGGGGCCGGCTCGCTCGTCAACCATCTGCTGGGCATCGCGCACGCCGATCCGGTGGCGCACGGGCTGCTGATGGAGCGCTTCCTGTCCAGGGAACGCGTGGTGCTGCCCGACATCGACATCGATGTGGAGTCCGCGCGGCGGCTCGAGGTGTACCGGGCGATCATCGGGCGGTTCGGCGAGGAGCGGGTCGCCACCGTCGCGATGCCGGAGACCTATCGGGTGCGGCACGCCATCCGGGACGTGGGGGCCGCGCTGTCCATGGACCCGGCCGAGATCGATCGCGTGGCCAAGTCCTTTCCGCACATCCGGGCCCGGGACGCGCGGGCCGCGTTGGAGGAGCTGCCCGAGCTGAGGCGGCTGGCGGGGGAGAAGGAGCGGTTCGGGCGGCTGTGGGAACTGGTCGAGGCGCTGGACGCGCTGCCCCGCGGGGTCGCCATGCACCCGTGCGGGGTGCTGCTCTCCGACGGCTCGCTGCGGGCTCGTACGCCGGTGGTGCCGACCAGCGGTGAGGGCTTTCCGATGTCGCAGTTCGACAAGGAGGACGTGGAGGACCTCGGGCTGCTCAAGCTCGATGTGCTGGGTGTGCGGATGCAGTCGGCGATGGCGCACGCGGTCGCCGAGGTGGAGCGGGCGACGGGGGAGCGGGTCGACCTGGACGCGCTGCCGGAGGGGGACCCGGAGACCTACCGGCTGATCCGGTCGACCGAGACGCTCGGGTGCTTCCAGATCGAGTCGCCGGGCCAGCGGGACCTGGTGGGACGGCTCCAGCCGAGCACCTTCCACGATCTCGTCGTGGACATCTCGCTGTTCCGGCCCGGGCCGGTCGCCGCGGACATGGTGCGGCCGTTCATCGAGGCGCGGCACGGGCGGGCACCGGTGCGCTGTCCGCACCCGGACCTGGAGGAGGCGCTGCGCGGGACGTACGGCGTCGTCGTCTTCCACGAGCAGGTCATCGACATCGTCGCGGTGCTGACCGGATGCGGCCGGGGAGAGGCGGACCAGGTGCGGCGCGGGCTGTCCGATCCGCAGTCGCAGGCGCGGATCAAGGTGTGGTTCGCGCAGCGGGCGGCGGCCCGGGGGTACGACGCGGAGACCGTCCGGCGGACCTGGGAGATCGTGGAGGCCTTCGGGTCGTACGGCTTCTGCAAGGCGCACGCCGTCGCCTTCGCGGTGCCCACGTACCAGTCGGCCTGGCTGAAGGCCCATCATCCGGCCGCCTTCTACGCCGGGCTGCTCACCCATGACCCGGGGATGTATCCGAAGCGGCTGCTGCTGGCGGACGCGCGGCGGCGCGGGGTGCCGATCCTGCCGCTGGACGTCAATGTCTCCGGGGTCGCCCACCGGATCGAACTGGTGTCCGAGGGGAAGGTGTGGGGGCTGCGGCTCGCCCTCTCCGATGTGCACGGCATCAGCGAGGCCGAGGCGAAGCGGATCGCGGAGGGACAGCCGTACTCCTCGCTGCTGGACTTCTGGGAGCGGGCGCGGCCCAGCCGGCCGCTGGCCCAGCGGCTGGCGCAGGTGGGCGCGTTGGACGCCTTCGGTGCCAACCGGCGGGATCTGCAACTGCATCTGGCCGAGCTGCACCGGGGTGCCCGGGGCGGCGGCGGGGGACAGCTCCCGCTCGCGGGCGGGCGCAGGACCGCGCCGGCGGGGCTGCCCGATCTGACGTCGGCGGAACGGCTCAGCGCCGAGCTGGGTGTGCTGTCCATGGACGCCTCGCGCAATCTGATGGACGACCACCAGGAGTTCCTGAAGGAGCTGGGCGTGGTGTCCGCGCGGCGGCTGCGGGAGGCCCGCAACGGTGAGACCGTGCTGGTCGCGGGCGCCAAGGCGGCCACCCAGACGCCGCCGATCCGGTCCGGCAAGCGGGTCGTCTTCTCCACGCTGGACGACGGCACGGGCCTGGTCGACCTGGCGTTCTTCGACGACTCGCACGACGCGTGCGCCTACACCGTCTTCCACTCGTGGCTGCTGCTGGTGCGGGGTGTGGTGCAGCGGCGCGGGCCGCGCAGCCTGAGCGTGGTGGGGTCCGCCGCCTGGAACCTCGCCGAGCTGGTCGAACTGCGCGCCGAGGGCGGGCTGGACGAGGTGGCGGCGCGGCTCGCGGAGCCCGTGGCGCGGGGGGCGGGCGAGGACCCGACCGGCGGGCGGCGGATCCAGCTGCCCACCGGATACGAGATGCATCCGTGGGCCGATCTGCGGCCCGCGGGACCGGAGGCCGCGCAAGGGCCTGCGGCGATACGGAAGTTGTGGCACCAGAGTCCGGGGAGTGCGGGATGACCATCCTCTGCGTACGTTTCCAGCTGCCGCCGATGTACGAGGCGGCCCTGCCCGGGCTGCTCGGGCTGCTGGAGGAGTTCACCCCGGTCGTCGAGGCGCTGCCGCCGGACGGGGCGCTGGCCGATCTCCGGGGCGCCGAGCGGTACTTCGGGCGCAGCGCGGTGGAACTGGCCTCGGTGATCCGGGTGCGCGCGCTCGCGCGGTACGGCGTCGACTGTGCGATCGGCGCCGGTCCGGGGCCGATGCTGGCCCGCGTGGCGCTGCGGGACGCCCGGCCCGGGGTGACCTGTGCCGTGCCCGGGGATCCGGCGGGCGCCGCGGAGTTCCTCGCCGGGCGGCCGGTCGCCGCGCTGCCCGGCGTCGGCGCGGCGACCGCCCGCACCCTCGCGGAGTACGGCCTGGACACCCTGGGCCTGGTGGCCGCCGCGCCGCCGTCCACGCTCCAGCGGCTGATCGGTGCGAAGGCGGCCCGCGAACTGCGCGAGAAGGCGAGCGGCATCGACCGGGGGCGGGTCGTGCCGAACGCCGTCTCGCGCTCGCTGTCGGCCGAACGCACCTTCGGCATCGACGAGCTGGACGCCGGCCGGCACCGCCGTGCGCTGCTGTCGGCCGCCGAGGAACTCGGCGCCCGGCTGCGCGCGATGGAGCAGGTCTGCCGCACCCTGACCCTCACCGTGCGCTATGCCGACAGCTCCGCCACCCCGCGCAGCCGCACCCTGAAGGAGCCGACCGCGCACTCGGCGGCCCTGACCCGGACGGCCTACGGCATGTACGAGGCGCTCGGTCTGCAACGCGCCCGGGTGCGCGCCCTGACCCTGCGCGCCGAGGGACTGACCCCCGCCGCCCAGGCCTCCCACCAGCTCACCTTCGACCCCGTGGACGAGAACGCCCGCCGCATCGAAGAGGCCGCGGACCGCGCCCGAGCCAGGTTCGGCCCCCGGGCGGTGATCCCGGGCACGCTGGCGGCCTGACGCGGCTCGGGGTTTCGCCGATCTGGGGGCCGCCCATGGCTTCGCCTGCCTGGTGATGCCCCGTCGGGGAGCAGGCGGAATGAGCCGGTGGTTACCACTGGAAGTTTTTACTGGCGCGTAACTTCACATCTGCACTACTCGCCCGTAACTTGACGAGTGAACAGCATCCTCGTGATCCGGATCACAGGGTTAGGCCGTCGCACCTCCCTTGAGCCGCAAGGAGATCACACGATGCTGCCCTGGAAGCGAGTGCTCAGACCCCTGGCCGCGCTGCTGCTGACCGCAGCCGTCGCCGCCGTACCCGCTGCCGCCGCCCACGCCGACACCGCGCCGAGCACCGGCTGGAACGACTTCTCCTGCAAGCCCTCCGCGGACCACCCCCGGCCCGTGATCCTGGTCCACGGCACCCTCGGCAACTCCGTCGACAACTGGCTCTCCCTCGCCCCCTACCTGGAGCACCGCGGATACTGCGTCTACTCCGTGGACTACGGCCAACTCTCCGGCGTCCCCGTCTTCTACGGCCTCGGCCCCATCGACCAGTCGGCCGGCCAGCTGTCCGCCTATGTCGACAAGGTGCTCAGCGCGACCGGCGCCGCCAAGGCCGACCTGGTCGGGCACTCCCAGGGCGGCATGATGCCCCGCTACTACCTGAGGTTCCTCGGCGGAGCCGCCAAGGTGAACGCGCTGGTCGGCATCGCCCCCGACAACCACGGCGCCTCGCTGAGCGGACTCACCAACCTGCTGCCGTACTTCCCCGGAGCCACCGACCTGGTCAAGGCCACCACCCCCGGCCTGGCCGACCAGATCCCCGGCTCCGCCTTCCTCACCAAGCTCAACGCGGACGGCGACACCGTCCCCGGGGTCCACTACACCGTCATCGCCACCAAGTACGACGAGGTGGCCACCCCCTGGCAGAGCCAGTACCTGAGCGGCTCCGGCGTCCGCAACGTCCTGCTCCAGGACCTCTGCCCGCTCGACCTCTCCGAACACGTGGCCATCGGCCTGTTCGACCGGATCGCCTTCCACGAGGTGGCCAACGCGCTCGACCCGGCCCACGCCACCACCACCAGCTGCGCGTCGGCCCTCAGCTGACCGTCGCCGGGGCCTGTCCGACCTGAGCCGCCGGACAGGCCCTGAGCAGTTCCAGGAAACCGTGAAATCCCCTGCTGGGGGCCGGTGGTGGAGATCTTTATGGTCCCCTTAAGGGAGTACTCAGACTGCGTTCAGGCGGATAGCCTGCACCGCATGATCACCACAGGGCCGGAGCACGTCCGGATCGCCGTCGCCGCCGATGTCCCGGCCGTGAAAGAGGTCACGGACCTGGCCTACCACCACTACATCGCGCGCATCGGTGTGGTGCCGCAGCCCATGGAGGCGGACCACACCGCCGATGTCGCCGCGGGCAGGGTGTACGTCACCGGGGACCCCGTCGACGGACTGGTGGTGATCGACGCGCTCCCCGGCCATCTCTTCCTGGACAGCATCGCCGTCCGGCCGCAGGCCCACGGCACGGGCGTCGGACGGCGGCTGCTGCACTTCGTCGACGCACGCGCGCGTGAGCTGGGGCTCGGCGAGATCAGGCTGTATACGAACGCGATGATGTGGGAGAACCAGAAGATCTACCCGAAGTACGGGTACGAGGTCGTGGAACGCCGGGTCGACGGCCCCTACGACCGGATCCACTACCGCAAACTGCTGGGCTGAGGCTCCGGCGGTCCGGCCGGGTCAGCCGTCGGGCCACCAGGTGCGCGCGATGTCCTTGCGGACCTCGGGACGTCCCGCAGGGCTCTCGTCCGCCTCCTCGCGGGCACGGCGGCGGTCCGTCCTCTTCAGGGGCTTCTGCACGGTCATACGGCGCATGGCTGCCTCCTTCAGTGTCTACCGTGTTCCGCGTTGTCACGGAGGTAGACGCTTTCGGCGAGAGTTCCTCATCGGTGCCGGGTTGTCAGTGGCGGGTGTCACTCTTGGCGCATGACGAACGCCAACGACAGCACGATCCGGCCGGACGCCGCGATCGACTGGGACACCGAGGCCGCCGCCTTCGACGACGAGCCGGACCACGGCCTGCGCGACCCCGGGGTCCGCGCGGCCTGGGCGGACCGGCTCCGCTCCTGGCTGCCCGGGCAGCCCGCCGACATCCTCGACCTGGGCTGCGGCACCGGCAGTCTGTCGCTCCTCGCGCTCGGCCAGGGACACCGGGTGACGGCCGTCGACTCCTCCCCGGCGATGGTCGAGCGGGCCCGCGCCAAGCTCGCGGGGCACGGGGCGACGGTGCTGCGCGGAGACGCCGCGAGCCCGCCGGTGGCACAGCAAGCCCATGACGTCGTCCTCGTCCGGCATGTGCTGTGGACGCTGCCCGACCCGGCGGCCGTCCTGCGGCACTGGCGCACCCTGCTGCGGCCGGGCGGCCGCTTCGTCCTGGTGGAGGGCGTGTGGGGCGGCGTGCACCCGGTCGGCATACCCGCCGGCCGGCTCACCGCCCTGCTGGCGCCGCTGGCGGCGGACGTGCGGGTGGAGCCGCTCTCCGCCGACCCGCTGCTGTGGGGGAAGGCCGTGGACGACGAGCGGTACGCGGTGGTGGCGCTGGTCTGAGCCGCCCCGCCCCCGCCGGGGACCGGCGGGCAGCGGTCAGGCCAGCAACTGTCCGAAACCGTCCCGGCGGGCCAGCGCCTCCAGCTCCGCCAGGGCGGCCAGCGCGGCGGACGCCGCCTCGGGGTCGCTGTCCGCCAGGCCGCTGTCGGCGAACTCGTCCTCGTCCAGGCGCCGTACGTCCCCGCCGTCGCCGGAGCGCCACAGGTCCAGGTCGAGGTCCTCGACCACCAGCTCCGCACCGGTGCGCACCGCGGGCCGGGTGATGTCGCAGTACCAGCCCTTCACCGCGCCGCCCGGGCCACGGACCTCCTTCACCGAGTACCAGCGGTCCCGCCAGTAGTACTCGGTGAACACATCGCCCGGCTCGAAGCGCACGAAGCCGAAGTCGCGCACTCCGGAGCCCGCCCAGGGCGCTCGTACGGCGATCCGGTTGCCGTCGTCGCCGAGCAGCTCGGCCGGGTAACGGATCTTCGTACGGCCCGCCTTGACCAGCACGACCTCCAACCTCCCCGGAGTCTCAGCCGAGTTCGCGGACATAGCGCACCTCCGTGGCGCAGATCTCGTAGCCGAGCCGGCGGTTGATCGCGAGCATCGGGCCGTTGCCGGTGTCGTTCCCGGTGAGGGCGACCGTGTGCCCGGCGGCGCGGGCGCGGTGCAGGGCGGCCGTCTTGGCGAGCGTGGCCAGGCCGCGCCCCCGGTGGCGGCGGGCCGTGCCGGTCATCGCGGTCAGGTACCGGGTGCCGCCGTCGGTGTAGGCCACGCTGAAGGCGGCGGGGCGGCCGTCGGCCAGCACCACCGTGGTCAGCTCCCGGTCCAGCAGCGGGTGTCCCCACGTCATGGTGAGCCAGGCCTGGTAGTCGCTGAACTCGGCGTCCACATCGCTCGGTTCGTCGGCCGTCGTCTCCCCGTCCAGCTCGAACAGCGGGCGCGGATCGGCCGCGAAGTCGGCCGCCGTGCGCAGCTCGACGCCGGACGGCAGAGCGGGCAGCGGCGGCAGCTCGGCCGCCGCCAGGTCCAGCCGGAGGAAGTGGGCGGAGCGGCCCGCGCGATAGCCGCGCCGTTCGGCGAAGGCCCGGTTGTCCGGCGCGTCCAGCAGCCACCCGAACAGCTTCGTCGCCCCGTGCGCGGCCAGGTGCTCCTCGGCCGCGCGCACCAGCAGCCCGCCGGCGCCGCGCCCGGTGCGCTCCGGGTGCACATAGATGTTGAGCAGCCCCTGCCCCGGTTCCGGGCTGTCGTACGCGAGGCTCACCTGCGCGGTGCCGAGCACCTCGCCGTCCTCCTCCGCGACCAGCGACCGGTGCCGGGCCTCGGCCGGG
The DNA here is from genome assembly GCF_053596835.1 of Streptomyces sp. NPDC001606. Lineage (NCBI taxonomy): Bacteria > Bacillati > Actinomycetota > Actinomycetes > Kitasatosporales > Streptomycetaceae > Streptomyces > Streptomyces sp. NPDC001606. The sequence continues at coordinate 61,654 of NZ_JBSFHC010000003.1, forward strand.
GTGTGACTCAGATGGTGCAGGATGGCGTCCGGGGTCCACAGGATGTACGGCAGTGCGAGATGCCGTACCCGGGCGAAGGCTTCGACGTCCGCGCGGTCGGCGGGGCGCAGGTCGCGCACGATCACTGTCATGAGCAGGCACCGTACGGGGCGGTGTGCGGTGGATGCCTCCCATTTTCCGCGCGGTGCGCGACAATCGCCCCGTGAGCCTGAAGATCCGCATCGATGACAGCGCGCCGCCGTACGAGCAGGTGCGGGCGCAGATTTCCGAGCAGGCGCGGTCCGGGGCGCTGCCGGTGGGCTACCGGCTGCCCACCGTGCGGGGGCTGGCCGAGTCCCTGGGGCTCGCGGTGAACACGGTGGCCAAGGCGTACCGGGCACTGGAGGGCGACGGGGTGATCGAGACCCGGGGCCGGCACGGCACCTATGTGGCGGCCGCCGGCTCGGCCGCGGCCCGCGAGGCGTCCCTGGCCGCTCAGGCCTATGCCGACCGGGTACGGCGGCTGGGGCTGGCGGAGGAGGAGGCGTCGGCCGCGGTGCGGGACGCCCTGCGGGCGGCCTACGAGGAGTAGAGGCCTCCGGAGTGGCGCAGCGGAGTCACCCGGACCGCACGGAGCGGCTCGGCGGAGTCACCCGTGCCGGACCGGTTCCGGGAAGCGGGTCACCGGCAGGCCCGCCCGCCGGGCCGCCCGGCCGAACACCACCGCGTCCTGCACCGCCGCCCCGCCCGGGTCGTTGTTGAAGTACGCGTACACGTCCGCCCCGTCCGGCCAGGTCGTGGCGATCCGGTCCACCCAGGTCTCCAGGGACCGGCGGCCGTAGCGCGGCCAGGGCCGGGCGCGCCCCTGGTGGAAGCGGACGTAGCCCCAGCCGGTGGTGCGCCACAGCGGGGTGACCGGGCGGGCCAGGACATCCGCCCAGCACAGCGCCGCACCCCGCAGTTCGAGCACCTCGCGCACCTCGGCAGTCCACCACGAGTCGTGGCGGGGCTCGACCGCGACCCGGGTGCCGGGCGGGAAGCAGGCCAGGCAGGTGTCCAGCAGCGCGGGGTCGGCGCGCAGCGTCGGCGGCAGCTGGAGCAGGACCGGGCCCAGGCGGTCGCCGAGACCCGCCGCGTGGCTCATCAGCCGGTGCACCGGCTCCTCGGGCTCCTTCAGGCGCTTGATATGGGTCAGATAGCGGCTGGCCTTGACGGCGACCACGAAGTCCGCCGGGACCCGCTCCCGCCAGGTGGTGAAGGTGTCGTACGACGGCAGCCGGTAGAACGCGTTGTTGATCTCCACGGTCGCGAAGAGCCGGGTGTACTCCTCCAGCCACAGCCGCGCCGGGACCCCGGCCGGGTAGACGAGGTCCCGCCAGTCCTTGTACTGCCACCCCGACGTGCCCACGAACAGGGTCATACCCTCATGAAAGCACTACAGGTACAGGCCCGCGTCCGCGCCCTCCCGGGCCCCCGGCACCGAGGTCGGCGCCGTACCCCGGCGCAGCGCGTACAGCTCGGCGAGGGTGGCGCCGTCCCGGCCGACGCCGGTCTCGGTGCCGAGCCAGTTCACCGCCTCGGGACGGGTCAGCGGGCCCACCTCGATCCGGGCCAGACAGCGGCCGGGCCGGACCACCGCCGGGTGCAGCCGCTCCAGGTCCTCGTTGGTGGTGACGCCGACCAGGACGTTGCGGCCCTGGCCCAGCAGACCGTCGGTGAGGTTCAGCAGCCGGGACAGGGCCTGGCCCGCCGTGTGCTTGGCCTCGCCGCGGATCAGCTCGTCGCAGTCCTCCAGCAGCAGCAGACGCCAGCGGCCCTTGCCGGCGCCGTCCTCCTCGCCGATCGCGATGTCCATCAGATAGCCGACGTCGGAGAAGAGCCGCTCCGGATCGAGGACGCAGTCGACCTGGCACCAGTCGCGCCAGGAGCGGGCGAGGGTGCGCAGCGCCGAGGTCTTGCCGGTGCCGGGCGGCCCGTGGAGCAGCAGCAGCCGGCCGGCGATGTCCTCCGGGGTCGTCTTCATCAGGCGGTCCATCGCCTCCGCCACCGGTGCCGTGTAGTTGGGCCGGATCTCCTCCCAGGTGCCCGCCGCGATCTGACGGGTGGTGCGGTACGGGCCGCGCCGCGGGGAGACGTACCAGAACCCCATCGTCACGTTCTCCGGCTGCGGCTCGGGCTCGTCGGCCGCCCCGTCCGTGGCCTGGTCCAGGACCCGCTTCGCCAGCTCGGCGCTGGTCGCGGTGACCGTGACGTCCGCGCCGCGGTTCCAGCGGGAGACCAGCAGGGTCCAGCCGTCGCCCTCGGCGAGGGTGGCGCTGCGGTCGTCGTCGCGAGCGACCCGCAGCACCCGGGCGCCGTCCGGCAGCAGGGTCGCGCCGGAGCGTACGCGGTCGATGTTCGCGGCGTGCGAGTACGGCTGCTCGCCCGTCGCGAAGCGGCCGAGGAACAGCGCGTCGACGACGTCGGAGGGCGAGTCGGAGTCATCGACGGTGAGCCGGATCGGCAGCGCTTCGTGTGGGTTCGCAGACATGGGGCCATGATCTGTCACGGGTGTGCCGTACGCACGCCATTTCGCGCGGGTGCGCTGTTCTTCCGCTCTTCCCAAGACCTCCCCGAGCCGGCCGTTCCGCCTCTACTGTTGTCCCCGATGGGATGTCATGGGGGGAAATCGGATACCCGGTGGCGGCGGCTCGCCACCGTGCTCGGCGCGGGTGCGGTCCTGCTGGCCCTGGTGGTGACCCTGGTGGGCACGCGCTCCGGCGGTTCCGGCAAGCCCGCGGCCGCGACGGAGCCGTCCGTCGGCTGGGGTTTCACCCATACCCAGTACAGCGCCGACCAGGGCGCGGCGGCCGCCACCGGCCGGGTGCGGCGGCTGCTCGGCGAGGGCGGCGGCCTGGCGCAGAACCAGCACATCATGGGCTGGGGCGCCGACAACCCCGAACCCACCCCAGGACACTACGACTTCGGCGCGCTGGACCGCCGGATCGGCTTCGTCCGCGCCTCCGGCGGCACCCCGGTGATCACCCTGTGCTGCTCCCCGGACTGGATGAAGGGCGGGAAGGCCGCCGCCGGCACCACCGACTGGAGCCGGTCCGCCCTGGAGCGGGCCCCCACCCCCGGCCACTACCAGGACTTCGCCGACCTCGCCGCCACGGTCGCCCGGCGCTACCCGGACGTCCGGCACTTCATCGTCTGGAACGAGTTCAAGGGCTTCTGGAACGACGCCGAGTCCCGCTGGGACTACGAGGGTTACACCCGGCTGTACAACCTCGTGTACCGCGCGCTGAAGAAGGTCGACCGGAACATCATGGTCGGCGGACCCTACCTGGTGATGGACAGCGTCGGCCCGCGCGACGAGAACGCCTCCACCGCGGTGCGGGGACCCTGGGGCGCCATGGACCGGCGGGTGCTGGACGCCTTCTCCTACTGGAACACGCACAAGGCGGGCGCCGACTTCACGGTCGTCGACGGCTCCAGCTACACCCGCGACGACGCGCTGCTGCCCGACGAGTTCGCGGCGACCGACAAGCTGACGGCCGTCGGCGCGTGGGTACGGCGGCAGACCCACGGACTGCCGCTGTGGTGGGCCGAGTACTACGTCGAGCCCGGCGACGGCGACGGCGACCGCACCGGCTGGACCGAGCCGCACCGGGTCGCGGTCCAGGCCACCGGGATGATCGCCATGGTCAAGGGCGGCGCCGACTCCGGCTTCTACTGGAACCCGGAGGAGCGCGGCGGCACCGGCTGCGCCGGCTGTCTGTGGACCCCGACCGACGGCTCCGCCGGGGGCCGGCCGCTGCCCCTGTACGACCTGGTCTCCCGGTTCGCCAAGGCGTTCCCGCCGGGCACCCGCTACACGTCCGTGTCCGTCGCCGCCGACGACGTCCCCGATGTCCGCGTCCTCGCCGACGACAAAGCCGTCCTCGTGGTCAACACCCGGAACCGCACGATCAGCGCCCAGGTCGACGGCAGACGCTTCGACCTGGGCGCCTACGAGGTGAAGTGGCTCAGCCGCTAGGCACAGCCGCTGGGCCACCTCACTTCAGTGTCACGAACCGCTGCACCAGCGAGGCCAGGACCAGCGCCAGCAGCGGCAGCGAGAACCAGAACCCCGACTGGAGCAGCCGCAGCCGCCGTACGCCCGGCCGGAGCGCCACCCGGGCCAGCTCGCGGGCGGCCAGCAGCAGGACCAGCGCCACCGCGGCCAGCGCGCCGACCACCGACCACGGCGTCCAGGTCACCAGCGGTCCGACCGGCCCGGGGTCCGGCTTCGGCACCGCCCCCGACGGCCGCTCGCGCAGCGCGTACACCGTGACGTCGGCGTCGGCGAAGACCTTCGTCAGCTCCCGCCGCCCGTCCAGGTTCCCGAGCAGCCGGGGCTCCCAGGACGCCGGGTAGCCCGCGTCCAGCTCGAGATACGTCACCTGACTGCGGTTGATCATCAGATACGAGTTCGGACCGGCCTCCTTCAGTGATGTGACCAGGCCCGACACCAGCACCGGGTCGGCCGGGGCGAGCGTGGGCACGTAGTCCACCCGCTCCATGTCCCGCGCGCCCCACGGCAGCGCCGGCGTCACGTCGTTGACGGTGTCCTGGGTCAGCCACAGCAGCCGTACCGTCGGCCGGTCGTGGGCGTACACCCAGTCCATCGCCGCGACCTCGCCGGGCCGGGTCCGCTCGAACGGCTCGTTGCCCCAGCGGGCCACCAGGAATCCGCCCATCAGCAGCAGCCCGGCGAGCAGCGCCGCCAGCGGGGCGAGGTTCCGCCGCACCCCGGCGCGTTCCCCGGCGGTGTCACCGGCGCGCGGGAAGAGGGCGAGGGCGGCGAGCAGGGCCGCCCCGGGCACCGCGAACATGAAGACCCGCAGCGCCATCTCACCGCCGTACGACTGCATCCCGAAACCGAGGAACGGCACGAACGTCAGCACCAGCAGCGAGCGATCCCGGTACCGGTGCAGCCGGCGCCGCCACCAGCCCCAGCAGGCGCAGGCCAGCAGCGAGCCGGCCAGCAGCACCCGGGTGTACAGCACCAGCTTGTGGGTCGGACTCCCGCCCTGGATACGGCCGGAGACGGAGGTGGAGACATTGCTGCCCACCCCGCCGACCCCGCCGAACAGGTCGTCGAAGTGCCCGGACCAGTACGGCTCGGCCATGAAGCCGACCCAGACCGCGACCAGCACTGCGAACAGCAGGGGCAGCCCGCGCAGTTCGGACCGGCCGAGCAGGACGAGGGCCGCCAGCACGCCCAGCATCACGAACGGGGTGAGCTGGTGCGCCGGGACGGTCGCCGCGTAGAGGGCGATCAGGACCAGCAGCAGCACGGCCCGCTGCCGGCGGTCGGCGGGCCGCACCTCGGCCTCGCCGGGCCGCGCCTTCGTCCAGATGACCCGCGGCGGGCGGAACCAGACCAGCAGGATCGCCACGAAGGCCAGATAGAGGAGGTAGGTGAAGCCCTGCGGGGAGAAGTAGTCCTGCCCCACCCAGCCGCACAGCACGAAGATCCAGACACCGGTCCACTTCGCCCGCCAGCTCGCCCGCAGCGCACGGGTGAGCAGGAACACCGGTGCCAGGTAGGCGAGTTGCACGGCCGTCGGCCACCAGCGGATGACCTCGGTGAAGTCGGTGACCCCGCACGCCCGGCCGACGAACGCGGTCACCGCGAAGAAGCCCGGCCAGCTCCAGCGGGCGTCCAGGTCCGGTACGGCGGAGCCGGTGCGGTCGATGTAGTCGAGGAAGCCGAGGTGCTGCCAGGCCGTGGGGAACCGCGGCTCGGTCTCGATCACGGCGGGCAACGCGTGCAGGGACACCACCGTGGCCAGCAGGGTGAGCAGCAGCAGCGCCCGGTGCTCGCGGCGCAGCCGGAGCAGCCCGGCGAACACGGTGATCAGCAGCGCGGCCCCGACCAGGGTCGGCAGCGGCAGCACCGAGACCAGACCGAGCCCGCCCATCCGGTCCAGGTCGGCCTCACCGAGCCGCAGCGCGGGCACCCAGTACAGCAGCAGCGCGGCGATCAGCAGACAGCCGAGGACCACCCCGGAACGGGTGGGCAGCAGCCGGGCGCGCGCCGACGGGCCCGGGGCGGTCCTCGGGGCCGGCTGCTCCAGCGGCAGCCGGGTGCCCGCGGGCGGGGTGCCGGGACCCGGCCGGACGTCCGGACGCCGTTCCTGATGGTCGAAGTCCACATGGATGCCGAGCGCGACGGTGTCGGAGTCCAGCGCCCAGGCCGGGCCGGGCCGGCGCGCCGGGGCGGCCGCGACCGCGACCTCGCACGTCCCCAGATCGGCCAGGTCCCCGTCGGGTGCCGCCGTCTCCGGCACGCCGACGGGAGCCGACCGGACGGTCCGCCACAGCCTGGGCGCGGTGATCGCGACGATCACCGTGAGGCTGGAGATCTCGGCGACGCCCGCGCCGGTCAGCCCCATCCGGGGCAGCAGCAGCAACGTCAGACCGAGCACCAGCGCACACAACAGGCCCTGCATCCAGGCCAGTCCCGCGGTACGGCTCTGCGCGCGCAGCACCGCGAAGCAGGTCTCCATGACCACCCGCAGCAGCGCGCCGACCGCGAACCAGCGCAGCAAGGGGGTGGCCGCCGCCGCGTAGCCCGGCCCGAACACGCCGAGGATCCAGGGCGCACCGAGGAACAGCAGCGCGGAGATCGGCAGCATGATCCGGAACATCCGCTTCAGCGCGGCACGGGTGTCGGCGGCCAGCCGTGCCGGGTCGTGCGAGCCCTCGACGGTGAGCGAGGCACCCATGTTGATCGCGAGGAGGTTGGTGGTGCCGCCGATGGTGGTGGTGATGTAGAAGTAGGCGTTCTGCTCCGCGCTGACCTGCGAGGCGATGATCACCGGGACCAGGTAGACCACGGCCAGCGAGAACAGCGAGCCGGTGTAGTCCCCGGCCAGGAACCGCCCGATCTCCCGTGGCGTCGGCGGTCTCGCCCGCCCCTCGGTGGCCCTCACGTGCCGGGGCACCAGCCGGCGGAACACCAGCCAGCCGAGCGGCAGCACGGAGGTGGCGATGGCGGCGACCCAGGACACGAAGACACCGGCGGTCGGGATCGCCACGGCGAACGCGGCGAGCAGGCCCAGCTTCACCGCCGAGAACACCGTGTTGCCGACCGGCACCCAGGGCGCGCTGCGCAGCCCGGTCAGCACCCCGTCCTGGAGGGTGAGCACGTTCCAGGCGGCGACGGCCACGACGAAGCCGAGCCCGTTGACGGTCCCGTGCAGGAAGCGGTACGACGGCCCCCAGGCGTCCAGGGTCAGCAGGAACACCCCGGCGGCCACCGCGACCACCAGCGAACTGCCCGCGTACGTCAGCACGACGAGCCGTCCGGTGCGCGCGCCGGAGACCGGGATGAAGCGGGCCAGCGCGCCGGTCAGGGTCACCGCGGTCAGCCCGGCGAGCAGCTTCATCGCGGCGATGGCGGCCGAGCCCTGCCCGACCGCCGACTCGGTGTAGTAGCGGGCCGCGGCCAGCCAGAAGCCCAGCCCGAGGACGGCGGAGATGCCGGTGTTGAGCATCAGCGCGTAGGCGTTGCGGAACAGCGGGCTGCCGCCCGGTGCCCGGCCCGCCTGCTCGGACGTCCGGGCGCCGGGCGCGTCGGCCTCGGTCGTGGTGGTCGTGTCAGACACGGGTACGGATGGCCTTCCGGCGGACCTGGCGGGCTCTGCGGACGAGGGCGTACCCCTGGGTGAGGGCACGGTCCCTGGCGAAGTCACGGGCGAGGGCGCGGCCGTGCAGCAGCCGCTCGAACTCCGCCGCGCCCGTGCTGCGGCGCACGGTGACCCGGCGCAGCGCGTACGGCCCCTGGCGGCGGTGGGCCAGGTCGTTGCCGACGGCGAGCGCCTGGTCGTACCCGGCCGCGCGCACCGCCTGGCGGACCCGGCGGCTGGAGTAGCCGTACGGGTAGGCGAACGACACCGGGCGGACGCCGAGCTCCTCGGTGACGATCTCGGTGCAGCGGGTCAGCTCGGTGCGCAGCGCGTCGTCGGGGAGCTGGTCGAGCTGCGGATGGGTGTGGCTGTGGCCGCCGATCTCGACCCCGGCGGCGGCCAGTTCGCGCACCTGCCGCCAGTCGAGCATGGTGTCGAGGCCGCCTCCGGTGTCGTACCCACCGCGGAGCCAGCCGGTGGAGACGAACAGGGTGGCCGGGAAGCCGTGCTCGGCGAGCACGGGCAGGGCATGCCGGTGCACGCCCTCGTAGCCGTCGTCGAAGGTGATCAGCACCGGCCGGGCGGGCAGCGGGCGGCCGGACCGCCAGTGCGCGGCGAGATCGGCGGTGGTGACGGGGGTCAGCCCCAGGTCGCCGATGAGCGCCAGCTGCTCCGCGAACGCCTCCGGCGCGACCGACAGGGCCCGGGTGGCGGCGTTGGGCGCGATCGCGACCGAGTGGTACATGAGGATGGGCACGGGCGTGTCGCTCACGGCTGCCTCCCGGGTCCGGCGTCTGCATCCGCGGGATCGTCAAGGCCGCTCACAGGACCGGCGGCGCTCGCCGGGCCGGGGTCGCCGGGGATCGGCGGTGCCGTGCACGCCGTACCGCCGTGCCGGGCGCGCAGGGTGCCGAGGGCGTAGCCGCCGGCGGCGCTCAGCACGCCCGTGACGATCGCGGCCGCGCGGCCCGCGCCGCCCGGGCGGCCGAGCAGGGCGTCCCGAAGTCCCCGGGCGATCCCGGCGGGCAGCACCCGGGTGGTGTAGCGGCGTTCGGACTCCAGGCCCTTGTCCGCGCCGACGCTCCTGGCCACCAGGGCCTTGGACAGGCCCTCGGCGTAGGTGCGGGCGCGGAAGTAGCCGAAGCGCTCGCGGGGTGCGGGCACCCGGTGGTGGATGACCGCGCGGTCGTCGATGAGCAGGACGGCGTCGGGGCGGGACCGGGTGAGGCGGATGCACAGCTCCGTCTCCTCGCAGCCCAGCGGGCGGCGGTCGCCGTCGCGGCCGATGCCGGTGGCGAAGCCGCCCGCCGCGGTGAAGGCCGTACGGCGGAAGGAGGCGTTGCCGCCGAGGACGTTGCGGACCCGCACCCGGCCCGGCGGCAGCCCCTTGTAGGTGCAGCCCACCACCCAGTCGAACTCCGCCGGGAACCAGGCGGGCCGCCGGCCGGACGCCCAGACCGGCTCGGTACGGCCGCCGACCGCCATCACGCGTGGGTCGGCGTACCCCTCGGCGAACCGGCGCAGCCAGTCCCGTTCGGCGACGGCGTCGTCGTCGAGGAAGGCGATCACCTCGCCGCGGGAGGCGGCGATGCCGGTGTTGCGGCCGGCGGACAGCCCGCGCGGACCGGCGTTGGCCAGTACCCGGACGCCGTCCGTCTCCTTGTACTCGCGCTCCAGCCGGCTGTGCAGGGCCGGGTTGTGGTCCACCACCAGGAGCGTCTCCAGGGCCGGATACGACTGTGCGCGCACCGAGGCGACCGCCGCGAGGATGTCCTCCCAGCGGTCCTCGGTGTACACGCAGATCACGACGGAGACACCGGGATCCCCGCGGCCGTCTCCCGGCTCGTCTCTCACGACAGCTCTCCCCGGACCGTGTCGAGCAGCGGGGAGGGGCGTTCCTGGCGGCGCAGTTCGCGCCGGTTGGAGCGTTCCCCGAGGATGACCCTGAGCACCCGTATCCCGTCCCGTACGGCGCGCAGGTTGCTGGTGCCATGGATGCGGAGGTACTCGTGGCTGGGTATCTCCTGCACCTTCAGTCCCGCCTTGACCACTCTGATGTTCATCAGCGTCTCGACCTCGAAGCCGGTGCAGTCGAGGTCGATCTTGTCGAGGCAGTGCCGCCAGAAGGCGTTGTAGCCGTAGCACAGGTCGGTGTAGCGGGCGCCGAACTTGCGGTTGACGATGGTGCACAGCGCCCAGTTGCCCAGCTTGCGGACGAAGGTCATGTCGTCCGTGCCGCCGCCGTTGGCGAACCGGGAGCCCTTGGCGAAGTCGGCGCCGGAGACCAGCGCGGAGACGTACGACACGATCTCGTTGCCGTCGGCCGAGCCGTCCGCGTCGACCATCACGATGATGTCGCCGGTGCAGGCCTCGAACCCGGTGATCAGGGCATCCCCCTTGCCCTTGCCCCGCTGTTCGACGACCCGGACCTCCGGCCACAGCGAACGCGCCACGTCCACGGTGTCGTCCGTGGAGTTGCCGTCGACCAGCACGACCTCGTGTATCCAGTGCGGCAGCGACTTGAAGACGTAGGGCAGGTTCTCCGCCTCGTTCATGGCGGGGATCACCACGCTCACCGGCGGAGTGATCGCCAGGTGCGAGGAGATGGGCCGGTAGTGGTCGGCGAAGAGCGGATCCTGCCCTGAACCAGGCGGGCGCAGAACGGAACTCATGGGTTTTTCCCTCTCGTCCGGTGGACCGCCCGCCCCTGGGCGGCCCGGCTGTGTGTCCGGTTCGAAAGGGGGGTTCTCGTCATCGGCACGGGGAGCGGGTCTCCGTGCGCGTGGACGAGCTGGCAAAGCTGGCCGGACTGCCGGGAAAAGACGGCAGCCGGTCGCGCGGCACGGCTCGGTCACCGAAGCGGCCACCGAGCACGGCACCCCCCTACCGCGCCCCGCACCGACGAGCGCCGTGGCCCTGAGCCCTCCCCTGGAGCCGTTGCCGACGTGCCGGTGCGGGTGTGATGTACGACGGTATTGACGGTTGAAGTGGATAGGCAACCCCTGAGGGGATGCCTCACTTTTTTGTTGGTTTCTCTACTACATAACTTTGGCCCAGATTGCTCACGGTTGGGGGCGTTTTCCGGAAACTTGTCCCCGGCGCCGGGCCGTGCGCAGAACCACGAGCAGGAGCAGCAGGCTCAGCACGGTCACCGCGGCCACTCCGCCCCGGACCGACCAGCGGTGCACGGCCAGCAGGCCCTGGGCCACCAGCATGTTCAGCGCGACGGAGCCCGCAAGCGCGCACAGTGTCCGGCCGAAGGGATCCAGCCCGCGCAAGCCCGCGGCGATCGCCGCGGCCGGCGCGCCGAGCAGGAAGAACAGCGTGCAGGGAGCACGCAGCGGTGAGTCGGTGTCGAGCAGTGCGAGCAGCGCGCCGGCCGCCCCCACGGCCGCCGCGACGCCCGCGAGCAGTGCCGGCAGGGCCCTCCCCGACCCTGGCCGCACTCGCTCGGCGTCCCCCGGAGGGCTGTCCGATGAAGGTGTCTTGATCCCGAAGGTCTGCATGGGCGACTTTGCCCCCCGACGCGCCGGATGCCGGGCTTCAATGTGGCCCACCCGCGCGGGACCGTCAAGGGCGTCCGGGGCCGCCGGCGGGGGCGCACGGGGTGACGGCGTATCAACCCATATGGCATGCACATGCAATAGCTGAGCGGTGAACGTCTTGGGTCGATCCTGTTCAGAGCGCAACAGTTTTGGCATGGACACTTCCCGTCAACACGCGTAGTTGGTACGACGGTTGACGCAGAGATCCTGCTAAAGGGAGGTTCCATGAGACGTTCCCGACTTACCGGATTCGTGACCTCGCTCCTCCTCGCCGCCGGCCTCGGTCTCACCGGGGCCGCTTCCGCACAGGCCTCCTCGACGGCCGTGTCCGGCGGCTATGTGGCGCTCGGCGACTCCTACTCCTCCGGGGTGGGCTCGGGCAGCTACCTCAGCTCCAGCGGCAGCTGCGACCGCAGCACCAAGGCGTACCCGTACCTGTGGAACGCAGCCCACAGCCCGTCCTCGTTCGCCTTCAACGCCTGCTCTGGCGCCACGACGGACGACGTGCTCGCCAACCAGCTCGGCTCGCTGAACTCCAGCACCTCACTGGTCTCCCTCACCGTCGGCGGCAACGACGCCGGGTTCTCCGACGTCATGACGACCTGTGTGCTCCAGTCCGACAGCTCCTGCCTGGCCAGGATCCAGACCGCCGAGAACTACGTCGACACCACGCTCCCCGGCAAGCTGGACACCGTCTACAACGCGATCAGCGCCAAGGCCCCCGCCGCCCGGGTGGTCGTCCTCAGCTACCCCCGCTTCTACCTGCTCGGACAGAGCTGCCTCGGCCTCTCCGAGACCAAGCGGTCCGCGATCAACGACGCGGCCGACTACATCGACGCCGCCATCCAGAAGCGCGCCCAGGCCCACAACTTCGTCTTCGGCGACGTGCGCTCCGCCTTCGCCAACCACGAGATCTGCTCCAGCGACTCCTGGCTGCACAGCGTCAACTGGCTCGACATCGGCGAGTCGTACCACCCCACCGCGGCCGGCCAGTCGGGCGGCTTCCTGCCGGTGTTCACGAACGCGGCCTGAGCCGGACACCCGGCGAAACCACACCCCGCCCCACCCCGTTCGGGCTCGCCCGGCAGAGTGAAGTTCCCGGCGAGCCCGCACCAGACGCGGAGGCCCCGGCCGACGGGGTCTCCGCCGTTTCGCATCCGCCGCAGCACGGATACCGGGCCCGGAAAATCTTCCCGGCCCGCCGGCCCGCGTTTTCGGCCCGCCGATCCGTACCACCGTGGGGAGGTGTGTGCGGTGCGGATGCGCGGTACGCGAGGAAGACCCGGCTGCGGCCGCGGGGAGCGGGCCCGCGAGGCAGCCGACGAGCTGCTGCTGCTCGTGGCGGGCGGCGACCAGCGGGCCTTCGAGGAGCTGTACGCACTGGTGTCCGGCCCGGTCTACGGGCTGGTACGACGCGTGGTGCGGGACCCCGCCCAGTCCGAGGAGGTGGTCCAGGAGGCGCTGCTCGAACTGTGGCGCTCCGCCGCCCGGTTCGACCCCCGGCGGGGCAGCGCCCTCTCCTGGATCCTCACCCTGGCCCACCGCCGGGCCGTCGACCGGGTGCGCAGCGCCCGCGCGGCCGGCGAGCGCGAGCAGCGGGAGGCACTGCGCGCCGGGGAGGTGGCGTTCGACCAGGTGACCGAGGAGGTGGAGGCCGGCCTCGAGCGCGAGTGGGTGCGCCGCTGTCTGCGCCGCCTCACCGAGCTGCAACGCCAGTCCGTGACCCTCGCCTACTACGACGGCTACACCTACCGCGAGGTGGCGGAGCGCCTCTCGCTGCCGCTCGGCACGGTCAAGACCCGGATGCGGGACGGCCTCACCCGGCTGCGCGAGTGCCTGGGAGGTGCCGCATGAGCCTCTTCGGCAGGCGCCTGCGCGGCGAGGACCCGCACTCCCTCGCCGCGCCCTACGCCCTCGACGCCCTCGCACCCGGCGAACGGCGCCGCTTCGAGAAGCACCTGCGGGACTGCGATCGCTGCGCCGCCGAGGTGCGGGCCCTGGCCGAGGATGCGGTGCGCCTGGCCTGGTCCACGGCGACCCCCGCGCCCGCCGCCCTGCGCGACCGGGTGCTGGCCGCGGTGCGCGCCACCCCGCAGGAGCCCCCGGCCCCGCGCGCGTACGGCGGACGGCCGCCGGTGCCGGAGCCGGACACGCGCCGGCTGCCGCCGTACGTCTGGGACGGCCGGCTGTCGCCGGGGCGCGGCCGTACCCCGCGCGGGCGCCCCCTCCTGGTGCCGTTCGCGACGGTCACGGCCGCCGCTGCACTGGTCGTCGCCTCCCTCTTCGCCGTCCAGGCGGACCGCACCCGGGACCGGCTCGACGCCGGGCAGGCCCGGGCACGTGAGATCGCCCACGTTCTGGCCGCTCCCGACGTGCGCGCCTCGCGCAGCGCGGACGCCCGCGGCCGCGGTATCGGAGTGATCGCTTCCGTATCGCGCCGGGAGGCCGTCGTCACCCTCAGCGGATACGGCGCCCCGCCCGGCGGGCGCGTTCACCAGCTCTGGCTCATGCGCCCCCGCGTGCAACCGCGCTCCCTCGGGCTCTTCGCGGGCGACACGCCCTTGGTCGCGCGGGGTCTCGACCCCGGCTCCATGTCACTCGCCGTAACCGTCGAGCCTGACGGGGGATCAGCTCGGCCCACCGGTCAGCCGATTGTCCAACTCGGCCTGAAATCGGTTGGATTCGGAGAGTAGTCAAAGGGGGATGGTCAACCTCCTTACGGGGAAGGTGAATCCTGTGGGCGCGATACCCGCGTGCCCGCCTGGGGCGATAGGGTTAGCCTGCCCGGGCCGGGTGGACTCGTACGGGTGGGGAGTGACATGGAACAGATAACAGTGCGCAGCAGGGCCAGGGTCCCTGCGATCACCTGCGGGAGCAGCGCGACCAGTTCGCGCCTGGACCGCCATCTGTCGGTGCTGGCGGGTCCCGCCATACCGCAGCGGGAGACGGTCGAGGCGACCTCGCTGATGCGTGAGCTGACGGCGCGTGACACCGTCCGCCGCAGCAGCGACCGGGGTGCGCGGATCGGCCGCGTCTCGCTCTTCGCGCCGCTGCGCCGGCTGCGCCGTTCGCTGTTCGGCGGCCACCGGCACTGAGCCCCTTCCGGGGTGCCCGGGCTCAGGCCGCCACACCGTCCCGGCGCAACGCTGCGATCTCGTCGTCCGTCATCCCCACGGCACGCAGCAGCGCCCCGGTGTGCTGCCCGAGTGCGGGCACATCCCCCATCCGTGCCTCGTCCCCGCCCGGCAGAGTGATGGGAGGCAGCAGCGCCTTCAGCGGCCCGACCGGCGAACCCACCGCACGCCACCGCTCCCGGGCCGCCAGCTGCGGATGGTCCGCCAGCTCGTGCAGGTCCCGCAGCCGCGCACAGGCGATGCCCGCCTTCTCCAGCCGGGCCAGCGCCTCCTCCGTGTCCAGCACCCCCAGCGCACCGGCGACCAGCGCGTCGGTCCGCTCCCGGTGCGCCACCCGCGCCGCGTTCGTCGCGAACGCCGGATCCGTGCCCAGCTCCGCCCGGCCGATGACCTGTTCGGCCAGCCGCCGCCACTCCCGGTCGTTCTGCACCGACAGCAGCACCCGCCCGCCGTCGGCCGTCGCATAGGCGTCGTACGGCGCGATCACGGCATGCGCGAGCCCGGTGCGGGCCGGCGGCTCACCGCCGTGCATCGCGTGGTGCAGCGGATGCCCCAGCCACTCGGCCAGCGCCTCCAGCATGGACACCTCCACCGGCCCGCCCCGCCCGGTCGTCCCGCGCCGCACGAGCGCCGCCAGCACCCCCGAGAAGGCGTACATGGCCGCCGCGATGTCCGCCGCCGGGATCCCGGCCTTCACCGGCTGCTCCGGCGTCCCGGTCACCGACACCAGCCCCGCCTCGCACTGCACGAGCATGTCGTACGCCCGCTTGTCCGCGTACGGCCCCGCGGAGCCGTAGCCCGAGATGTCCACCGCGATCAGCCGCGGGTGCGCGGCGCACAGCGTGGCCGCGTCGAGGCCGAGCCGGGCCGCCGCGCCGTGCGCGAGGTTCTGCACGAACACGTCCGCGTCCGCGATCAGCCGCCGTACGACGTCGAGACCGCGCGGGTCCTTGAGGTCCAGCGCTATCGACTCCTTGCCGCGGTTGCACCACACGAAGTGCGAGGCGAGACCGCGGGCCGCCGTGTCGTAGCCGCGCGCGAAGTCGCCGCCGTCGACGCGCTCCACCTTGACGACCCGGGCCCCCAGGTCGGCGAGCTGCCGGGTCGCGAAGGGCGCGGACACGGCCTGTTCGACGGCGACGACGGTGATGCCCTCCAGGGGCAGCGGAAGCTGGTCCATGGGGTGGATGATCCCCCCTGACCGGCGACTCTGTCAGTAGCCGGGGACCGGCCGCGGCTCACTCACCGCGCGCGTGGCGGCGTACGGCGAGCGGCAGGAACAGCGCGGTCAGCGCGAGGCTCCAGGCGAGCGCCCCGGCGACCGGATGGGCCACCGGCCAGGCGGCCCCGTGCGGGACCGGCGCGTTGCCGAACAGGTCCCGCAGGGCGGTGGTCACCGCGCTGATCGGGTTCCACTCGGCGAGGGTGCGCAGCCAGCCGGGGAGGTGGGCCGTCGGGATGTAGGCGTTCGACAGCAGTGGCAGCACGAAGGAGGAGGCGCCGAGCTGCCCGGCGGCCTCCTCGCTGCGGCTGAGCAGCCCCAGGAAGATCCCGGCGCAGGTGCAGGCGAACCGGAAGAGCAGCAGCAGTCCCACCGCGCCGGCCGCGTCGAGGGCCGTTCCCTCGATCCGCCAGCCGACCGCGAGGGCGACGAGCAGCAGCGGCACCGTGCCGAGCGTGGTGACGACGAGGTCGGCCACCGCCTGCCCGAGCGGTACGGCGGCCCGGCTCACCGGCAAGGTGCGCAGCCGGTCCGTCACCCCGCGGTGGGTGTCCGCGGCGGCCTGGAACATGCCGGTCATCAGCCCGCCGGCCGCCGTCGCCACCAGCAGCCCGGGCACCAAGAAGGAGCGGTACTCACGGCCGGGCATCGCCAGTGCGCTGCCGAACACGTACCCGAAGAAGAGCAGCATGTTGACGGGCATCAGCTGGGTCAGGACCGCCAGGCCCGGGCTGTTGCGGACCCGCCGCAGCTGCCGGCCCGTCATCGCCAGTCCGTCGTGCACCAGGGCGCTCATGCGGCGGCCTCCTCGCGGGGCGCGGCCGTGCCGGTGAGCCGCAGGAACACGTCGTCGAGCGCGGGCGGCCGGATGCTCGCGTCCAGCAACGGCACGTGGGCGGCGTCGAGTTCGCGCACCAGGCGGGGCAGGGTCAGGGTCGGGTCGGTGGTGAGCGCGCCGACGGTGCCGCGTGCCCGGTCCAGGACGGGTTCCCGGCCGGTGAGCCGGTCGAGCACGGCCGCCGCCCGCGGCAGCGCCTCGGCGTCCGCGACCACGGCCTCGGCGTACGAGCCGATGAGCGCCTTGAGTTCGGCGGGGGAGCCGGTGTGCGTGACCCGGCCGCGGTCCATCAGGGCGATGTCGTCTGCCAGCTGGTCCGCTTCCTCCAGGTACTGCGTGGTCAGCAGCACGGTGGTGCCGTCGGCCTTCAGATCCCGTACCGCCTGCCAGATGCGGGCGCGGCCGGCCGGGTCGAGGCCGGTGGTCGGCTCGTCGAGGAAGAGGACCGCAGGGCGCCGGACCAGGCTCGCGGCCAGGTCCAGCCGGCGGCGCATCCCGCCGGACCAGGTGGCCGTCCTCCGGTCGGCGGCCTCGGCCAGCCCGAAGCGCTCCAGCAGCTCGTCGGCCCGGGCGGCCGGGCCGCGCACCCGGTGCAGCCGGGCGAACAGCCGCAGGTTCTCCCGGCCGGTGAGGTCTCCGTCGACCGAGGCGTACTGCCCCGTGACCGCGATCCGGCTCCGCACGGCGGCGGCCTCGCGGACCAGGTCGTGCCCGGCGACGCGGGCCGAGCCGGCGTCCGGCCGCAGCAGCGTGGTCAGCAGCCGGACCGCGGTCGTCTTTCCGGCGCCGTTCGGCCCGAGCAGTCCGCAGATCGTGCCCTCGGCCACGGCCAGATCCAGCCCGCGCAGGGCGGGTACGGCGCCGAAGCGCTTCTCCAGGCCCTCACTAAGTACAGCGTACGCAGTAGTCATGGGTCGACCATAGCGCACTACGTACGCTGTACGTAACTAGGATGGTGACCGAGGTGATGACCGATGGCAGTCCGAGGGGCCGTCCCCGAGGTGATCTGGGCGCGCCCCGAGCGCACGGGCCGGGGCCCTAAACCGGCTTACACACGCGACGACATCGCGGCCGCGGCGGTCCGGATCGCCGACGCGAACGGGCTCGACGCGGTGTCCATGCGGCATGTCGCGGCCGAGCTGGGCTGCGGCACCATGTCGCTGTACAACTACGTCCCCCGCAAGGAGGACCTGTACGAGCTGATGGTGGACGCGGTCAGCGCCGAGCACGAGCCGTGGGAGCCGAGCGGTGACTGGCGGGCCGACCTGCTCCGGGTGGCCCACGAGACCCGCGCACTGCTGCACCGCCACCCGTGGATGCCGCGCCTGATGTCACCGGTCTACGGCTTCAGCCCCCACGCCCTGCGCTATCTGGAGCACTGCCTGGCCTGCCTGGACCCGCTCGAAGCGGCCTACGGCACGAAGCTGGAACTCATCGCCATGCTGAACGGCGTCGTGACGACCTACGTCCGCAACGAACTCGACACCGCCGAGCGGGTACGCGCCCTGCCCTGGTCGGAGGCCGAGGAGAACGCGGCGCGCGGCGCCTGGCTGGCCTCGCAGATCGCCTCCGGCGCGTATCCGAGGATGGCGGCGGCCTTCGCGCAGGACCCGGGCCCGATCGACCTGGAAGCGGTCTTCCACCGAGCGCTGGAGCGCGTCCTGGACGGCTTCGAAGCGGGACGGGGAGAGGGCTGAATCGGGGTGGAGGCGAGGGCTGTTGAGGCTCGGGTGGGGCGGCTGGGCGGTAGCCGGTAACTGCGGTACCGCGGTGGGCGGGTGCCGCAGCCGGTGAGGGCCCGTGAAGCCTGTGCGGGGCAGCAGCCGGTGAGAGCCGGGACTGCCCTCAGAGGAGGGCGAATTGGCCTTCCGGGCCTTCTTCCTGGTGGTCCAGGACGGAGGCGGGGCGGCGGGACCAGGGCGGCGCAGGCAGGATGCCCGCCTGGCGCAGATCGGTCGCGGTGATCGCGGAGGTCACCTCCAGCCCGGCCCGCAGCGGGCGGAGTTCGGCCAGCAGGGCCAGGACGGTGATCAGCTCCAGCAGCTCCGACGTCCAGGCCTGCGGCCAGCCGGCCGGGCCGATCGCGGCGAGCGTGCCGGGCTCGGCCGGGGCCGTACGGGCCGCGAACCACGCTTCCAGCACCCGGACACCGGCCACCTCCTGGTCCCAGGCCTCCGGCGGCACCGGGGAGATACGGCCCTCGTCGAGGTGGAGGGTCTCCTCCTCGGGGTCGTAGTGCAGGGTACGAGGACGGGGCGGCAGGGGCGCGCGGACGTAGGGGCGGCGGCCGCCGGGGAGTCTCGGGCGTTCGCCGTGCCGGCGCAGCAGCCACAGCATCCGGTGCCCCACCTCGGTGCCCGCCCGCCACACCCCGGGCTCGTCGGTGAGCGGAACGGTGAGGTCCGGGCGGATCACCGCCATGATCCAGGCCAGCACGTCCGCCGGCGCGGGATCGCCCGGCAGCCGCTCCAGCAGACCCGGCGCCAGATTCGGCTCGGCGCCGCCGGGGCGGCGGTACAGCGGGCGGATGCGGCCGGTGCGCAGGGTGGGCAGCAGCGAGGTGGCCAGGAGGGGCGGCTCGGCGCCGGTCTCGACCGTGAACACCTGCTGCCCGTCGGCCACCCGCCACAGCTCCGGGCGGGCCGTGTCGATCAGCCGGTGGTCCGGGATCAGCCACTGCTCGTCGAAGGGGGCGGCCAGCACCCGGACCGGCTCGGGACAGGGGCCCGTGGCGCGGCCGAGCCGCCCGGTGCCGCCGGTCCGGCCGGGCAGCTGGCCCACCGCCGTGCCCAGGCCACGGGCGCGCGTCGGCTCGAAGAGCGCCTCGCGGTCCGTCCCCTCCGCCTTCATCAGGGCGTCCCAGCGGGCCCGCAGGGACGCCGGGTCGGGCGCCGTCGGCCAGGCGCGGCCCGGCCGCAGCGGTGCGACGGACCACGGCATGAGGTCCGCCAGCAGCGGAGCGTCGTCGTGCGTCACGCAGGGCATGGTACGACCTGGACCGGCGCCCCGGATCAGGTCGCGTCCAGGGTGACGGTGAACGCGAACCGGTCCCCCCGGTACTGGATGACCGCCACGTCCAGCACCTGCCCCGCGGTGTCGTACGTCACCCCGGTGTAGTGCAGGATCGGGCTGAGCAGCGGCACCTGGAGCAGCCGCGCGGTCTCCGGGTCGGCGAGCCGCGCCTCGACGGTGTCCGTGATCCGGCTGATGTCCGCCTTGACGACATCCCGGAGCACCTTGGTCATCGGCCAGCGGACCAGGTCGTCCAGGTCGATGCGCGCGGCCAGTTCCGGGCGGACGTGGTTGACGGCGTGGTTGGTCGGCTCCCCCGTCTTCTCGTCGCTGCGCAGCCGGTGGTACGTCGTCACCTCCGGCACCCCGGGGAAGTACTCGGCGAGCCCGGCCGGCACGGGCGCGGGCCCGTGGCTCAGCAGTTCCGTCGTCATGCCGGACTGCTGGGCCACGATCGCGTCCACCGAGCCGAGCAGCCGCACCGGCGCCCCGCGCCGGGCGTCCGGCTCGATGAACGTGCCGCGCCGGCGGTGCCTGCTGATCAGCCCCTCGTCCTCCAGCTCCTTCAGCGCCTGTCGCATGGTCAGCACGCTGACGCCGTAGTGCTCCGCGAGCTGCTCCTCGGTGGGCAGCCGCAGCGGGTCCTCGGGCGAACGGCCGAGTATGGAGGCGCGCAGCGACTGCGACACCTGATACCAGAGCGGCAGCTTGCGGTTCAGGACGATCGAGTCCGGTGCGAAGGAGGTCACTCGGCTATCCGTACCTGTCGGGACCGGTTCAGTGCAATGTCACCGCACGGGGCGGAAGTGCCGCTCCAGGCCCTGCCACACGTCGTCGTAGCGCTGCTGGAGGTGGCCGGCGCGGGCCGCGTGCGGGGCGAGGGTCACCGGCCAGCGGGTCTCGAACATGAAGGCCAGCCCGTTGTCGACCTTCTGCGGCGTCAGCTCGGCCGCGCTCGCCCGGTCGAAGGTCTCCCGGTCCGGGCCGTGCGCCGACATCATGTTGTGCAGCGAGCCGCCGCCGGGCACGAAACCCTCCGCCTTGGCGTCGTACGCCCCCTCGATCAGGCCCATGTACTCGCTCATCACGTTCCGGTGGAAGTACGGCGGCCGGAAGGTGTCCTCGCCCACCAGCCAGCGCGGCGCGAACACCACGAAGTCCACGCCGGCCAGGCCCGGGGTGTCCGTGGGGGAGGTGAGGACCGTGAAGATCGACGGGTCCGGGTGGTCGTAGGAGATGGTGCCGATGACATTGAAACGGCGCAGATCGTAGATGTACGGCACATGGGTGCCGTGCCAGGCGACCACGTCGAGCGGCGAGTGGTCGTAGGTGGCCGTCCAGAGGTTGCCGCAGAACTTGTTCACCACCTCCACCGGGCCGTCCTCCTCCTCGTACGCCGCGACCGGCGCGCAGAAGTCCCGGGGGTTGGCGAGGCCGTTGGCGCCGATCGGGCCGAGGTCGGGGAGCTGGAACGGTGCGCCATAGTTCTCGCACACATAGCCCCGGGCGGTGTCGTCCAGGAGCTCCACACGGAAGCGCACCCCACGGGGGATCAGCGCCACATAGGACGGCTCCACACAGAGCCGCCCGAACTCCGTGTGCAGCAGCAGCCCGCCGCGCTCCGGCACGATCAGCAGCTCCCCGTCGGAGTCCGAGAAGACCCGCTCCATCGAGGAGTTGGCGTGGTAGAGATGCACGGCCATGCCGGTGCGCTGGGTCGCGTCGCCGTTGCCGCCGAGCGTCCAGAGGCCGGCCAGGAAGTCGGTGCCCGCCGGCGGCTCCGGCAGCGGGTTCCAGCGCAGCCGGTTGGGGTCGGGCACGGTCTCGGTGAAGGGGGCCGTGCGGATCGCGCCGTTGTCGGTGCGGGTGAACGCGGGGTGCGCGGCCGACGGGCGGATGCGGTACAGCCAGGAACGCCGGTTGTGCGCCCGCGGCTCGGTGAACGCAGAGCCGCTCAGCTGCTCCGCGTACAGCCCGAGCGGTGCGCGCTGCGGCGAGTTGCGGCCCTCGGGCAGGGCGCCCGGCACCGCCTCCGAGGAGTGTTCGTTGCCGAACCCGGTCAGATACGACAGTGCCGCCGCGGTCTTCCGCGCTCCCCCACGCTCGAACACGCTCCCGTGGGAGGTACCCCCATCGCTCATGATCGCTCCCTCGCGCTCCGATTCCTATGCAATACCGTAGGAATCAGTGGCGGTGCGCGCAAGAGGGCCTCGGAGATCCGCTTCCCCAGGGGTTCCCCCGTACATCCTGCGGGGGAGGTGAACCAGACCTGAGGCGGATCCGGAGGCGCGGAGCGCTGTTCTAGGCTTCCGGACATGTCGTGGACGCGTAAATTCTGGGCCGCGCTGGCGGTGTGCGTCCTGCTGCCGCTCGGCGCGGCGGGCTGTGACGACGGCGCGCCCCGGCCGGGTACGTCCGCACCGTCGCCCGTGGGCAAGGTGCTGACCGGCACCGACGGGACCGGCCGGCACCTGCGCCAGGTCGCCGCGCAGAGCGCACCCGAGGTCGGTGTCGAGGTCACCCCCGACCCCGCCGGAGGCTGGGACGTCCGGCTGTCCTTCCACCGCTTCCGCTGCTCCGCGCCGGACGCGCGGCCGACCGCGGTACCCGGACGCGGACGGGTCCGCCTCCTGGTCGACGGTCACCAGGTCGCCCGGCTGCGCACCCCGCGCTACCACCTGCCCCCGCGGCTCGTCCCGCACGGCACCCACCATGTCACCGCCAGGCTGTACGCCGACGACGGCACCGTGTGGGCCGTACAGGGCAGGCCGGTGCAGAGCACGGCGGACATCACGGTGTCGGACGCGCAGAGCCGGGCCCCCTCGCCGGCCGCCGCGACCCCGCGAACCGGGGGATGAGCACACCGGCACTCTTGCCCGTACCAGGGGGCGAGCTTCACCCGGCCCCGGCGGAAAGGCATCATGAAGTCCGTGCCCCACGCGACCTCGCTCCGCCGCGCGCCCGTCCAGCGGCGCAGCGCAGAACGGCTGACCAGGATCCTCGACGCGTGCGCCGAACTCCTCGACGAGGTCGGTTACGACGCGCTGAGCACCCGGGCGGTCGCCCTGCGCGCCGGTGTCCCCATCGGCTCGGTCTACCGGTTCTTCGGCAACAAGCGGCAGATGGCCGACGCCCTCGCCCAGCGCAACCTGGAGCGGTACACCGAACGCGTCACCGCGCGGCTGAAGGAGACCGCCCGGGGGGACTGGCGGGCCGCGATGGACGCCGTCCTCGACGAGTACCTGGCCATGAAGCGCACCGCGCCCGGCTTCTCCCTGGTCGACTTCGGCAACCAGATCCCGGTCGGCGCCCGCCAGGCCGAGCCCAACACCCGGGTCGCCGACCGGCTCACCGATCTGCTGGCCCGCTACCTCGGCCGGACCCCGGACACGGAGCTGCGCCGGGTCTTCCTGGTGGCCGTGGAGAGCGCGGACACCCTCGTCCAGCTGGCCTTCCGGACGGACCCGGAGGGGGACGAGGCGATCATCGCCGAGACCCGCGAGCTGCTGCGGGCGTATCTGGCGCGCGTCCTCGACTGACGCCGGGAGGGGCCGGCCGCCGTGGGCTTTCGTACGGCTGTCCGTCACCCCCTCCCGCCCATGCCTACCGGTCGGTATGCTCGCCCCCGAGCCGCTCCACGCTCACCCCGCACCGCCACGCTCGCCCCGCACCGCCCCCGAGCCATTCCGCGCTCGTTCCGCACCGCCCCCGAGCCATTCCGCGCTCGTTCCGCACCGCCCCCGAGTCGTACCGCGCTCGCCCGGCACCGCCGCCGATCCGACGGGAGGACCCCGTGTCCCGCACCGCCCTGCGAATCTGTCCCCTGTGCGAGGCCACCTGCGGGCTGACCCTCACCGTCGAGGGCACCCGCGTCACCGGCGCCCGCGGTGACCGCGAGGACGTCTTCAGCAAGGGGTTCATCTGCCCCAAGGGTGCCTCCTTCGGCGCCGTCGACGGCGACCCCGACCGGCTGCGCACCCCGCTCGTCCGGGTGGCGGGCGAACTGCGCGAGGCCACATGGGAGGAGGCCTTCGACGCGGTGGCCGCGGGTCTGCGCCCGGTCGTGGAGCGGTACGGCGCCGACTCCGTCGGAGTGGTGCTCGGCAACCCCAATGTGCACACCATGGCCGGCGCCCTCTATCCGCAGGTCCTCCTCGGCGCCCTGCGCACCCGCAGCGTGTTCACCGCCTCGACGCTGGACCAGATGCCCAAACACGTCTCCAGCGGCCTGCTGTTCGGCGACGCCAACGCCATCCCGGTGCCGGACCTGGACCACACCGACCATCTGCTGCTCATCGGCGCCAACCCCCTGGAGTCCAACGGCAGTCTGTGCACCGCGCCGGACTTCCCGGGCCGGCTCAAGGCGCTGCGGGCCCGCGGCGGCCGGCTCACCGTGGTGGACCCGCGCCGCACCCGGACCGCCCGGCTCGCCGACCGGCACCTCGCCATCCGCCCCGGCACCGACGCCCTGCTGCTGGCCGCCATGGCGGCCACGCTGTTCGAGGAGGGCCTGGTCGACCTGGGGGACCTCGCCCCGCACGTCCAGGGCCTGGCGGAACTCTGGGACGCGCTGGCCGAGTTCACCCCGGAGGCGGTGGCCGCCGCCTGTGACATCGACGCACCCGTCATCCGCACCCTGGCCCGCGAACTCGCCGCCGCCCCGACCGCCGCCGTCTACGCCCGCATCGGCAGCTGCACCGTCCCGCACGGCACCCTGGCGAGCTGGCTGGTCGACGTCCTGAACATCCTCACCGGCAATCTGGACCGGCCCGGCGGTGCCCTCTTCCCGCAGGCCGCCACCGACAAGACCCCGCGCCCGGCCGGACCCGGCCGCGGCTTCGCCCTCGGCCGCTGGCACTCCCGCGTCCGGCAACTGCCCGAGGCGAAGGGTGAGTTGCCGCTGTCCGCGCTCGCCGAGGAGATCGACACCGCTACCGCGGAGGGCGAGCCGGTGCACGCCTTGATCGTGATCGGCGCCAACCCGGTGCTGTCCGCACCGGACGGCGACCGCCTCGACAAGGCGCTGGACTCCTTGGACTTCATGGTCAGCGTCGACCCCTACCTGAACGAGACCGCCCGCCACGCCGACGTGGTGCTGCCCCCGCCCCCGCCCGCGCAGAGCCCGCACCACGACTTCGCCTTCAACACCCTCGCCGTCCGCAACCAGGTCCGCTACACCCGCCCCGCCGTCCTGCTGGAGCCCGGCCGCATGGCCGAGACCGAGATCCTCGCCCGGCTGGTGCTCGCGGCGAGCGGCATGCACGGCGCCGACCCGGCCGCCGTGGACGCGATGGTCATCGCCCAGACCCTGGGCAAGGCCGTGACCGAGGCCCACTCGCCGGTGCACGGCCGCGACCCCGAGGAGCTGGCCGCCCGGCTCACCGGCGACAACGGCCCCGAGCGGCGGCTGGACATGATGCTGCGCCTCGGCCCGTACGGCGACGGCTTCGGCGCCCGCCCCGACGGGCTGACCCTGGAGAAGCTGCTCGCCCACCCGCACGGCATCGACCTCGGCCCGCTGCGCCCGCGCCTGCCCCAGCCGCTCAGGACCCGCAGCGGCGCGGTGGAGCTGCTGCCCGGGCCGATCGCCGCCGACCTGCCCCGGCTCCGGCAGGCGATGCACGAGCGCCCCACGGGACTGGTCCTCGTCGGCCGCCGCCATCTGCGCTCGAATAACAGCTGGATGCACAACGTGCCCGCCCTCACCGGCGGCTCCAACCGCTGCACCCTGCACCTGCACCCGGCGGACGCCGACCGTCTGGGCGTGCGGGACGGGGCGGCCGTACGGGTCCGGGGGGCCGGGGGAGAGGTGGTGGTCCCCGCCGAGGTCACCGAGGACATCCGGCCCGGTGTGGTCAGCCTGCCGCACGGCTGGGGCCACGACCGCCCCGGCACCCGGCTCGGCCATGCGGCCGGCACCCCCGGCGTCAACGTCAACCAGCTCCTCGACGGCAGCCTGCTCGATCCGCTCTCGGGCAACGCCGTGCTGAACGGAGTGCCCGTCGACCTCCTGCCGTTGCCGTGACCCGAGGGCCGGCGCGCCGGGGGGACCGGGGCGGGGGATTGCGCCGCCCGGGCGATCTCTGACGGCGCGCCGGGCGTCGGTTCCGGCTGTCGTGGTGTCCATCAAGCAGAGTCCAGGCGAAAGAGCGATTTGTATGAAAATCGTCTGACTCGGAGGACATTCATGCCCACCCTGACATCCCCACGCAGTTTCGGCTCCCGCGCGGGTGCCTCCGTCGTCCTCACCGCCCTCGCCGCGGCCGGTGCGTCGTGGCTGGCGGCACCGACCGCGGCGGCCCAGGGGGAGAACGGCGACATCAGGATCCATCGCGTGGGTGTGCCCTACGGCGTCTCGAAGGACGACCCGACGGTCTGCAAGTTCTACCTGGACGCCGTCAACTTCGACGTGCTGCCCACCATCGCCTACACCATCACGCCGCAGCCCCCGCTGCCCACCGCGGCCACCGTCGCCGGCACCATCCAGCTCGCCGGGGGCGCCGGACACACCGACCCGCTCGGACTGGCCGACGGCCAGTACAAGATCACCTGGGTGGTGGCCGGTGCGCCCAAGGAGAAGGTCTTCCATGTGAACTGCCGTGACGACCGGCACGACGGCGGTGCCCACGGCCCCGGCGGGCAGATCTCGGACGACCACCACGACGACTCGGCCTGGGGGCAGGGGCAGGGCGACCACAACGGCCCGAAGGGCGGAGTGCACGCGGGCGGCGGCGGTCTCATCGACACGGCGGCCGCCTACTCGCCGGTGGCCGCGGCGGCGGCCGTGGGTCTGGTCGCGGTCGGCGGCGCGGTGTACATCCGGCTGATCCGCCGGCGGCCTCATGGCGCCGCGTAGGCGTCGACGCAGGCCCTGGTACCGGACCCGCGCCTACCGCCTCACCAGGACGGCCCTGCTGGTGACCGTCCTGGTGACGGTGGCCGGCCGGTGCGGCTCGGACCACCCGCCCGCCGGAGCCGGCGGGGCGGGCGGCCCGGCCGAGGCGGCGGCCGCCGCCCCGGGTTCCTCCCGCGCCGACGGGCGGGGCGCGAGCCGGGAGGAGTCCGGCGCCGCGCACCCCACCCCGCCGCCCCGCCCACTGCCCCGGTCCCGGCCCACGTCCTTCCGCATCCCCTCGCTCGGGATCGACGCCCCGGTCGCGGCCGTACGGCTGGACAAGGACCGGCAGCTGGAGACGCCGCCGGTCGACAGGCCCAAGCTGGTCGGCTGGTACCAGAGCGGCCCCACGCCGGGTGAGTCCGGCACCGCGATCGCCGTCGGCCACCGCGACACCAGGACCGGCCCCGCCGTGTTCGCCGCCCTCGCCCAGATCAAGCCGGGCAAGCTCATCGAGGTCAAGCGGGCGGACGGCCGCAGCGCCGTCTACACCGTGGACCGGGTGAAGGTGTTCGACAAGGCCGGATTCCCCGACCGGGAGGTCTACGGCCCGGTCCGCCGCCCGGAACTGCGGGTGCTCACCTGCGGCGGCCTCTTCAGCCGGCGCACCGGCTACACCAGCAACGTGGTGGTCTTCGCCCACCTGACCGCCACCCGATAGCCGAGCCCGCTCCTCCCTGTCCCCGGAAACGGCCGGGGCGACCGTACGCCCCGGCCGCCCCGGCCGTTTCCCGTCGCGCCCCGCGCTCTCCCGGACCACCGCCCGCCCGCCCGTGCTGTGATGATGTCCCGGTACGACTGGCTCGGGCGGCCCTGGCGCACGAAAACTAACGCCGCTAGTTTGTGTGCCGGACGACGCAGACCCGCCGGGAGGAAGCAGTATGAAGGCACATGACGGCCTGTACATCGACGGCGACTGGCGCGCCGCCGAGGGCCGGGACGCGATCGAGGTCGTGAACCCGGCCGACGAGCAGGTCATCGCCCGCGTCCCCGCCGGGAACGCGCTGGACGTGGACACCGCCGTGCGCGCGGCCCGCGCCGCCCTGCCCGGCTGGGCGGCCACCCCGCCCGCCGAGCGCGCCGCTCGCCTGGCCGCGCTCCGGGACGTCCTGGCGGCCCGCGAGGAGGAGATCGCCGAGACCGTCACCGCCGAACTCGGCTCCCCGCCGGCGTTCTCCCAGGCCGTGCACGCCGCCGTGCCCGTCGCGGTGGCCGGCTCCTACGCCGAGCTGGCCGCCACCCACTCCTTCGAGGAGAAGGTCGGCAACTCCACCGTCCTGCACGAGCCGATCGGCGTGGTCGGCGCGATCACCCCATGGAACTACCCGCTCCACCAGATCGTCGCCAAGGCCGCCCCGGCGCTCGCCGCGGGCTGCACGGTCGTCCTCAAGCCCGCCGAGAACACCCCGCTCACCGCCCAGCTGTTCGCCGAGGCGGTGCACGCGGCGGGGGTGCCGGCCGGTGTGTTCAACCTGGTCACCGGGTTCGGCCCGGTCGCCGGGCAGGCCCTCGTCGAGCACCCGGACGTGGACCTGGTCTCCTTCACCGGCTCCACCGCGGTCGGCCGGCGGATCGGCGCCGTGGCCGGGGCCGCCGTGAAGAAGGTCGCCCTCGAACTCGGCGGCAAGTCCGCCAACGTCATCCTGCCGAGCGCCGACCTCGCCAGAGCGGTGAACGTCGGCGTCGCCAACGTCATGTCCAACTCCGGCCAGACGTGCAGCGCCTGGACCCGCATGCTGGTCCACCGCGACCAGTACGAGGAGGCCGTCGAGCTGGCCCGGACCGCCGCCGCCAAGTACGGCGACCGCATCGGCCCCGTGGTCAGCGCCGAGCAGCAGGCGCGGGTGCGCGGCTACATCGAGAAGGGCATCGCCGAGGGCGCCCGCCTGGTCGCCGGCGGACCCGAAAACCCGCGCGAGAAGGGCTACTTCGTCAGCCCCACCGTCTTCGCCGACGTGACGCCCCAGATGACCATCGCCCAGGAGGAGATCTTCGGCCCGGTCCTGAGCATCCTGCGCTACGAGGACGAGGAGGACGCCCTGCGCCTCGCCAACGGCACGGTGTACGGCCTCGCCGGCGCCGTCTGGGCCGGTGAGGAGAGTGAGGCGGTGGCCTTCGCCCGCCGTATGGACACCGGCCAGGTCGACATCAACGGCGGCCGGTTCAACCCCCTCGCCCCCTTCGGCGGCTACAAGCAGTCCGGCGTCGGCCGGGAACTCGGCACGCACGGACTCGCCGAGTACCTCCAGACCAAGTCCCTCCAGTTCTAAGGAAGTCCGACAGTCATGGCCGTACGAGCCGCCGTCCTGCCCGCCATCGGCGCCCCGCTGGAGATCACCGGCATCGAGCTGCCCGACCCGGGCCCCGGACAGGTCCGGGTCCGGCTCGCCGCCGCGGGCGTCTGCCACTCCGACCTGTCCCTGTCCAACGGCACCATGCGGGTGCCGGTCCCCGCGGTCCTCGGCCACGAGGGCGCGGGCACGGTCGTCGCGGTGGGCGAGGGCGTCACCCATGTCGCCGAAGGCGCCCCCGTCGTCCTCAACTGGGCTCCCTCCTGCGGCAGTTGCCACGCCTGCGGCCTCGGTGAGGTCTGGCTGTGCGCCAACGCCCTGAACGGCGCCGCCGACGTCTACGCCCGCACCGTCGACGGCACCGAACTCCACCCCGGCCTCAACGTGGCCGCGTTCGCCGAGGAGACGGTCGTCCCCGCCTCCTGCGTGCTGCCCCTTCCGGAAGGTGTGCCCCTGGTGGACGCCGCCCTCCTGGGCTGTGCGGTCCTCACCGGCTACGGCGCCGTCCACCACTCGGCGCGCGTCCGCCGGGGCGAGACCGTCGCGGTGTTCGGCGTCGGGGGAGTGGGTCTCGCGACGCTCCAGTCGGCCCGGATCGCGGGCGCGTCCCGGATCATCGCGGTCGACGTCTCCGCCGAGAAGGAGGAACTCGCCCGCGCCGCCGGGGCCACGGACTACGTGGTGGCCTCCGACACCACCCCGCGCGAGATCCGCGCCCTCACGGACAAGCAGGGCGCCGACGTCTCCGTGGAGTGCGTGGGGCGGGCGGTCTCCATCCGCGCGGCCTGGGAGTCCACCCGCCGGGGCGGCCGTACGACGGTCGTCGGCATCGGCGGCAAGGACGAGCAGGTCACCTTCAACGCGCTGGAGATCTTCCACTGGGGCCGCACCCTGTCCGGCTGCGTCTACGGCAACACCGACCCGGCCCGCGACCTGCCCGTGCTCGCCGAGCACGTCCGGGAGGGCCGGCTGGACCTGTCCGCACTGGTCACCGAGCGGATCGGCCTGGAGGGCATCCCGGCCGCCTTCGACACCATGCTCGCGGGCAAGGGGGGCCGGGCGCTGGTGGTGTTCTGAGGCCGCTTCCCGGCCTACTGCCGAGCCTCCTGGCCCGCCTGCTCGTACTGGAGGGCCAGCCCGTCCAGCAGTGCCGTGAGCCCCGTCTCGAAGGCCCGCTCGTCGATCTTCTCCTGCTGCTCGGCCAGGAGATGGGCCTGCCCGAGGTGGGGGTAGTCGGCCGGGTCGTACGCGCTCGCGTCGTCCACGAAGCCGCCGGCGAACGAGCCCAGCGCCGAGCCCATGATGAAGTACCGCATCAGTGCCCCGATGGACGTGGCCTGGGCCGGCGGCCAGCCCGCGTCGACCATCGCGCCGTACGCGGCGTCGGCGACCCGCAGCGCGGCCGGCCGGCGCCCGGGGCCGCGCGCGAGCACGGGCACGATGTTCGGATGGTCGCGCAGGGCCGCCCGGTAGGAGACGGCCCAGTCGTGCAGCGCGGTGCGCCAGTCCCGGCCGTCCTCGAACATCGACAGGTCGACCTGCGCGCTCACCGAGTCGGCGACCGCCTCCAGGATCTCGTCCTTGGTGCGGAAGTGGTTGTAGAGCGAGGGTCCGCTCACCCCCAGCTCGGCGGCGAGCCGACGGGTGGACACGGCCGCCAGACCCTCCCGGTCCACGAGGTCCCGGGCCGTCTCGACGATCCGGTCGGTGCTGAGGAGGGGCTTGCGCGGTCGGGCCATGGCGCACATAGTAGGGCTGCGACTGGAAACTAGCAGTGCTAATTTAAATGTGCAGCTTTCAAGTGCAGCTTTCGAGATGTGGGGTGATCGCCGTGGTGAGTCTTCGCCTGAGCGAGGAGCAGTCCGCCGTCCGGCAGCTCGCCCGGGACTTCGTGCAGCGCGAGATCGCCCCGCACGTGGTCGCCTGGGACCGGGCCGAGGAGGTGGACCGGGCCGTCGTCAAGAAGCTCGGCGAGGTCGGCTTCCTCGGGCTGACGATCGACGAGGAGTACGGCGGCTCCGGCGGCGACCACCTCGCCTACTGCCTGGTCACCGAGGAGCTGGGCCGCGGCGACTCCTCCGTGCGCGGCATCGTGTCCGTCTCCCTCGGCCTGGTCGCCAAGACGATCGCCGCCTGGGGGAACGAGGAGCAGAAGCGGCGCTGGCTGCCCGGGCTGACCGCGGGCGAGTACGTCGGCTGCTTCGGCCTCACCGAGCCCGGCACCGGTTCCGACGCGGGCAGCCTCACCACCCGCGCCGTACGCGACGGCGACGACTACGTCATCAACGGCGCCAAGATGTTCATCACCAACGGCACCTGGGCCGATGTCGTGCTGCTCTTCGCCCGCTCCACCGACGCCCCCGGCCACAAGGGCGTGACCGCCTTCCTGGTGCCCGCCGACACCCCCGGCCTGAGCCGCCGCACCATCCACGGCAAGCTCGGACTGCGCGGCCAGGCCACCGCCGAACTCGTCCTCCAGGACGTGCGGGTGCCCGCCTCCGCGATCCTCGGCGAGGAGGGCAAGGGCTTCTCCGTCGCCATGTCCGCGCTGGCCAAGGGCCGGATGTCGGTGGCCGCCGGCTGTGTCGGCATCGCCCAGGCCGCCCTGGACGCGGCCGTCTCCTACGCCGGTGAGCGCGAGCAGTTCGGCAAGTCCATCGCCCACCACCAGCTGGTGCAGGAGCTGATCAGCGACATCGCCGTCGACGTGGACGCCGCGCGGCTGCTGACCTGGCGGGTCGCCGATCTCGTCGACCGGGGCGAGCCGTTCGCCGTCGAGTCCTCCAAGGCCAAGCTGTTCGCCTCCGAGGCCGCCGTGCGCGCGGCCAACAACGCCCTCCAGGTCTTCGGCGGCTATGGCTACATCGACGAGTACCCGGCCGGCAAACTCCTGCGCGACGCCCGCGTGATGACCCTCTACGAGGGCACCAGCCAGATCCAGAAGCTGCTCATCGGCCGCGCGCTGACCGGCGTCTCGGCCTTCTGAGTACGCACCTGAGTACGCCGGCGGATGTGCCGGGCGGCCCGCTCGCCCGATCCTGCCTGCCATGAGTGACACACCGGTCAAGCAGCAGAGCACGGCCGCCTTCTACGGCCAGGCCGTCGCGTCCTTCGCCATCGCCCTGGCGGCCACCGCCGCCGGCATCGTCCGGCTGCACGCCGACGCCTGGGTCCGCGCCTTCCTCGGCATCGCCGTGCTGTACCTCGTCACCTCCGCCTTCACCCTCGCCAAGGTGGTGCGGGACCGGCAGGAGGCCGGACAGCTCGTCAGCCGCGTCGACCAGGCCCGCCTGGAGAAGCTGCTCGCCGAGCACGACCCCTTCGAGAAGCTCTGAACGCCGCGCGACCCGTTCCGAGCGGCAGATCTAAGCGCTCGCTCACCTTCGGCGGTATGGTGGTGTTCCTGTCACCGAGAGGGGCGAGCGAGCGATGAGTACGGCGGAGGAGACGACCGGCGGCGAAGTGGAGCCGTGGGAAGAGGTCACCCCGGACGCGGCCCGGCGGCTGCTCGTCGCCGCCGTCGAGGCCTTCGCCGAGCGCGGCTACCACGCCACGACGACCCGCGACATCGCGGGCCGCGCCGGCATGAGCCCGGCCGCGCTCTACATCCACTACAAGACCAAGGAAGAGCTGCTCCACCGGATCAGCCGGATCGGCCACGACAAGGCCCTGGACATCCTGCGTACGGCGGCCCGTCGCGACGGCAGCGCCACGGAGCGGCTGGCCGACGCCGTCAGCTCCTTCGTCCGCTGGCACGCGGGCCGGCGGACCACCGCGCGGGTGGTGCAGTACGAACTCGACGCGCTCGGCCCCGAGGCGCGCGCCGAGATCGTCGCCCTGCGCCGGCAGGTGGACGCCGAGGTGCGCGGGATCATCGAGGACGGGGTGGCCGCGGGCGAGTTCGACGTCCGGGACGTCAAGGGCACCACGCTCGCCGTGCTGTCGCTCTGCATCGACGTGGCCCGCTGGTTCGACGTGAACGGCCCGCGCACCCCGGAGGAGGTCGGCGCGCTCTACGCCGACCTCGTGCTCCGGATGGTGGGCGCCGCGTAGGCGCTCAGAGGTAGTACCGGGACACCGACTCCGCGACGCACACCGGCTTGTCGCCGCCCTCGCGCTCCACGGTGAAGGCGAGCGTCACCTGCACACCGCCGGGGACGTCCTCGACGCCGGTGATCTTCCCGGTGGCGCGCAGCCGGGAGCCGACCGGGACGGGGGAGGGGAAGCGGACCTTGTTCGTGCCGTAGTTCACGCCCATCTTCACGCCCTCGACCTGGATGAGCTGCGGCCCGAAGAGGGGGAGCAGGGACAGGGTGAGGTAGCCGTGCGCGATGGTGGTCTTGAAGGGACCCGTGGCGGCCTTCTCCGGGTCCACATGGATCCACTGGTGGTCCCCGGTGGCCTCGGCGAACAGGTCGATCCGCTTCTGGTCCACCTCCACCCAGTCGGTGTGGCCCAGCTGCTCGCCCACGGCGGCCTTCAGCTCGTCGGGGGAGGTGAAGGTCCTCGGTTCTGCCATGTTCCCGGCCTCTCGCTCGCGCTCTCTCGCGGTGTCTAAGCAACTGCTTAGCATGGTCGGGTGGGCGGGCGATGTCAACGGATGGCGGACCCGGCGGCCGTGTCGGCCGGGTGAGTAATCTCTGAGGAGTGCCCCAGATTCCCGAGAAGATCCATGAGCTGACCGTCGGCCAGTTGTCCGCACGCAGCGGAGCCGCGGTGTCCGCCCTGCACTTCTACGAGGCCAAGGGCCTGATCAGCAGCCGCCGCACCTCGGGCAACCAGCGCCGCTACACCCGTGACACCCTCCGCCGGGTCGCTTTCATCCGCGCCGCCCAGCGGGTCGGCATCCCGCTGGCCACGATCCGCGAGGCACTGGCGGAACTGCCGGAGGAGCGGACCCCGACCCGGGACGACTGGGCCCGGCTGTCCGAGAAGTGGCGCTCGGAACTGGACGAACGGATCAGGCAGCTGAACCGTTTGCGCGACCACCTCACCGACTGCATCGGCTGCGGCTGCCTGTCGCTGGACACCTGTGTCCTCTCCAACCCCGACGACGCCTTCGGCGACCGCCTGACGGGCTCCCGCCTGATGGCGGAGGGCCGCTAGCCGCCGGGACGGAGGGCGGACCCGCTGAGCGGATCCGCCCCCGGCACGCTCACTCGTACTCCGTGCCGCCCTTCCGGGTCAGATACGCCGGGCTCACCGCCTTGGCTATCGCCCGGCCCCCGGTCACCTCGCTGTACCGCTCCACCGCGGGCCGTATCACCACGCCCTCGCGCACATGCAGCCCCCGCCCGGACACCGTCTCCCGGCCGCCGGCGAACTCCAGCACCCGCTCGATGTCGTACGGCCCCTCGTACAGCCGGGGCACCAGTGGCAGCTCGCCCGTCAGCAGCGCGGCCGCATCCAGCCAGCGCACCACGCCGTCGATCTCCGCCGAGACGTCGAACACCGCGTACCCCAGCGTGTCCCGGCGGCCGTCCGCGCCGTAGGTCAGATCCTGCACCCCCGCGCCGTACACCTCCCCGAAGATGCCGACCCGGCGCGCCCCCAGCCGCTCGGCGAGCCGGGCGGCCGCCTCGGCGACCCCGTGCGCGTGCACCGCCCGCCAGTACAGGTTCCGCGGATCCTCCTTCAGCGCCAGCGACTTGGCGCCGAAGCCCTTGGAGGACACATAGGTCCGGCCGTGATCGGCGACATACGTCAGCAGGCAGGCCGACCCGTGCAGCTTCTCCGTCAGGACGACCGGCTCGCCCGCGGCGAAGATGTCCGGGTACCGCTGGATGTTCTCGATGTCGACCCAGGGCAGCAGCTCGGCCGCCGGCTCCACCTCGCCGTTCATGGTGGGCGGGATCGGCGGCACCCACTTGGTGATGCCCAGCAGCTCCGCGAAGTCCGTGCCGTCCGCCGCCGCCCGCGCCAGGTCCACGTCCGCCAGCGCCTTCGGCCGGCACACGATGCCCTGGGACAACTCGCCGCGCAGCCGTACCGCCTTGACCCGGTTGGCCGCGGACCCGGCCAGCCGGCCGGTCAGCCCCAGCTCCTCGATCAGCCCGGGCGGCAGCACGGCCTGCTCGGGGATGTAGACGGCGGCCTCGCCGGTGCGATAGGCGCCCTTGGCGACGACGGCCCGGTACAGGCCCACCTGGGCCAACTCCAGCGCGTCGGCGTCGGGATGCGGGTGGACGGTCAGCACTTCGGCGGTGACCCGCAGCGTGGACATGGGACTCCCCGTGTTCATCGGTTCGGTGACATCGGGTCCACTGTCCGCACGGGAATCGGGTGGAGCGAGCGGATTTGCGGCTGGTAGCCTCGCCCCTTCGCAGCGGAGGGTGCGGCATCCCCCTGCGCACCCCACGCCCCCCTGTGCCCCTCAATGTCCCCCGTGCCCCCGTTACCGCCCGGCCCTCAGGCCGACATCAGCAGCTGTCCCCGCCGGGCGACGGACAGCACCTGCGGGGTGAGGACGGGCCGCGGCACCAGGATGCCGCAGTCCGTGCAGACCGGACCGGACGACGGCTCGTGGTCCAGGCCGTACCGCCACAGCAGGCGCTCCCCGCCGCACACCGGGCAGCAGGAGCCCGGTTCCCGGTTCAGCGCGGCGATGAGCCTGCGCAGCACCTCGGCCAGCGGCTCGTCCGGATGGACCCGGGGGTCGTCGCACCAGGCGACTCCGAACCCGCCCCAGGTGAGGCGGTGCCAGTCGTCCACACTGCCCGGCCGGCGCAGTCCGTCGTGCTTCTCCTTCCTGCGGCGCTCGGTGAACTCGGTCTCGTACGCGAGCCAGACGGACCGCGCCTCCTCCAGCTCCTCCAGCGCGGCCACGAGCCGCGCCGGGTCGGGGGAGCGGTCCTCCGGGCCGAACCCCGCCCGGGAGCAGAGGTGGTCCCAGGTCGCCCGATGCCCGTAAGGGGCGAACTTCTCCAGGCACTTGCGCAGTGAATACCGCCGTAGTGCCAGATCACAGTCCGGATCGCGTACCTGTCTTGCCAGACTCCGGAAACCGGCCATCGCCCTGCACCTCCGTCACACCTGCACCTTGTACTTCGGTCACTTCGGCGTCGTCGCACGGACTTCGCAGATGTCGCCGAATAGACGTATCGACAGGCGATTCGGCTCCATCTCTTCTCGAGTTCTCCTCGCGCTGCTCCCTGTTTCTCCCTGCGGACTCCGAAAAGTGACGCATGTTCATCTTCAAACTCGGGGATACCGGCGGTAACGTTCGCGCACCCCCGTCGCTAGGAGCTGCCATGCCACGGCGAACCCCACGCACCGCCCTGCACAGACTGAGAACGTCCCGCCGACTCCCCGGGTTCCTGAAGACCGCGTCGGTATGCGTCCTCGTCGCCGCACTTCTTTCTCCGCTCGGCCAGACGGCGGCGACCGCCGCCACCGCGACCGCCTCGAACGACTACTGCGGCGGCCAGTGTTCGGACATCCTGCCGCCCGGCGAGAACGGCAACGCGACCCTCGCGCAGATCCTGCTCAACCAGGCCTTCGGCACCCAGCCTGCCCACGCGGTGGACCAGCTCGGGCCGTACGCCGGGCTGGCCACCGGCTACCCGGGCGTGACCGACTCGACCATCAACACCTTCTTCAACGACGCCTCCTTCGGCGTCCCCTCCGACCAGGTCGCCTCCACCGAGAAGCCGGCCGGACGCTCCGACGTCACCATCGTCCGCGACAAGAAGGCCGGTGTGCCGCACATCACGGGCACCACCCGCTACGGCACCGAGTTCGGCGCCGGCTACGCGGCGGCCGAGGACCGGCTCTGGCTGATGGACGTCTTCCGGCACGTCGGCCGCGGCCAGCTGACCTCGTTCGCGGGCGGCGCGGCCGCCAACCAGGGCCTGGAGCAGCAGTTCTACCGCAACGCGCCCTACACCGAGGCCGACCTCCAGGCGCAGATCGACAACGCGGTGGCGAAGAGCGGCGCCCGCGGCCAGCAGGCCCTCGCCGACGTCAAGGCCTACCTCGACGGCATCAACGCCTATATCGACGCCTCCGACAGCGGCCGCTACTTCCCCGGCGAGTACGTCCTGACCGGTCACAAGGACGCGATCACCAACGCCGGCACCATCGACCACTTCAAGGTCACCGACCTGGTGGCGCTGGCGTCGGTGATCGGCTCCCTCTTCGGCTCCGGCGGGGGCGGCGAGGTCAACAACGCGCTCTCGCTGGCCGCCGCGCAGGCCAAGTACGGCGTCGAGGAGGGCACCAGGGTCTGGGAGTCCTTCCGCGAGCGCAACGACCCCGAGGCCGTCCTCACCGTCCACGACGGCCGGAGCTTCCCGTACGCCGCCAAGCCGGCCGCACCCAAGGGCGAGGCCCTGCCCGACGCCGGCTCGGTGACCCAGGAGCCGCTCGTCTACGACCGCACCGGCAGCGCCGCCACCGCCGGCGCCACCAGAGCCTCCGCCACCGCCGCGAGGACCGCGCTCGGCTCGGCCAGGCGCGGCATGTCCAACGCCCTGGTGGTGAGCGGCAAGTACACCGCCAGCGGGCATCCGATCGCCGTCTTCGGACCGCAGACCGGCTACTTCGCCCCGCAGCTGCTGATGCTCCAGGAGATCCAGGGCCCCGGCCTCAGCGCCCGCGGCGCCTCCTTCGCAGGACTCAGCATGTACGTCGAGCTGGGCCGCGGCCAGGACTACTCGTGGAGCGCGACCACCTCCGGCCAGGACATCATCGACACCTACGCCGTCGAGCTGTGCCAGGACGACTACCACTACCTGTACCACGGCACCTGCACCGCCATGGACAAGGTCGAGCAGAAGAACGCCTGGTCACCGACGACGGCCGACTCCACGCCCGCGGGCTCGTACACCATGCGGGTGTGGCGGACGAAGTACGGGCCGGTGGAGTACCGGGCGACCGTCGGCGGCAAGAAGGTCGCCTACACCACCCTGCGCTCCTCCTATCTGCACGAGGCCGACTCGATCATCGGCTTCCAGATGCTGAACGACCCCGACTTCGTCAAGAGCCCGCAGGACTTCCAGAGCGCGGCCCAGCACATCAACTACACCTTCAACTGGTTCTACGCCGACTCACAGCACACCGCGTACTACAACAGCGGTGACAACCCGGTGCGGGCCGACGGCGTCGACGCCGAGTTCCCGGTCTGGGCGCAGCCGGCGTACGAGTGGCGGAACTGGGACCCGGCCGGCAACACCGCCGACTACACCCCGGCCTCCGCCCACCCCAACTCCGTCGACCAGGACTACTACATCTCCTGGAACAACAAGCAGGCCAAGGACTACACGACCGCGCCCTGGGGCGACGGCTCCGTGCACCGCGGCAACCTGCTGGAGGACCGGGTGAAGAAGCTGGTCGCGGCCGGCGGGGTGACCCGCGCCAAGCTGGTGCAGGCCATGGCCGGCGCCGCCGTCACCGACCTGCGCGCCGAGGACGTCCTGCCCAGGCTGCTCAAGGTGATCGGCACCTCGGCGGTGACCGACCCCACGGCCGCCGACGCGGTGAAGAAGCTCCAGGCCTGGGTGAGCGCGGGCGCCAGGCGCACCGAGACGTCCGCCGGCTCCAAGACGTACGCGGACGCCGACGCGATCCGGATCCTGGACGCCTGGTGGCCGCTGCTGGTCAAGGCCGAGTTCGAACCCGGCCTCGGCAGCGACCTCTACACCGCCGTCACCAACAATTTGCCCGTCGACGAGGCCCCGTCCGCCGGGCACGGCCCGACCGGCTCGCACGCCGGAAGCTCCTTCCAGTACGGCTGGTGGAGCTATGTCGACAAGGACATCCGGGCGGTGCTGGGCGAGACCGTCCAGGGCGGGCTCGCCGAGAAGTACTGCGGCGGCGGCGACCTCGGCTCCTGCCGGGACGTCCTGCTCGGCACCCTCAAGCAGGCGGCCGGCCTGACCGCCGCCCAGGTCTACCCGGGCGACGACCAGTGCTCCGCCGGCGACCAGTGGTGCGCCGACTCGATCGTCCAGCGCACCCTGGGCGGCATCAAACACGGCAAGATCAGCTGGCAGAACCGGCCGACCTTCCAGCAGGTCGTGGAGTACACCTCGCACCGGTGAGGCGTACCGGGCGGCGGGTCAGGTGATCCGGCCCGCCGCCAGGACCAGCCGCGCCAGTTCGGGGTGCACGATGTCGCTGTGCGCCCCGGACGGCGCGCCGCCGTTGCGGACGACGGCCGCCGCGTCCACGTTCACGCACCCCGACGCGGGCAGCGGCCCGCGCAGCGCCGCCGCGAGGTCCAGCCGGACGGTGCCCGGCACCGCCTGCACCCCGTCGTGGCCCATCGCCCCCCACTCGGGGCCGAGCACCGCCGCGATGTCGGCGCCCAGCACGGAGCGGTCGTCCCCGGACAGCCGGGAGGCCAGCGGGTAGAAGGTGCCGAGCGCCGCGTCGAAGTGCGAGTGGCAGCACACCAGCGGACCGTCGATCCGGCTCTGCCGGTCCTTCAGCGTCCCGGCCGCGTCCGGGTCGTGCGGCAGCCGGGCCGCGAACGCGTAGTGCGAGAAGGCCCCTTGGAGCAGCGTCACCGACTTCACCGTGCGCACCCCGGCGGGCAGTCCGCGCAGCGCGAACGACACCAGCCGCCCGCCGAAGCTGTGCCCCGCGAGATGCACCCGCACCCCGGGGGCCGCTCCGGCCAACTGCCCGACCAGCGGACCGAGTCCGTGCTCACCGACCGTTCCGGCGCGCCCCTTCATCGTGTAGTACGTCATCTGCCGCAGCAGCTCCTTGGCCCCCTCCCACGGGTTGGGGAGGCTGAACTCCTCGCCTGCGCCGTCCGGGCCGACCGACCGGAGCGCCTCGGCGAACTGCGCGCACACCGCCGCCGGGTCCTCGGTGAACAGGGCCGGTTCCCCCGCCTCGTCCGTGTCGGCCGCGCCGGGCCGCCCGGTCCCGTCCGCCAGCAGCCGTGCCAGCCGCCCGAACTCGCGCAACCCGGACTCGCCGTCCGGCCGTTCGTCGAGCATCCGGGCCAGCTGGTCGACCACGCTCGCCCGGCCCGGAAAGGTCTCCAGCAGCGCCCGCCGGGTGTCCTTGTCCAGTGCCGGGCCGGGCGCGGCGGCCGCCTCCGCGGCCGCCACGGTCCGCGGGAAGTCGGGGATCGGCTCGTCGCTGAACCGCATCGACGGCCAGATCACCCCCACGTACCCGATCCGCGCCCCGGGCGCGAGCCCCGGGACCGGGGCGAAGAAGCGGCGGTACAGCGCGGTCGCGCCGGAACGGTCGTTGTTCCAGCCGTGCGCGAAGACGATCAGGTCACGGACGCCGCGCTCCGTGACCTGCGCCAGCAGCCGATCGCGTTCGGGAGGGTCCACGTCCCCGTCCGCGTCGAAGGTCAGCTCCCAGTAGGGAGTCACGCTCATCCCAGGATCCGCCATGCCAGGCTCCCTCGTCCCCCCTGAAACGATGCGTCGCGGACGCATCGTCCTGCGCGGGGGCGAAGTTGGCCATACCCGGCGCCTCACCTGTAGAGGAGATATTCCTTTCGAACCCGCCGGAAGGCGGCCAACTCGTCCTGCCAGGCGCCGGTCACCTCGTCGGTGCCGGCCCCCGCGTCGATCATCGTGCGCACCCGGTCGGAGCCGGTGAGCCGGTCGATCCAGTGGTCCGGCCGCCAGGCGAAGCCGTCCCACACCTTCCGCGCGGTCACCAGCAGCCCGATCCCGGTGCGCACGGGGTCGTAGCCGGCCCGGTCGGTCACATGGATCTGCACCCCGCCGACGGTCTTCCCCTGGAACTTGGAGAACGCGGGCACGAAGTACGCCTCCCGGAACCGCACCCCGGGCAGGCCCAGGGCGTTCGCGGCGGCGGCCCAGCGGCCGTCGAGCCCCTCGGCGCCGAGCAGCTCGAAGGGCCGGGTGGTGCCCCGCCCCTCGGACAGACTGGTGCCCTCGAACAGGCAGGTGCCGGAGTACACGAGTGCCGTGTCCGGGGTCGGCATATTGGGGCTCGGCGGCACCCAGGGCAGCCCGCAGGCGTCGTAGAACTCCTCGCGCCGCCAGCCCGTCATGGTCACGGTCTCCAGCGCGACCGGCGTCCCGAGGAACTCCCCGTCGAACAGCCGGGCCAGCTCGGCGACGGTCATCCCGTGCGCCTGCGCGATCGGCTGCCGGCCGACGAAACTGGCGAACTCCCGGTGCAGCACCGGCCCCTCCGCCGTGCGCCCGGTCACCGGGTTGGGGCGGTCCAGGACCACGAAGCGCTTGCCGGCCAGCGCGGCCGCCTCCATGCAGTCGTACAGCGTCCAGATGTACGTGTAGAAGCGGGCGCCGACGTCCTGGATGTCGAAGACGACGGTGTCCACGCCGGCGGCGGTGAAGATGTCGGCGAGCGCCTGTCCGCTCTTGAGATACGTGTCGTAGACCGGCAGGCCGGTCGCCGGGTCGGTGGAGCGGCCCTCGGAGCCGCCCGCCTGCGCGGTGCCCCTGAATCCGTGTTCGGGGCCGAACACCGCGGTCAGCCGGACCCGGGGGTCCTGGTGCATCACGTCGACGATGTGGGTGGTGTCCCTGGTGACGCCGGTGGGGTTGGTGACGACGCCCACGCGCTGCCCGTTCAGCAGCGCGTAGCCGTCGGCCGCGAGCCGTTCGAAGCCGGTCCGCGGCGTCGCCCGGTGTCCGGGCGCCGGG
The DNA here is from genome assembly GCF_053596835.1 of Streptomyces sp. NPDC001606. Taxonomy (NCBI): domain Bacteria; kingdom Bacillati; phylum Actinomycetota; class Actinomycetes; order Kitasatosporales; family Streptomycetaceae; genus Streptomyces; species Streptomyces sp. NPDC001606. Next base: position 102,839 of record NZ_JBSFHC010000003.1, read on the forward strand.
ACGGCCGCGAATCCGGCCGATGCGAGGAGGTTCCTGCGGGACAGGGGGAGAGGCATGGGTGGTCTCCGTCGGGTGCAGGGTGTGGGTCGCCCCTCTGAGGTTGGTGCGGCGACCCTTCCTTTTACACATACCGACTGGTTAGTCTGTCGCTCGCTGAGCCGAGTCGCGTCGTGTCGAAGTCGTCGCAGGCGTGTCGCAGTCGTGTCGAAGGAGACCGATGGTGGAAGCCGTGCAGGATGCCGGAGTGGTCGTCACCGGGGCGGGCGGAGGGATCGGGGCCGCGTTGGCCCGGCGGTTCGCCGCCGCGGGGGCCAGAGTCGTGGTCAACGACCTGGACGCCGGGAAGGCCGAGGCGGTCGCCGAGGAGATCGGCGGGATCGCCCTGCCGGGGGACGCCTCCACGATCGTGGCTGCCGCCCGCGACGCGCTCGGCGGCACGGTCGACGTCTACTGCGCCAACGCCGGTGTCGCCTTCGAGGACGGCGGCGACGGCGGGCCGCTGGACGAGAAGTCCTGGGCGCTGTCCTGGGACGTCAACGTCATGGCGCATGTGCGGGCCGCCCATGAGCTGCTGCCGGACTGGCTGGAGCGGGGCCGGGGCCGGTTCGTGGCCACCGTCTCGGCCGCCGGGCTGCTCACCATGATCGGCGCTCCCTCGTACAGCGTCACCAAGCACGGCGCCTACGCCTTCGCCGAGTGGCTGTCGCTGACGTACCGGCACCGGGGCCTGAAGGTGCACGCGATCTGTCCGCAGGGCGTACGGACCGACATGCTGGTCGCGACCGGCAGCGCCGGCGAGCTGGTGCTCCAGCCGAACGCGATCGAGCCGGAGGCCGTCGCGGACGCCCTGTTCCAGGGCATCGAGGAGGACCGCTTCCTGATCCTTCCGCACCCCGAGGTGGCCGGCTACTACCAGGGCCGGGCCGCCGACCCGGACCGCTGGCTGCGCGGGATGAACCGCGTCCAGCGCAGCTGGGAGGAGGGCCGATGACCACCTCCGGATACGCGGCCCGGCCCTGGCTCGCCCTGCTCACCGAGGCCCAGCGGGCTCCGGTCGACCCCGCCGACTCGCTGGTGCACGCCCTGCGCGCCGCCGTCGCCGAGGCCCCCGACCGCACCTTCCTCGCCTACTTCGACGCCCGGCTGAGCTACCGCGAGGTGGACGAGCTGAGCGACGGCGTCGCGGCCCACCTCGCCGCGCGCGGGCTGGAGCGCGGCGACCGGGTGGCCGTCCTGCTCCAGAACTCCCCGCACTTCGTGCTCGCCGTACTGGGCGCCTGGAAGGCCGGCGCCACCGTCGTCCCGGTCAACCCCATGTACAAGGCGGGCGAGGTCGGCCATGTCCTGCACGACGGCGAAGTGGCCGCGCTGATCTGCTCCGACCGGGCCTGGGAGGCGTACCTCAGGGACACGGCCGCGCAGTCGCCGGTGCGGATCGTGCTCACCGCGTGCGAGCGCGACTTCCAGACCCGTGACGACGCCCGCGTGCTGGCCTTCGAGCGGCTGCCCCAGGCGGCCGACGCCGACGACCTGGTCGCGGTCGCCCGGCAAGGCGGCCGGGCGCCCGGGGGCCGGGACCCGCGCCCGGGCGACATCGCCCTGATCAGCTACACCTCGGGCACCAGCGGCACCCCCAAGGGCGCCACCAACACGCACGCCAACATCATGCACAACGCCGAGCGCCAGCGCACCGGCCTGGGGCTGCCCGAGGCACCCGTCTACTACGCCCTCGCACCCCTCTTCCACATCACCGGCATGGTCTGCCAGTTCGGCGCCTGCCTGGCCGGTGCCGGCACCCTGGTGCTCACCTACCGGTTCGAGCCCGGGGTCGTCCTGGAGGCGTTCGCCGAGCACCGCCCGCACTACACCGTCGGCCCGTCCACGGCGTACATGGCGCTGGCCGCCCACCCGGACGTCACCCGCGAGCACTTCGCCTCCTTCGTCAACATCTCCTCCGGCGGCGCCCCGGTGCCACCGGCCCTGGTGGAGGCGTTCAGGGAGCGGTTCGGGCCGTACATCCGCGTCGGCTACGGCCTCACCGAGTGCACCGCCCCCTGCGCCGCGGTGCCGCCCGGCCTGGAGGCGCCCGTCGACCCCGTCTCCGGGACGCTGTCGGTGGGCCTGCCGGGCGCGGACACCGTCGTACGGATCCTGGACGAGTCGGGCGCGGAGGTGCCCTTCGGCGAGCAGGGCGAGATCGTCGTCCGCGGACCGCAGGTGGTGCCCGGCTACTGGCGGCGCCCGGACGCCACCGCCGAGACCTTCCCGGACGGCGAGCTGCGCACCGGCGACATCGGGTTCATGGACGCCCAGGGCTGGCTGTACGTCGTCGACCGCAAGAAGGACATGATCAACGCGTCCGGCTTCAAGGTGTGGCCCCGCGAGGTCGAGGACGTCCTGTACACCCATCCGGCGGTGCGCGAGGCGGCCGTCGTCGGTGTCCCCGACGGCTACCGCGGCGAGACCGTCAAGGCCTATATCAGCCTGCGTCCGGGCGCGGAAGCGGACCCCGATGAACTCGCGGTGTACTGCAAGGAGAGACTGGCCGCCTACAAATATCCGCGTCAGGTGGAGATCCTGGCCGACCTGCCCAAGACGGCGAGTGGCAAGATCCTCCGTCGGGAACTGCGTTCCCGGACGCCGAAGACCCGATGACCCGAACGGAAAGGCAGGTGGCGGCAGTGCCCAGGACGACGGACGGAGACGGGGTTCCCGTCCCGCAGCGGCTCCTCGCCGCCGCCACCCGGCTCTTCGCCGAGCAGGGCTACGACCGCACCTCCGTGCAGGAGATCGTGGAGGCGGCCGGCGTCACCAAGGGGGCGCTGTACCACTACTTCGGCTCCAAGGACGACCTGCTGCACGAGGTGTACGCGCGCGTGCTGCGCGTCCAGCAGGAGCGGCTGGACCATTTCGCCCGGATGGACGCGCCGGTGGAGAAGCGGCTCCGGGACGCGGCGGCGGACGTGGTGGTCACGACGATCGACAACCTCGACGACGCGATGATCTTCTTCCGCTCCATGCACCATCTGAGCCCGGAGAAGAACAAGCAGGTCCGGGCCGAGCGCCGGCGCTATCACGAACGCTTCCGGGCGCTGATCGAGGAGGGCCAGAAGGAGGGCGTCTTCTCCACCGCGACCCCGGCCGACCTGGTCGTGGACTACCACTTCGGCTCGGTCCACCACCTGTCGACCTGGTACCGCCCGGGCGGCCCGCTCACCCCGCAGCAGGTCGCCGACCACCTCGCCGACCTGCTGCTGCGGGCCCTGCGCCCGTAGGGCATCCGAGAAAGGCCCGGCCGGACACGGCCGAGGGGCGGTCCCGCCGACGGGACCGCCCCTCACGCACATCCGCTACAGGTACTTCTTCAGCTCGCGCCGGGCCAGCGACCGCTGGTGCACCTCGTCCGGGCCGTCGGCCAGCATCAGGGTGCGGGCGCTCGCGTACAGCTCGGCCAGCGGGAAGTCCTGGCTCACCCCGCCGGCGCCGTGCAGCTGGATCGCACGGTCCAGGATGCCGACCACCGCACGCGGCGTGGCGATCTTGATGGCCTGGATCTCGGTGTGGGCGCCCTTGTTGCCGACGGTGTCCATCAGCCAGGCCGTCTTCAGCACCAGCAGCCGCAGCTGTTCCACCGTGACCCGGGCGTCGGCGATCCAGTTCTGCACCACGCCCTGCTGGGCCAGCGCCTTGCCGAACGCCGTACGGGACACCGCCCGCCGGCACATCAGCTCGATGGCCCGTTCCGCCATGCCGATCAGCCGCATGCAGTGGTGGATCCGGCCGGGACCGAGCCGGGCCTGGGCGATGGCGAAGCCGCCGCCCTCCTCGCCGACCAGGTTGGTGACGGGCACGCGCGCGTGGTCGAAGACCACCTCGGCGTGGCCGCCGTGCCAGTGGTCCTCGTACCCGAACACCTGCATGGCGCGCTTGACGGTGACACCGGGCGTGTCGCGCGGGACCAGGACCATGGACTGCTGGCGCCGGATGTCCGCGCCGTCCGGGTCGGTCTTGCCCATCACGATGAAGACCTTGCAGTCCGGGTTCATCGCCCCGGAGATGTACCACTTGCGGCCGGTGATGACGTACTCGTCGCCGTCCCGCTCGATCAGGGTGGTGATGTTGGTGGCGTCCGAGGAGGCCACCTCCGGCTCGGTCATCGCGAACGCCGAGCGGATCTCGCCCGCGAGCAGCGGCTCCAGCCACTGCTTCTTCTGCTCGTCGTTGCCGAACTGGGCCAGCACCTCCATGTTCCCGGTGTCCGGCGCCGCGCAGTTGGTCGCGGTGGGCGCCAGTTGCGGGCAGCGGCCGGTGATCTCGGCGAGCGGCGCGTACTGGAGGTTGGTCAGCCCGGCGCCGTGCTCGGCGTCCGGCAGGAAGAGGTTCCACAGGCCCTGCCGGCGCGCCTCCGCCTTCAGCTCCTCGACCACCGCGGGGGTGTCCCAGGGCGAGGCGAGCGCGGCCCGCTGCTCCTCGGCGACCGCCTCGGCGGGGTAGACGTACTCGTCCATGAAGGCCAGCAGCCTGGCGCGGAGTTCCTCGGTCCTTGCGTCGAACGCGAAGTCCATGGCGGGTCAGCCTTCCTGAAGGGTGGTCAGTCCGTGGTCGATGAAGACGGGTACGAGGTCGCCGATCCGGTCGAAGCCGCGCCCGACCGTCTGGCCCAGCGTGTACCGGTAGTGGATGCCCTCCAGGATCACGGCGAGCTTGAACCAGGCGAACGCCTCGTACCAGGCGACGGCCGAGACGTCCCGCCCCGAGCGCGCCGCGTACCGCTCGATCAGCTCCTCGGGGGACGGGTGCCCCGGGGCCTCGGCGGTCGTGGACACCGGCGAGTCGGCCATGCCGAGCGGGCGGCTGTACATCACCAGCAGGCCCAGGTCGGTGAGCGGATCGCCGAGCGTGGACATCTCCCAGTCGAGGATCGCCCTGATCCGGTCGTCGTCACCGATGAGGACGTTGTCGAGCCGGTAGTCGCCGTGCACGACCGCGGGCGCGGGGGAGGCGGGCAGCCGGCGGCCCAGGGTCGAGTGCAGCTCGTCGATGCCCGGCAGGTCGCGGTTGCGGGAGGCGTCCAGCTGCTTGCCCCAGCGGCGCAACTGCCGGTCCAGGAACCCCTCCGGACGGCCGAAGTCGGCGAGGCCCACTTCGCCGGGGTCCACCGCGTGCAGCTCCACCAGGGTGTCCACCAGGGACAGCACCGCGTTCCGGGTGCGCTCCGGGCCCAGCGGGGCGAGCTGCTGCGCGGTGCGGTACGGGGTGCCCTCGACGAACTCCATGATGTAGAAGGGCGCGCCGAGCACGTCCTCGTCCTCGCACAGCAGCACCGGCCGCGGCACCGGAACCGTCGTCGGGTGCAGCGCGCTGATCACCCGGTGCTCGCGCTTCATGTCGTGCGCGGTGGCCAGCACATGGCCCAGCGGCGGCCGCCGTACGACCCAGCGCGAGGTGCCGTCCGAGAGGGCGTAGGTGAGGTTCGACCGTCCGCCCTCGATCAGCCGTCCGCTCAGCGGGCCGTCCACGAGACCGGGACGTTCGCGGTCGAGCAGGGCGCGCAGCCGGTCCAGGTCGAGTCCGGGCGGGTGGTCGGCGCTCATACATCACTCCTACGAACGGGTGAACAGGACGCCTTCATGATGCCGACCGGTCGGTATGCCGTCCAGTGCGCGGCGCGTCCCGGAAGTGAAAGTGATCGGCGCCACCTTATGCCGACGGCTCCCCGGCGCGCTGCCCGGGGAGCCGTCCGGCCCCTGCCCCTGGTGGGCTCAGTGGTCGTCCCAGTGGCCCTCGTGCTCCGCGTGCCGGTGCCCGTCGTGCAGGTAGTCGACGTGGTCGCCGTGGCGCACAGAGGTGTGCCCGCAGTCCGCGCCGTGCGCGTGGGCGTGCCCCTCGTGCGGGGCGTGCCCGGCCGGTTCGCACTCGTCCCAGTGGCCCTCGTGCTCCCGGTGCAGATGTCCGTCGTGCACGTAGTCGAGGTGGTCGCCGTGCGGCACGCCCTCGTGCCCGCACTCCGGGCCGTGCCGGTGAGTCCCGTGGTCGGTGTGTTCCTGGTGAAGCGTGGTCATGGCGCCCGCCTTAGGGGGTACGGGGGTGTGGCGACGGACAGGCTACGCGCGCGAACGGCGTATATCGCTACATACCGGTTGCGTGGCGTACGAGTACCCCGGAGGGTCGAAGGCATGAAGGCCATCAGCTACAGCCGCTACGGCGGCCTCGATGTACTGGAGTACGGCGAGGTGCGCGACCCGAAGGTCGGCCCCGACCAGGTACTCGTCAAGGTGCGCGCGGCGGCCGTCAACCCCGTCGACTGGAAGTGCCGTGAGGGCTACCTCGACGCGGCGCTGGACGCCGTCTTCCCGGTCATCCCCGGCTGGGACGTCAGCGGGGTCGTCGTCCAGCCCGGCGCCGCCGTCACCGAGTTCGCCGTCGGCGACGAGGTGATCGGCTACGTCCGGGAGGACTTCCTCTCCCGGGGCACCTTCGCCGAGTACGTCGCCGCGCCCGTGCGCACCCTGGCCCGCAAGCCCCGCAACCTCACCTACGAGGAGGCCGCCGGCCTTCCGCTGGCCGGGCTCACCGCCTACCAGGTGCTGGTCAAGGCGCTCCAGGTGCAGCGCGGCGAGACCGTCCTGGTGCACGCGGCGGCCGGCGGCGTCGGCTCGCTGGCCGTGCAGCTCGCCGCCCACTTCGGCGCCCGCGTCATCGGCACGGCCAGCGAGCGCAACCACGACTACGTCCGTGGCCTCGGCGGCGAGCCGGTGGCCTACGGCGACGGGCTGGCCGAGCGGGTGCGCGGGCTGGCCCCGAACGGGGTGGACGCGGTCTTCGACACCGTCGGCGGGGACGCCCTGAAGGCCTCCGCCGAGCTGCTCGCCCCCGAGGGCCGGATCGCCTCGATCGCCGACGCCGAGGTGGTGGGCTACGGCGGCCGCTACTGCTTCGTCCGCCCGGACGCCGAGGACCTGACCCGCCTCACCGAACTGGCGGAACAGGGCGCCGTGAGCGTGCACGTGCAGGAGACCTTCCCGCTGGAGCGCACGGCCGACGCCCACCGCGTCAACCAGGAGGGCCGCACCCGGGGCAAGATCGTGGTGACGGTCGACTGGGACGACGAGGCCTGACGCCGGCCCCCCGGCGCCTCACCGGCCCGCCCGGAACTCCTTCAGCCGCTCGTACGCCGCCAGCCCGTCCGGCACCCACTCCCAGCTGCCGAGCCGCCGCTCCACCTCCTCCTCGGGCAGGAAGTCGTGCCACTGCACCTCCTCCACCTGGGGGTGGACCGGCAGCTCGCAGCGCACCTCGTACACCGCCGACCACCAGCTCTGCCCGGCGCCGTCGTCGTACAGGAACTTGAAGAGGTACTCCGGCCGGGGCAGCCCGGTGACCCCCAGCTCCTCCTCGGCCTCGCGCAGCGCCGCCTCGTCGTAGGACTCGCCCGCGCCCACGACCCCGCCGACGAACATGTCGTACATCGAGGGAAAGACCAGCTTGGTCGCGGTGCGCCGGTGCACGAAGAGCCGGCCGGCGGCGTCCCGGGCCTGGACGAACACACAGCGGTGCCGCAGCCCGCGGGCGTAGACCTCGCCGCGCGGATACTGGCCGACGACCCGGTCGTGCTCGTCGACGGTGTCGAGGATCTCGTCAGCAGGATTCATACCGGTATCCAACCAGCCAGGCACCCGGGCGGAGGCTCCTCAGCGGCGCTGGAGGTCTCTGGCCGGCGGTTCCGACTGCGGCGCCCCGCAGGGCATCGCCGGGTGCAGGCCGAGCAGGACGATGCCCGCGACGATCGCCGCGAGTCCGGCCGCCTCCCAGGCCAGCGCCCCGGTGCCGGTGCGCAGCCGGTCGCCGAGGAAGCCGACCCCGCACAGGATCCCGGCGAGCGGCTCGGCCGCGGTGAGCGCGGGCAGCGACATGCGCAGCGGTGCCGTCTCGAAGGCGCTCTGCACCAGGATCAGCCCGGTGACCCCGCAGGCCAGCACCCCGTACGGCTGCCAGCCGGTGAGCAGCTCGGCGAAGCCGCCCGCGGCGAAGCGGGTGCCGCTCACCCGGGTCAGGGCGTCCTGCACGCCGTAGAGCAGCCCGGCGGCGGTGGCCAGCAGCACCGGACCCCAGCTCAGCCGGGACCGTTTGGCGTACGTCGTGAGCAGCAGGGCCGCCCCCACCATGGCGCCGATGATCAGCCAGTGGCGCAGCGGATCGGTGACGGCGCTGCCGGAGCGCGGCTCGCCCGCCAGGATGAACGCGCTCACCCCGCCCGCGAGCAGCGCCAGCCCGGCCCAGCCCTGACGGCCCAGCGGCTGTCCGGTCTGCCGGCGGGAGAGGGCGAGCGCGAACAGCAGATTGGTCGCGAGCAGCGGTTCGACCAGGGAGATCTCGCCCTCGCCGAGGGCGACCGCGCCGAGCACCATGCCGGTCACCATCAGCGCCAGCCCGCCCAGCCAGCGCGGCACCCGCACCAGGTCGAGCAGCAGCCGGAAGGAGAGGAAGTCGCTGAGCGGGGCCTGCTGTGCGGCGTTCTGCTGGAGAACGAAACCGAAGCCGAGGCAGCAGGCCGCGCTCACGGCGAGAAGGAGAACCAGAACGGACACGCTGCGTACCTCGATCATCCGGCCGGACCACGGACGCGTCGTGGCCGACTGTAGCGCTCCGCGGCCGCATTGCCCCGGAGAGTACCCGGAACCGGGCAGTTCACCCGGTCGTCCGGCCATCGTGCGTGCCCCCGGAGCGGGGCGCCATGGCGCACGCCACACGGGTGGACCAAGTGCCGCCCAAGACCCGATAGTTGAAGCCAATATCAGTCCGGTTCCGCTTGACGCAAACCTTGGCTGAGGGTTTGCTGTGCGTGATCGGTCGATGGCAGCCCGAACAACAGGAAGTCCCGCGGTGCCTCCACTCCCGCCCCTGCTCGGCGCCGGCCGGGCCCCCACGGACCCGCCCGGCGACCCCGCGCCGGACCCCTCCGGCGCCTACGACGACGCCCTCGACGACGCCGAACTCCGCTCCGCCCGCGCCGCGTTGGCCCAGGGCCGCCCCCAGGCCGCCCGCTCCCTGCTGCGGCGCACCGGCGACGACTGGGACCGTCGCGGCCACCGCCTCACCGTGCTCGCCGGGGAACCGTACGCCGCCGCCTGGGCCCGGGACTGGCTGCACGGCGAACCCGGCTCCGCCGACGCCGCCACCCTGCTCGCCCTCGCCCTCGTCCACCGCGCCCTGCACGGCAAGGAGGACCCCGACCAGGCCCGCGCGGCCTGCGCCACGGCCGCCGCGCTCGCCCCCGCCGACCCCACCCCCTGGCTCGGCCGGCTCCTGCTCGCCCGCACCCTCGGCCCGGAGCGCGAGACACTCGCCGTCTTCGCCGAGCTGCATCGCCGCCACCCCGAGCACCACCACGGTCACCATCTGCTCCTCGCCCGCCTCGCCGAACACCCGGCGGGCGGCCGCGACGAGTCCCACGAGGTGTACGACCTCGCCGAGCTGGCCGCCGCCCAGGCCCCCGCCGACTCCCCGCTGGCCCTGCTGCCGGTCGTCGCCTACGCCGAGCGCTACCGGGTCCTCGCCGCGGCCGGCCTGGCCCCGGCCGACCCCGCCGCCTCCGGCCACTGGTCCGGCCCGCGCGCCCGGCGCATCCTGCGCGCCTGCTTCGACTGGTGGCTGGAGTGGGAGCACGACGAACACCCCCGCCGCCACATCGACCTCAACCACCTCGCCTTCGCCCTCGACTGCGCCGGCCGCGCCGCCGAGGCCGCGGCCCTCTTCCGGCGCATCGGCCGGCACGCCACCCCGGAACCCTGGGCCTACGCGCACCGCGACCCCCGGGCCGCCTTCCACACCGCCCGCGCCCGCGCGCTCGGGCAGTGAACCGCCCGGGCGGTGAACGCCGGGCCGCTCCGGGCCGTACCCAGGAAGTGATGACGGAAGTCTGACGGCCCACCCGATCCCCTGGCCCCCGTACGGCCCCGAGTGCTCGAATGAGAACGTGAACGCTGAACAGCCCGAGGAGCCCGGCGGCAGCCCCGTCGGCCGCCGCGTCTTCCTCGGCACCCTCGGTCTGGGCGCCCTCGGCGTGCTCGCCGCGCCCACGCTCCAACGCGGCCTGGAAGGATTCCTCGGCAGTGTCGCCGGACAGGACCCCACCGGGCTGACCGGACTGCTGCCCAACGGCGGCGGCTTCCGCTACTACTCCGTCGCCGCCTCCGTGCCGCACCGGAGCGCCACCGACTACCGCCTCACCATCGACGGCCTGGTCGACCGCCCACGCAGCTACACCCTGGCCGACCTGCGCGCCCTGCCGCAGACCCGGCTGGTCAAGGACGTGCAGTGCGTCACCGGCTGGCGGGTGCCCGGCACCCCCTTCGAGGGCGTCCGCCTCTCCCACCTGCTGGACGCGGCCGGAGTCCGCTCCTCCGCGAAGGCACTGCGCTTCACCTGCTTCGACGGCACCTACACCGAGAGCCTCACCCTCGACCAGGCCCGCCGCCCGGACATCCTGGTCGCGCTGCGCATGCAGGACAAGGACATCGGCCACGACCACGGCGGCCCCGTCCGGCTCTACGTCGCCCCCATGTACTTCTACAAGTCGGCCAAGTGGCTCTCCGGGATCACGGTCACCGACCGGGTGGAGCCCGGCTACTGGGAACACCTCGGCTACGACGTCGACGCCTGGGTCGGCCGCTCGAACGGACGGACCGATGAGCCTACGAGCTGAGACCCCGGCCCCGCCGAGCGCCCGGATCCGCCGCTTCGGGCACGCCCAGCGCTGGGTGCACCGCACGACGGCCGCGCTGATGGGCGTCTGCGTGCTGACCGCGGCCGTCCTCTACATCCCGCAGCTGGCGATCCTGGTGGGCCGGCGGGAACTCGTCGTACGCATCCACGAGTGCGCGGGCCTCGCCCTGCCGGTCCCGGTCCTGCTCGGCCTGGCCTCCCGTGCCTTCCGCGCCGACCTGCGCCTGCTCAACCGCTTCGGCCCGCACGACCGGGTGTGGCTGCGCGCCGCCCTGGTCCGCGACCGGCGCCACAGCTCACGCCCGGCCGGCAAGTTCAACGCCGGGCAGAAGATCTACGCGTCCTGGATCGCCGGTGCCGCCCTGGTCATGCTCGGCACCGGCCTGATGATGTGGTTCACCCATCTCGCGCCGCTGGTGTGGCGCACCGCGGCCACCTTCGTCCACGACTGGCTGGCCCTGACGATCGGCGTGGTCCTCGCGGGCCACATCGGCATGGCCCTGGGCGACCCGGAGGCACGCAGGGGCCTGCGCACGGGCACGGTGAGCCGGTCCTGGGCCAAGCGGGAACACCCGCTCTGGCGCCCGTGACCGGCCCCTCCTGTCGTACCGCTGCTAGGGCCTCTCTTTCGGATCCTGCCGACGTCGCGGGCCCTGGCACGCACATCTGCGGCGTTGTCGTCCCTCTCCCCCACGCTCGGCTGCTCCCCCACTCTCGGCTCCGCTCGAGCGGGGGGACCCCCATGCGCGGGGGGCACCCCCATGACCCCGCTCGGGTCGGCCAGAAAGCGTCGGCATCGCAGCGACCTGATCCGGAAGAGAGGCCCTAGATGACCAGGGACAGCAGCAGGACCAGACCGCCGCCGACGACCGAGATGATCGTCTCCATGACCGACCAGGTCTTGACGGTCTGCCCGACGCTCAGCCCGAAGTACTCCTTCACCAGCCAGAAGCCGGCGTCGTTGACATGGCTGAAGAAGAGCGAGCCGGCGCCGATGGCCAGGACCAGCAGGGCGGAGTGGGTCGTCGATATGTCCGCGGCGAGCGGGGCGACGAGACCCGCGGCCGAGACGGTCGCCACCGTCGCCGAACCGGTCGCCAGCCGGATCGCCACGGCGATCAGCCAGGCCAGCAGCAGCGCCGGGATCGACCAGTCCTTGGAGATGTCCAGGATCATCTGGCCGACGCCGCAGTCGATGAGCGTCTGCTTGAAGCCGCCGCCCGCGCCGACGATCAGCAGGATGCCGGCGATGGGCATCAGGCCCTTGTCCACCGTCTGCCGAAGCCGGTCCCGGGTGAAGCCGGCGGGCCGGCCCAGCGTGAAGAAGCCGACGATCACGGCGGCGAGCAGCGCGATCAGCGGGGAGCCGATCACGTCGAAGACGCGCTGGGTCGAGTTCGCGGGGTCGTCGTAGACGATGTCCACCAGCGCCTTGGCCAGCATCAGCACCACCGGCAGCAGCACGGTGGCCAGCGTGGCGCCGAAGCCGGGACGGCGCTCCAGCTCCTCCGAGGCGCGCTGCGGCAGCATGCGGTCCGGGGCCGGGACGTCCACCCAGCGGGCGGCGACACGGGAGAACAGCGGACCGGCGATGATCACGGTCGGTATCGCGACCAGGATGCCGAGCGCCAGCGTGACACCCAGGTTGGCCTTGACCGCGTCGATCGCGACCAGCGGGCCGGGGTGCGGCGGGATCAGGCCGTGCATCACGGACAGACCGGCCAGCGCCGGGATGCCGATGCGCATCAGGGAGTAGTTGCCGCGCTTGGCGACCATGAGCACCACCGGGATCAGCAGCACGATGCCGACCTCGAAGAACAGCGGCAGGCCGATCACGGACGCGATCAGCACCATCGCCCAGGGCATCGCCCGGCCCCCGGCCCTGGCGAGGATCGTGTCGACGATCTGGTCGGCACCACCGGAGTCGGCGAGCAGCCTGCCCAGGATCGCCCCGAGCGCGATCAGGACGCCGACGCCGGCCACGGTGGAGCCGAGCCCGGTGGTGAAGCTGGTGATGGCCTTGTCGAGCGGTGCTCCGGCGACCGCTCCGAGCGTCAGCGACCCGATGGTCAGCGCCAGGAAGGCATGGAGCTTGAACTTGGTGATGAGCAGGACGATCACGGCGATGCCCACCAGCACGGCGATGCCCAGCTGGGCGTGTCCGGCGGAGGTGATCGGCGCAGGCGCGTCCGCTGCCAGCATCTCGACGCTGAGTCTGGTCACGGGGGTTCCTTGCGGTTACGGGGGACGGTGATGAGGTGCTACTCGGATGCGAGGGCGCGCGAGTCCAGCGCCCGCACGGCGCGCTCGACGATCTCCTCGGGGCTGCCGCTGACGTCCACGGCGACACCCGCCTCGTCCGGCTCCAGCGGCTGGAGCGTGGCGAACTGGGAGTCCAGCAGCGCGGTCGGCATGAAGTGGCCCTGCCGCGCGCCCATCCGGTCCTCGATCAGCTTCCGGTCGCCCGTGAGGTGTACGAACACGATCCCGGGAGCCACGGCCCTGAGCCGGTCGCGGTACGACCGCTTCAGCGCCGAGCTGCTCACCACCCCGCCGAGTCCGGCCCGCCCCTCGGCCCAGTGGCCGATGGCGTCGAGCCACGGCCACCGGTCGGAGTCGTCGAGCGGGACGCCGGCCGACATCTTGTCGATGTTGGCCGCCGGGTGGAAGTCGTCGCCCTCGGCGTACGGGACGCCCAGCCGCGCGGCGAGCAGGGGACCGATCGTGGTCTTGCCCGTCCCCGCGACGCCCATCACGACGACGACCTGGGGGGTACGCATGACTGCCTCGCTGTCTTCCTCGACATCCGACGCCACTTCGGCGTCGCCACACTGAAACCCATTAGGTACGACGAATTCAAGACTCTGTGATGAATAAGTCTGACTTTTTGGCTCTGTGATCCAGGCCGTACGCTGAGTGCATGAGCACACCGGGCCGGGGGCTGCACGGCCATGTACTGGACACCCTCGGCCCCGCGATCACGGCGGGGGAGTACCCGCCGGGCAGCGTGCTGCGCACCGACGAGCTCGCGCAGAAGTTCGAGGTCTCGCGCTCGGTGATGCGCGAGGCTGTCCGGGTGCTGGAATCTATGCACCTGGTCGAGTCCCGCCGCCGGGTGGGCGTCACGGTCCGCCCCAAGTGCGAGTGGAACGTCTACGACCCGCAGGTCATCCGCTGGCGGCTGGCCGGCGCCGACCGCCCGCACCAGCTGCGCTCACTGACCGTGCTGCGCTCCGCGGTCGAACCGGTGGCGGCGGCTCTCACCGCGAGAAACGCCACGGCCGAGCAGTGCGCCGAGCTCACCGAGTGCGCGCTCGGCATGGTCGCCAACTCCCGGGGCCACCGCCTGGAGGAGTACCTCGTCCACGACATGGCCTTCCACCGCGTCATCCTCAACGCCTCGGGCAACGAGATGTTCGCCCGCCTCGGCGACGTGGTCGCGGAGGTGCTGGCCGGCCGCACCCATCACGAGGTCATGTTCGAGGACCCCGACCCGGCCGCCGTCACCCTGCACGTCCAGGTGGCCGAGGCGGTCCGCGCGGGCGACGCGGTCCGCGCCGAGCAACTGACCCGCGAGATCACCGTGGGCGCCCTCCACGAACTGGACATCCTGGCGCCCTAGGAGGGGCGGGGCTACTCCAGGAAGTCCCCGTCGACGTACACCCACGCGCCGTCCACCCGCTCGAAGCGGCTCCGCTCGTGCAGCGAGCCGCCCCGGTAGGAGGCGCGGAAGGTCACCGTGCCCGTGCTGTGGAACGCGGAGCCGTCGCTCGTGTCCAGGATCTCCAGCCCCGTCCACCGCATCCGCGGATCCAGCTCCAGCCGCTCGGGCCGGGTCCGCGGATGCCAGGTGCGCAGCAGATACCCCGCGTCCCCCTGCACGAACGCGCTGTACCGCGACCGCATCAGCAGCTCCGCGGTCGGCGCCTGCGGGGAGCCCGTGTGGAAGCGGCCGCAGCAGGCGGCGTACGGCTGGGGCAGTCCACAGGGGCAGGCGCGCGAGGTCATGGCCCCCATTCTGCCCGCACCCGCGGCCCGCCCCGCCCCTCGTCCGGATTTCACCGACAAGGAGGCATCCGCGCCCGGCGAGGTGCACAGTGGGAGAGGAAGTGCGCCGCGCAGCACAGTGAGGAGAGACGGACGATGACCGGACCCCTCCACCACCGGCCTCCGGCCGTCAAGGAATGGCGGCTCAACCTGTACCTGTCCGAGCACGACCCGGACACCACCGCCCGGATCATCCTGGACACCGGGGACAACGTCATGGAGAGCCACGCGGAGGCCCGCCGCAACCCGTACGACCCGGACGTCCCCGAGATAGGCGACGAACTCGCCGCCGGACGCGCCCTGATCGCCATGGGCCGCCGGCTGCTGCGCGCCGCCGACGGCGACATGAAGGCCGTCGGAGCCACCGACACCGAGGCGCCCGGGCCGCTCTGGATGCAGCGGGAGTGAGACGCCGGGGCGGTGCGGGAATCAGCTGCCCGCCTTTCGCAGAAAGCGGCGCAGCCGGGTCAGCGGCCAGGTGTTGATCACATCGTCCCCGGTGAGCCAGCCCCGCTGGGCCGTGCCCACTCCGTACCGCAGCTGCGCCAGGTGCGGCACGGAGTGGGCATCGCTGTTCACCGCGAACTTCACGCCGTACTCCCGCGCCCGCAGGATGTCCTCGTCGCACAGGTCCAGCCGGTCCGGCTGGGCGTTGACCTCCAGCGCCGTGCCGGTCCGCGCGCACGCCGCGAACACCTCGTCCCAGTCCGCGTCCACCCCCGGCCGCCTGCCGATCAGCCGGGTGGTGGGGTGCCCGATGACATGGACGTACGGGTTCTCGCACGCCCGCACCAGCCGCCGGGTCATCGCCGCGCGGTCCAGGTCGAAGTGCGAGTGCAGCGAGGCCACGCACAGATCGAAACCGGCCAGGAACTCCTGCGGCCAGTCCACCTCGCCGTCCGGCCCGATGTTCAGCTCCGTGCCGTGCAGCAACCGCATCCGGCGGTGCCTGCCGTCCAGCTCCCGCACCCGCTCCCGCTGGGCGAGGACCTTCTCCTCCGTCATGCGCTGCATGTACAGGTTCGGCGCGTGGTCGGTGACCGCGTAGTAGGCGTATCGGCGTTCGGCGGCCGCCGCCACCATCTCCTCCAGCGGCGCCAGACCGTCCGTCAGATCGGTGTGGGTGTGCAGGTCGCCGCGGATGTCCCGCTCGGTCACCAGCTCCGGCAGCTCCCCGCGCAGGGCCGCCTCGATCTCCCCGCGGTCCTCCCGCAGCATCGGCGGGATCCACGGTAGCCCGAGCCGGGCGTACACCTCCTCCTCGGTGCGGGAAGCCAGAGACTCTCCGCTCTCCGCGTCGAACAGCCCGTACTCGGACAGCTTCAGCCCCCTGTGCACGGCGATGGTGCGCGTACGGATGTTGTGCGCCTTGGAGCCGGTGAAGTACTGCATCCCGGCGCCCCAGGACTCCGGCGGCAGCACCCGCAGATCGACCTGGAGCCCCCTGGTGGTGCGGATCGACGTCTTCTTCGAGCCCCGCGCGATGACCTCCGCGGTGGCGGGCAGCTCGCACAGTGCCGCCATGAACGGCTCGGACCTCTTCGCCGCGACGATGACGTCCAGATCCCCGACGGTCTCCCGCATCCGGCGCAGCGAGCCGGCGTAGGAGCACCGCTTGCACCCGGTGACCCCGGACAGCTCGGCGACGATCTCCTCCGCGGTGTCCAGGGCCGGCGGCAGCGGCACCCGGGCGCCCGCCTGCCGAAGCAGCTCGATGCCGTGCCGGATGTTCTCCTGCGTCTTCGCGCCGAACCCCTTCAGATCGGCCAGCGCGTCCGCCTCGATCGCCGCGGCCAGCTCGTCCACCGACGAGATGTGCAGATCCTCGTACAGCCGCAGCGCCTTCTTCGGACCCAGCGTCGGGATCGTGATCAGCTCCCGCACCCCGGCCGGGATCCGGGCCCGCCGCTCCTCGACCACCGCCATCTTCCCCGTGCGCAGGTACTCGGCCACCTTGTCGGCGATCGACCGGCCCACGTTCGGGATCTCTCTGAGGCCGTCCTCGTCCAGCGTGGAGATGTCGGCCGGATACCCGCCGATGGCACGCGCCGCCTTCTCGTAGGCGCGCGCCTTGAAGGCGTCGCCTCCCGTGATCGCCACGAGGTCCGCGTACTCCCGCAGGAGCGCCTCGACCTCGTCGTTGGGCCGGGCCACCCCTCAAGTCTAGGAAGCCCGGCCCACCGGGGCATGCAAAAGGCCCCCGCCGAAGCAGGGGCCTTGCTGGTGTCCGAGGGGGGACTTGAACCCCCACGCCCGATAAAGGGCACTAGCACCTCAAGCTAGCGCGTCTGCCATTCCGCCACCCGGACAAGGTGTCTGTCGTGCGAGTTCCTCCCTCTCGGCGGGTTTCCCTCGCGGCGACGAAGAGAACATTACCAGGCTTTCGGGGGTGCCTGATCACCCCCCGGTCCCGGGGACGTGCAGCGTGAACGGCATGTGACGGGCCGGTCCCCGTCTTGGGCCGGTGCCGGTGCCGGAGAGAGGATGAGGGGAGACCACCAGCAGTGACAGCGGGAGGAAGCACGTGAGCGACACGGACACGGCCAGGGGCGTCACCGGTGAGGACGAGGTCGTGGACCTCTGCCGCGAGCTGATCCGGTTCGACACCAGCAACTACGGCGACCACTCCGGGCCCGGCGAGCGCAAGGCGGCCGAGTGGGTCGCCGAGAAGCTCGCCGAGGTCGGGCTGGAGCCGGAGATCTTCGAGTCCCACCCGGGCCGCGCCTCGACGGTGGCCCGCATCGAGGGCGAGGACCCGTCCCGGCCCGCGCTGCTGATCCACGGCCATCTGGACGTCGTACCGGCCAACGCCGCCGACTGGACCCACCACCCGTTCTCCGGCGAGGTCGCCGACGGGTGCGTGTGGGGGCGCGGCGCCGTCGACATGAAGGACATGGACGCCATGACCCTCGCCGTCGTGCGCGACCGGCTGCGCAGCGGCCGCCGCCCCCCGCGGGACATCGTGGTCGCCTTCCTCGCCGACGAGGAGGCCGGCGGCACCTACGGCGCCCGCCACCTCGTGGACCACCACCCCGAGCTGTTCGAGGGCGTCACCGAGGCGATCAGCGAGGTCGGCGGCTTCTCCTTCACCGTGAACGAGCAGCGCCGGCTCTATCTGATCCAGACGGCCGAGAAGGGCATGCACTGGATGAAGCTGACCGTGGCCGGCACCGCCGGGCACGGTTCGATGATCCACCGGGACAACGCCATCACCGAGCTGTCCGAGGCCGTGGCCCGCGTCGGCCGGCACAAGTTCCCGGTGCGGGTCACCAAGACGACCCGGGCCTTCCTCGACGAGCTGGGCGACGCGCTCGGCACCGAGCTGGACCCGGAGGACATGGAGTCCACCCTGGCCCGGCTCGGCGGCATCGCCAAGTTCATCGGCGCCACCCTCAGCAACACCGCCAACCCCACCCAGCTCAACGCCGGCTACAAGGTCAACGTCATCCCGGGCGAGGCCACCGCGCACATCGACGGCCGCTTCCTGCCCGGCTACGAGGAGGAGTTCCTCGGCGACCTCGACCGGCTGCTCGGCCCGCTGGTGCGCCGCGAGGACGTGCACGCCGACAAGGCGGTGGAGACCGACTTCGACGGACCGCTGGTGGCCGCGATGCAGTCCGCGCTGCTGGCCGAGGACCCCACCGCCAAGGCGATCCCGTACATGCTCTCCGGCGGCACCGACGCCAAGTCCTTCGACGACCTCGGCATCCGCGGCTTCGGGTTCGCCCCGCTCAAGCTGCCCCCGGAGCTGGACTTCGCCGGCATGTTCCACGGCGTGGACGAGCGGGTGCCGGTGGACGGCCTCCAGTTCGGCGTGCGGGTGCTGGACCGCTTCATCGACGCTTCGTGAGGCTCTGCCCTGGAGTAATCGGCCGCGCGTACGACACCGACTGAGAAGAGTGAATCCGACCATAAGCTCGTAGCTCCATTACTCCCTCCTCGTTACAGGTGATGCGAACCCCGCACCTTGGGATCGCATTTGCCAACGAGGAGGAAGTAATGATCAAGAAGGTCGTCGCTGCTGCGGCTGCCACCGGTGGGCTGGTTCTCGCGGGCGCGGGCCTGGCCGTCGCCGACTCGGGTGCCCAGGGGGCCGCCGTGCACTCCCCGGGTGTCGCCTCCGGCAACGTCGTCCAGGTGCCCGTCCACGTCCCGGTGAACGTGTGCGGCAACACGATCAACGTGATCGGGCTCCTGAACCCCGCCTTCGGCAACACCTGCATCAACAAGTGACGCCGGCTCCCTGAAGGGGCCGCTGTCCCGAAGGGCGTCTTTTGCGAGCCGTCGGCCCCGGAGCGCGCGCCATGCGCTCCGGGGCCGACCGGCCTTTTCTCACAGAACATCGAAGGCAGGGGGGAACTCAGCATGCGACAGGGCACCCGCAAGGGTCTGATGACCATGGCCGCCGCGACCGGTGTGATCGCCGCCGCGAGCGGCTACGCCCACGCCGACTCGGCGGCGGCAGGCTCCGCCACCGGATCGCCCGGCGTCTTGTCCGGCAACACGGTGCAGGCGCCGGTGCACGCGCCGGTGAACGTCTGCGGCAACACCGTGAACGTCGTCGGACTGCTCAACCCGGCGGCGGGCAACAGCTGCGCCAACCACGGCCAGGACACCTCGGGGGGGTACGGCGACTCGGGCGGCCACACCGGCTCCGGCGGCTCGCACGCGGGCGGCCACACCGGCGGCTCCCCGGGCGTCGGCTCCGGCAACACCGTGCAGGTACCGATCGACGTCCCGGTGAACGTGTGCGGCAACAGCGCCAGCGTCATCGGCGTCGGGAACGCCACCACCGGCAACGACTGCGCCAACGGCGGCGGCCACCAGGCCCAGCCCCCGGGCGGCGGCAACGGCCCCGGCAACCCGCCCGGCCAGCCCGGCCAGCCCGGCCACCCGGGTCATCCCGGCCACCCGGGTCACCCGGGACATCCGGGCCAGCCCGGTCACCCCGGGAAGCCGGGTCAGCCGGGTCAGCCCGGTCACCCGGGTCAGCCGGGGCACCCCGGCACGCCCCACCAGCCCGGCGGACCGGGGACCCCGCCCGCCCAGGGCGGACACACCCCGCACGGCTCCAGCCAGGTCAAGGAGCAGGGCGGCGGCTCCGCGCAGTCGCTGACCGACGGCCAGCTCGCCCACACGGGCAGCGACCTGCCGCTGGGACTGGCGCTGCCGGCCGGCGCCGGCGCGCTGCTCGCGGGCGCGGTGCTCTACCGCAAGGCGCGGGCGGGCGTGTAGCACGGCGGACCGCACCGCGGTGAACGGAGCGGGCCCCGCCATGGCGGCGGGGCCCGCTCCGTCCGTTCTTCAGCTGTTCCGCCTCACCAGGTGGCACGCACCTGGCGGATGATCCGCCGACGCAACCGCACCTTGCGGCTGCCGTCGCGCAGCAGGCTCAGTCGGTCCAACTCCCAGTGTCCGTACTCGGCATGGTCCGTCAGCAGACGCGTGGCGTCCTTGCGGGACACCCCGCGAGGTACGTACACGTCGACAAATTCGTATTCCGGCATCGCATCTATTGTGCGGGCTGGTGCCCGGTACGGATAGCGTCTGCACTATGTCTGATGCTGCGCAGCCCACCGTTGCCGAGGTACGCGCCGCCGCCGAGGCGGTCAAGACCGCGCTGGACCGTCATCTCGCGGCGGTCGAACGCAGGTCCGGGGACGACGATCCGGCCGTCTCCGAGGCGTTCAACCAGCTGGCCGCGGCCGCCGAGGCGTACGACGAGCTGCTCTACGACCGCTACGACGAGGTCACGCCCTTCGAGATCCCCGGCACGGAGGACACACTGCCGCCGTACGCGGGCCCCGAGGAGCCGAACGCGATCAGCGTGCTCATCCGCCGCGACTACACCGTGGCGGAACCGCAGCGGCTGATCGCGCAGGCCCAGCGGGTCGAGGCGGTGGAGTACGAGGACCTCGGCGGCGGGGAGGGCGATGCCCCGGGGAGCCTTCCCGGGGCGCTCGGTGTCCTCTTCGGCGAGTTCGAACCGGACGAGATCGCCTCCCGGCACAAGGAGTTCGGCCTCGAGGAGGGCGACTCCACGCTCTGGGTCACCGCCGCGGAGGAGGCTCCGGAGGCCGGGGAGTGGCTGGAGTCGCCGTTCGAGCACATCGACGCGCAGGCGGTGGTGTGCCGGTTCGACGTCAGCGCGGTCTTCGACGAGGAGGACGCCGAGGCCGAGGAGGACGACGACCTCGAGTTCGACGAGGACGACGAGGACGGAGCGGACGAGGAGGATCTGGAGCCGCTCGACGCCGAGAAGTGAGCCGGTGCTGGCGGTGCCGCAGGGCGTGAGGCCGTTGCGGCACCGCCGGCCGTCCGCTCAGCGGACCGGTTGCTGCCCGAGCAGGGGCTGGAGCAGGGTCCGCAGCCGGGTCGTACGCGGCTTGGCCGGCACCTCGGCCACCGCCTTCGGCAGCGCCTGCTCCACCCCGTGGACCACGGACAGATGCCGCTCCGCCCGGCCGAACGCCGTGTACACCCAAGGTCTGCTGAGCGTCTGGGTCGCGTCGCCGGGCAGCACCACGACCGCGGCCGGCCAGCGGGTGCCGACCGCCTGGTGCGCGGTCAGCGCCCAGCCGTGCCGTACCGCACCCTCCACCCGCTCGCGCGGTACGACCACCTCCGCGCCCGCGCACGACAGGTGCAGCCCGTCGGCGTCGGCCCGCACCACCACGCCCGGCACCGTACGGCCGGGGGCGGGGGAGTAGGCGATCCGGTCCCCGGGATCGAAGCCGCCGAAGCGGCCCGGGCCGGGGTTGAGGCGTTCCTTCAGCGCCGAGTTGAGGGCGCGGGTGCCCGCGGCACCTCCGTGCCCCGGGGTGATCACCACGCTCTGGTCGGCCGGAATGCCGAGCGCGCGCGGCACCGAGTCCGCGACCAGCTGCACGGTGCGGTGCACGGCCTCGCCCGCGTCCCGCACCGGGACGATGACGATCTCCTTGCCCGGCGCCGCGACCTGGTTCAGCTTGCCGACGCCGACGCCGGAGACCAGCTCGCCCAGCGGACCGGGGTCGGGCACCCGGGAGGCGAGCTGCGGACAGGCGCCGGCCGCGAGCAGGTCGGCGAAGACCCGGCCGGGCCCCGCCGACCACAGCACCGCGGGGTCGCCGCTGAGCACCAGCCGGGCCCCGTCCGGCAACGACTCCACCAGCATCGCCGCGCTCTCCACGTCGAGCTGCGGCGCGTCCAGCACGACCAGCAGATCCAGTTCCAGGGCGCCGTCCGCGTCCCGGCCGGGCCCCTCGGCGCCGGACAGCAGCCCGGCGACCGTCCCGACGGGCTGCTCCGCCGGCTCCCCGCCCAGCAGCGCGGCGAACCGGTGACGCCCGCCCGGCGTGTGGCAGACGGCGAAGACCCGCAGGCCCGCGTCCCTGGCGGCGCCGAGCAGCGCGGCCGGTTCGGCGCGGGCCGCCTCCGCGCCGGTGTGCAGCACCAGGCCGTGCCCGGCGACCGCGTGCACCAGCTCGGCCGCACCGCCGGAGACACCGGCCGCAGCCGCCTCCCAGACCTGTCCGGCCTCCGGGGAGATGGAGTTGACCAGCCGGGCCAGGCCGTCGGCGAGGCTCTCCTCGGCGAGCGCGTACCGCTCCAGGCCGACGAGGACCCGGACCGGCCGCTCCGCCTCCTCGTCCTCCTCGTCCCCCTCCTCCGCTTCCCGCGGGGCCTGGGCGCCGGGCTCCTCCAAGGCGTCCTGGAAGGCCAGCGCCTCGCCCTCGGCGAGCGCGTCCTGCACGGCCGCGTCCGGGTCCGGCACGCCCTGCCGGCCCAGCGCCGCGGTGAGCGCGGGCAGGTCCAGCGCGGTGTGCCCGGCCAGGGCCGCCTGCTCCAGCAGCCAGACGGTCACCGCGCGGCCGCGCCGCTCGTCGTCCGGGCCGCACGCGGCGCCGAGCAGCGCCCGGGCGAAGCCGTCGGCCTGCTCGGGCCGTACCCCGCCGACCCGGAGCAGCTGCCAGGGGTCCTGTCGGAGCACGCCCTCGGCGCCCTCGCCGAGGGCCGCGGCCACCTGCGGAGCGAGGGCGTCGGGCGCGCCGCCCTCGGCCAGCACCCGGCGGACGGCGTCGACGGTCCGCGCCGCGGGGGCGACGGGCGCGAGGGCGCCGGAGGCGGGGGTGGGCTGGGGACGGCGCACGGGTTCGGGGGCCGGGCGGCGCGGGGCCGGTGCGGGCTCCTCCGCGAACACCGTGGCCGCCGGCTTCTCGCCGCTCTCCACCGCGCGGACCGCGGCGAGCAGGTCGGCCGCCTTGCCGCTGAGCTTGGTGCCGCTCTCGATCCGGGCCGTCTTCTCGGCCTTGCGCCGCTCGATCCGCTCCCGCTCCAGACGCTGGGCGGCCAGCTCGGCCTGCGCCTCGGACACCTCGGGAGCCGCTGCCCCCGAGCCCTCGGCCTCTCCGGCCTGTTCGGGGGTCTCCGTGCCCTCGTCCCCGGTCTCCTCGGAGCCGTCGGCGCCCTCGGCCTGCGAGGGCGCCGACGCCTCGTCCGCGCCCTCCGGGATGTCCGGCGTCCCCGGCCCGGCTTCCTCCGTGGTCTCCGGCTCCGTGCTCACAGCGTGCTCCAGTCGTGATCGGGATAGCGGTGCACGGGCGCCGACACATCGTCCAGCGCCCGGCAGATCTCGTCAGGAAGACTAAGGGCCTCCACTGACAGTGCCGCCGTGAGCTGCTGCGCGTTGCGCGCACCGACGATCGGTGCCGCCACCCCGGGCCGGTCCCGGACCCAGGCGAGGGCGACCTGAAGGGGGGTGACGGCGAGTCCGTCGGCGGCCGTCGTCACCGCGTCCACGATGCGGGTCGCCGTGTCGTCCAGATACGGCTCCACGAACGGCGCCAGATGCTCGGAGGCACCGCGCGAGTCCGGGGGAGTGGTGTGCCGGTACTTGCCGGTGAGCACGCCCCGGCCCAGCGGTGAGGAGGGCAGCAGACCGACTCCGAGGTCGAGCGCGGCGGGCAGCACCTCGCGCTCCACACCGCGCTGGAGCAGCGAGTACTCCAGCTGGGTGCTGGCCAGCCGGGTCCGCGAGCCCGGCGCCGCGAGCTGCCAGGTGGCCGCCTTGGCCAGCTGCCAGCCGCAGAAGTTGGAGACGCCGGCGTACCGGGCGCGGCCGCTGCTCACCGCTATGTCGAGGGCCTGGAGCGTCTCCTCCAGCGGGGTGTCGGGGTCGTAGGCGTGGATGTGCCACACGTCGACATGGTCCGTGCCCAGCCGGGCCAGCGAGGCATCGAGGGCGGCGAGCAGATGGCCGCGGGAGCCGTCGAAGCGGCGGTCGGGGTCGGGCACGCTGCCCGCCTTGGTGGAGATGACCAGGTCCCGGCGGGGCACCAGCCCGTCCATGAGCCGTCCGAGCAGGTACTCCGCCTCTCCGTCGCCGTAGACGTCCGCGGTGTCGACGAGGGTGCCGCCCGCTTCCCAGAACGCCTTCAGCATGTCCGCGGCGTCGTGCTCGTCGGTGTCCCGGCCCCAGGTGAGGGTGCCGAGCCCGATCCGGGACACGCGCAGGCCGGTACGGCCGAGATGCCTCTGCTCCATGCGGGCGAGATTACTGGCCAGAACCGGTGCGGTGGGTTGCCTGTGGACAACCGGCACCCCGGGTCCCACAGCGCCCGCGGAATCGCCGCGCAGCCCTGCCGAACCCGGCCCCGCGCACGCTAAGGTCTCCGCCAAGGACGTTACTGACGGGTAAGAGGAGTCGCTGATGCAGCTCGGGCTCAACCTCGGCTACTGGGGTGCCGGAATGGACGCAGACAACCTGGCCGTGGCCCAGGAGGCCGAGCGGCTCGGCTACTCCGTGTGCTGGGCCGCGGAGGCCTACGGCTCCGACGCCGCCACCGTGCTCAGCTGGGTCGCCGCCCGGACCGAGCGCATCGACGTCGGCTCGGCGATCTTCCAGATCCCGGCCCGGCAGCCCGCCATGACCGCGATGACGGCGGCCACGCTGGACTCCCTCTCCGGCGGCCGCTTCCGCCTCGGGCTCGGCGTCTCCGGCCCGCAGGTCTCCGAGGGCTGGTACGGCGTCAAGTTCGACAAGCCGCTCGCCCGCACCCGCGAGTACGTCGAGATCGTCCGCCGGGCCATGACCCGCGAGCGGCTGACCTACGAGGGCGAGCACTGGACCCTGCCGCTGCCCGGCGGCCCGGGCAAGCCGATCAAGCTGACCGTGCACCCGCAGCGCGAGCACATCCCGCTGTACATCGCCGCGATCGGCCCGAAGAACCTGGAGCAGACCGGCGAGATCGCCGACGGCGCGCTGCTGATCTTCCCGGCCGCCGAGCACCTTGAGGAGACCACGCTGAAGTACCTGCGCGCGGGCCGCGAGAAGGCCGGCCGGACCCTCGACGGGTTCGACGTGGCCCCGACCCTGCCGCTCGCGGTCGGCGACGACAAGGACCTGGCCCGGCTCGCGGACACCTTCCGGCCGTACACCGCGCTGTACGTCGGCGGCATGGGCAGCGCCAAGCAGAACTTCTACAACCAGCTCGCGCAGCGCATGGGATATGTGCAGGAGGCCGCCGAGATCCAGCAGAGGTACCTGGCCGGCGACAAGCAGGGCGCCGCCGCCGCGGTGCCGCAGGACCTCATCGACAAGACCACACTGCTGGGTTCCGTCGACCGCATCGCCGACCGGATGAAGGCCTACGCGGCCGCCGGTGTCACCACCCTCAACCTCGCCCCGGCGGGCTTCGCGCTGGAGGAGCGGATCGCCTCCCTGCGTGCCGGCAGCGAGGCCTTGGAGCGCGCCGGGCTCGGCTGAGCGCCGGGAGATTCCAGCGGCCGTGGTGGGGGCTCGGGGGTCTTCCCCGCCACGGCCGTCACGGAGAACAACGCGCCGCGCGCCACGCGGTTACGACCCCCGAGTCATTCTTTCGGCCGAGTGGTCCCGCACCCCTGTTGCGCGTCCACTTCGACCGCATTTGACTGGCGCCATGCTGTCGGCCAAGAGTCTGTTCCAGGAGATCCTCGACCACGACGAGTCCTTCCGGCTCTTCTGCTCCATCGCCGCCGGCGGGGAGTCCCAGGGCGGCTGGGAGAACGGCCGGATCGCCGCCCTGGCCCCGCAGAGCGCCCGCGCCCTCGCCCCGAAGATCGCCCGCCACGGCGCCGACGAGGACAAACACGGCCGGATCTTCCGCGCCCTGCTGACCAAGCGCGGCCTCACCCCCGCCCCGGTGCCGCCGGAGACCGACTACACCATGCTCCTGGAACGGCGCGGCATCGGCCTCGCGCACGCGCGGCTCAAGCGCGGCGCCCCCCTCACCGAAGGCGACCTCGTCGTCTACCTCGCCCACAGCCGGGTCACCGAACAGCGCGCCTCCGAGCAGATGCAACTGCTCCTGCGGCACTTCGCCGACCACCCCGACATCGGCCGGGCCGTCCGCATGATCTCGGCCGACGAGGACAACCACCTCGCCTACACCCACGAGGAACTGCTCCGGTTCGCCGCGGCCGGACACGGCCGGCTGATCCAGCGCACCCTGCGCGAGTGTGCCCTCGCCGAGATCCGCATCTACCGGGACGTCAGCCTCGCCGTCATGGGCCACATGGGCCGCATCCTGGGCTGGCCGAAGGCCAAGTCGGCGCTGCTCGCGGCCGGCATCCACGCCGTCTACGCCTACGAGCGCCTCGCCGGCTGGCACCGCATGGTCGGCCTGCGCATGCCCGAGCGCCGCGACGCGCTCGGCGGACCGGCCGCCCCCGCCCACGAGTTCGCCTGACCCCCGCTCACATCACAGCCACCCGCGCCGCTTGAACAGCCGGTGCAACAGCACCTCCAGCCCGGCCATCAGCAGGATCACCGCCGGATACGACCACACCCAGTGCAGCTCGGGCATGTGGTCGAAGTTCATGCCGTAGATGCCCGCGATCATCGTGGGCACCGCGGCCATCGCGGCCCACGCGGAGATCTTCCGCATGTCGTCGTTCTGCCGCACGCTCATCTGCGCCAGATGTGCCGACAGGATGTCCGACACCAGCCGGTCCAGGCCCTCCACCGACTCGTTCACCCGCGCGAGATGGTCGCCGACGTCCCGGAAGAACGGCCGCGCCTTGTCGTTTACGAACGGCACCCCGCCGCCCGCCGGACCGGCGGCGGCCAGCCGGGTCAGCGGCAGCGCGAGCGGCACGGTGGCCCGGCGGAACTCCAGGACCTGCCGCTTGAAGGCGTAGATCCGCGAGGCCGTGTGCCGCGAGCCGCCGCCCTCCGGCCGGAACACCTCCTCCTCCAGTTCGTCCAGGTCCGTCTGGAGCTCCGTCGCCACCTCCAGATAGCGGTCGACGGTCGCGTCGGCGATCGCGTACAGCACCGCCGTGGGGCCCTTGTCGAGCATCTCCGGCTCCTCCTCCAGCCGCCGTCGCACGGCGGCCAGAGGCGAGCCCTCGCCGTGCCGGACGGTCACCGCGAAGCCGTCCCCGATGAAGATCATCACCTCGCCGGCCGAGACGGTGTCGCCCTCCGGCTCGTACACGACCGGCTTCAGCACCATGAACAGCGAGTCGTCGTACACCTCCAGCTTGGGCCGCTGGTGCGCCTTGAGCGCGTCCTCGACGGCCAGCGGGTGCAGCCCGAACTCCCTGGTGACCAGGTCGAACTCCCGCTCCGACGGCTCGTACAGCCCGATCCACACGAACCCGCCCGCCGCCCGCGCCTCGGCGAGCGCGTCGGACAGGTCCTCCGGTCCCTCACTGCGATGCCCGTGCCGGTAAACGGCGCAGTCCACGATCACGGAGCGCATTCTCCTCTCGCCCGGCCATCGGCGCACCGGCTGATACGCCTACGCTGTTCCGCATGCCCACGCTGATCCTCGTAAGGCACGGACGTTCCACCGCCAACACCTCGGGCGTGCTCGCCGGCTGGACCCCCGGCGTCGCCCTGGACGAACGGGGCGCCGCACAGGCCGCCGCACTTCCGGGACGGCTTGCCGCGCTGCCGATCTCCGAGGTCGTCACCAGCCCGCTGCAACGCTGCCAGGAGACCGTGCGGCCGCTGCTGGAGGCCCGCCCCGGGCTGCGGGTCCACACCGAGGAGCGGATCGGGGAGTGCCACTACGGCGACTGGTCCGGCCGCAAGCTGGCCGAGCTGAAGGACGAGCCGCTGATGGAGGTCGTCCAGGCCCATCCGTCGGCCGCGGCCTTCCCGGGCGGCGAGTCCATGCGGGCCATGCAGACCCGCGCCGCCGAAGCCGTACGCGAGTGGAACGCGCGCGTGGAGCGCGAGCACGGCGCCGACGCCGTCTACCTCATGTGCTCCCACGGCGACATCATCAAGTCCCTCGTCGCCGACGCCCTCGGACTCCATCTCGACCTCTTCCAGCGCATCTCCGTCGAGCCGTGTTCCGTCACCGCGATCCGCTACACCCGGCTGCGTCCCTTCCTGGTCCGCCTCGGCGACACCGGGGACTTCGCTTCGCTCGCCCCCCGCGAGGAACACGGTGAGTCGGACGCACCGGTCGGGGGCGGTGCGGGCGCACCGTGATCGTCGGCCGCAGTAGGGTGAAGCGATCCACCCCTGCGGTTCCGCCCCGCGAACGAACCCCTCGAACTCAATGGAGACAGGACGTGTCCCGTCAGGTGTTCCTCTACGATCCGCCGGACCGCTTCGTGGCCGGCACGGTCGGACTGCCCGGACGCCGTACGTTCTTCCTCCAGGCCACCGCGGGTCCCCGGGTGACCAGTGTGGTCCTGGAGAAGACCCAGGTCGCGGCGCTCGCCGAGCGCATGGACGAACTGCTCGACGAGGTCGTACGGCGCACCGGCGGCAACGCCGCCGTGCCCGCCGTGGCCCCTGCCGAGATCACCGACACCGCCCCGCTGGACACCCCCATCGAGGAGGAGTTCCGCGTCGGCACCATGGCCCTGGCCTGGGACGGCGAGGAACAGCGCATGATCGTCGAGGCGCAGGCCCTGGTGGAGCTGGACGCCGACACCGAGGAGGACCTCGCCGAGGCCGAGGAGCGACTCCTCCAGGACGAGGAGAACGGACCCCCGATGCTGCGGGTCCGGCTGACCGGCGCGCAGGCCAGGGCCTTCGCCAAGCGCGCCCTCGACGTCGTCAACGCCGGGCGGCCGCCGTGCCCGCTGTGCAGCCTCCCGCTCGACCCGGAAGGACACGTATGTCCGCGCCAGAACGGATACCGCCGCGGAGCATGACACCCCTCGGCACGGCGGCCCACGCGGCCGCCGTCGAGCTGCTCACGCACGGTGAGCTGACCGTGCGCGGCCGGATCCGCGAGGCGTCCAACGCGGCGCTGTTCTGCACGGTGACGCACGACGGCCGGGAGGCCTCCTGCGTCTACAAGCCGGTGGCCGGGGAACGCCCGCTGTGGGACTTCCCCGACGGCACCCTCGCGGGCCGCGAGGTCGCCGCCTACGAGGTCTCCGAGGCCACCGGCTGGGGGCTCGTCCCGCCGACCGTGCTGCGCGAGGGCCCGTACGGCGAGGGCATGTGCCAGCTGTGGATCGACGTGCACGCCGACGCGGAGCTGCTCGCCCTGGTCGACGGCGAGGAACCGGAGCCCGGCTGGAAGGCGATCGGCCTCGCCGACGTCGGCGAGGGCCGCACCGCGCTGCTGGTGCACGCCGACGACGAGCGGCTGCGCCGGCTCGCCGTGCTCGACGCGGTGATCAACAACGCCGACCGCAAGGGCGGCCATCTGCTGCCCACCGCCGACGGCCGGCTCTACGGCATCGACCACGGCGTCACCTTCAACGTCGAGAACAAGCTGCGCACGCTGCTGTGGGGCTGGGCCGGCGAGCAGCTCACGGCGGAGGCCGTCGGCGTGCTCCGCGGCCTGCGGGACGGTCTCGCCGGGCCGCTGGGCGAGCGGCTGGCCGCGCTGATCACGGCCGCCGAGATCGACGCCACACGCGCGCGTGTCGAGCAGCTGCTCACCTCGGGTCTGCACCCCGAACCCAGCGGGGAGTGGCCCGCCATCCCCTGGCCACCGGTGTAAGCACATCCCGCCGCCAAGTACAAGAACGCAACTCCGGCCATCGGGCGTGATCTCGTTCGTCCTTGTCGCTCATGGCCGGTTAGGCTCATGTACATGCATGCCTGGCCCGCTTCCGAGGTCCCCGCCCTGCCTGGTCAGGGCCGCGACCTGAGGATCCACGACACCGCGACCGGCGGTCTGGTCACCCTCGACCCCGGTCCCGTCGCCCGTCTCTACGTCTGCGGCATCACCCCGTACGACGCCACCCACCTGGGACACGCGGCGACCTACAACGCGTTCGACCTCGTTCAGCGCGTGTGGCTCGACACCAAGCGGCAGGTCCACTACGTCCAGAACGTCACCGACGTCGACGACCCGCTGCTGGAGCGGGCCGAACGGGACGGCATCGACTGGGTCGCCCTCGCCGAGAAGGAGACGGCCCTCTTCCGCGAGGACATGACCGCCCTGCGGATGCTCCCGCCCCAGCAGTACATAGGCGCCGTCGAGGCGATACCCGGCATCGTCCCGCTCGTGGAGCGGCTG
This sequence comes from Streptomyces sp. NPDC001606, assembly GCF_053596835.1. Lineage (NCBI taxonomy): Bacteria > Bacillati > Actinomycetota > Actinomycetes > Kitasatosporales > Streptomycetaceae > Streptomyces > Streptomyces sp. NPDC001606. Next base: position 133,075 of record NZ_JBSFHC010000003.1, read on the forward strand.
CGCGACCTCGGCGCGGCCTACGAACTGGACGGCGACATCTACTTCTCGGTCGAGTCCGACCCCCACTTCGGCCAGGTCTCGAACCTCGACGCGGCCGCCATGCGGCTGCTGTCCGCCGAGCGCGGCGGCGACCCGGACCGCCCGGGCAAGAAGAACCCGCTGGACCCGATGCTGTGGATGGCGGCCCGCGAGGGCGAGCCCAGCTGGGACGGCCGCACCCTCGGCCCGGGCCGCCCCGGCTGGCACATCGAGTGCGTGGCCATCGCCCTCGACCACCTCGGCATGGGCTTCGACATCCAGGGCGGAGGCTCCGACCTCGCCTTCCCGCACCACGAGATGGGCGCCTCCCACGCCCAGGTGCTCACCGGCGAGTTCCCCATGGCCAAGGCGTACGTCCACGCCGGCATGGTCGCCCTGCACGGCGAGAAGATGTCCAAGTCCAAGGGCAACCTGGTCTTCGTCTCCCAGCTCCGCCGGGACGGTGTCGACCCCGCCGCCATCCGCCTCGCCCTTCTCTCCCACCACTACCGCGCCGACTGGGAGTGGACCGACCAGGTGCTCCAGGACGCGCTGGGCCGCCTCGGCCGCTGGCGCTCGGCCGTCTCCCGCCCCGACGGCCCGTCCGCCGACGCGCTGGTCGAGGAGATCCGCGAGGCCCTTTCGAACGACCTGGACGCCCCCACCGCCCTCGCCGCGGTGGACCGCTGGGCCGCCCGCCAGGAATCGGAGGGCGGCACGGACACCGGCGCACCGGGCGTGGTCACGCGTGCGGTGGACGCCCTGCTCGGAGTGGCCCTGTAAGGCACCCCGGCGCACCGGCAACAGAAAGGCACCGGCAACAGAAAGAAGGGGCGGCTCCCCACAAGGGAACCGCCCCTTCGCCGTACCTCAGTCCTCCGGACCGTCCTCGTCGTCCTCCCTGGACCCGCCGCCCCCCGCCGGAGGCCGCTGCTTGCCGCCCGGCGGCGGATTCACGTCCCGCCGCCGCAGATACCGCTCGAACTCGCGGGCGATCGCCTCACCCGACGCCTCCGGCAGCTCCGCGGTGTCCCGGGCCTCCTCCAGCGTCTGGACGTACTCGGCGACCTCGCTGTCCTCGGCGGCCAGCTGGTCCACACCGACCTGCCAGGCCCGCGCGTCCTCCGGCAGCTCCCCCTGCGGGACACGCAGGTCCAGCAGGTCCTCCAGCCGGTTGAGCAGCGCCAGCGTGGCCTTCGGGTTGGGTGGCTGCGAGACGTAGTGCGGCACGGCCGCCCACAGCGACACCGCCGGGACACCCGCGTGCGTGCACGCCTCCTGAAGGACGCCGACGATGCCCGTCGGCCCCTCGTACTTGGTCTCCTCCAGGTCCATCCGACGAGCCAGGTCAGGGTCGGACGTGACCCCGCTGACCGGCACCGGACGCGTGTGCGGGGTGTCGCCGAGCAGCGCGCCCAGGATGACCACCAGCTCCACACCCAGCTCGTGCGCGAAGCCCAGCAGCTCGTTGCAGAACGAACGCCAGCGCATCGACGGCTCGATACCGCGCACCAGCACCAGGTCGCGCGGCTTCGCACCGCCGACCCGGACCACCGACAGCCGCGTCGTCGGCCACGTGATCTTGCGCACCCCACCGTCCATGAACACCGTGGGGCGGTTCACCTGGAAGTCGTAGTAGTCCTCGGCGTCCAGCGCCGCGAACACCTCGCCCTTGAACTCGCGTTCCAGATGCGCGACCGCCGTGGAGGCGGCGTCGCCGGCATCGTTCCAGCCCTCGAACGCGGCCACCATGACTGGGTCGATCAGCTCGGGAACCCCCTCCAGCTCGATCACCCAGTGCCTCCTTCCGACGTGCCCTCGCTTGACTCACCAACCTTACGGCGTCCAGCGGGGGCGCCCGCAGCCCCCTTGCACGGGGGAGTGAACGGATCACTGCCCCGATCGCCGCCTTCGGACACCCCTTCCGCACCGGGGGTCCGGGCAGGCCGAAGGGGCTGCCCCACCGGTCACCGCCGATGTGGAACAGCCCCTGGGCCGCGCCCGGTTACTTCTTGTCGAGCAGGTCCTGCACCTTGCCGCGGACCTCGTCCGTGGCAAGGCCCCGGATGGTCAGCGTGGTACGGCGGCGCAGCACGTCGTCCGCCGTCTCGGCCCACTCGTGGTCACGGGCCCAGACGACCTGCGCCCAGATCTCCGGGGCGTCGGGGTGGACGCGCTCGGCCAGCTCCGGGTTGTCGTTCGCCAGCCGGGCGATGTCGAAGGCCAGCGAGCCGTAGTGGGTCGCCAGGTGCTTCGCGGTGTCCGCCGCCATCCGCGGGCCCGGCGCCGGGTGGTCCACCAGCAGCCGGTGCGCGACCGCGCGCGGGTTGGCGACGCCGGGCAGCGGCAGCTTCTTCGGCAGCGAGGAGATCGGCTCGAAGTCGTCGCCGAGCGGGTGGCCCGGCAGCGCCTCCAGCTTCTGCATGATCGTACGGCCGATGTGGCGGAAGGTGGTCCACTTGCCGCCCGCGACGGACAGCATGCCGCCCTTGCCCTCGGTCACCACGGTCTCCCGCTTGGCCTTGGCGGTGTCGCCGGGGCCGCCCGGCAGCACCCGCAGACCGGCGAACGCGTAGGTGATCAGATCGCGCTGGAGCTGCTGGTCGCGCACGGAGAACGCGGCCTCGTCCAGGATCTGGGCTATGTCCTTCTCGTTGACCGCGACATCCGCCGGGTCGCCCTCGTACTCCTCGTCGGTCGTGCCGAGCAGCAGCATGTCCTCCCAGGGGAGGGCGAAGGTGATCCGGTACTTGTCGATCGGGGTGGCGAGCGCGGCCTTCCACGGCGAGGTCCGCTTCAGCACCAGGTGCGCGCCCTTGGACAGGCGGATGGACGGCGCCGCGTTCGGGTCCTCCATCTTCCGCAGGTGGTCGACCCACGGTCCGGTCGCGTTCAGCACCAGACGGGCGTTGACGCCGAACTCCTCGCCGGACAGGCGGTCCTTCAGGTCCGCGCCCGTCACCCGGCCCTTGGTGAAGCGCAGACCGGTGACCGCGGCGTGGTTGAGGACGACCGCGCCCGCGTCGACGGCCGCACGGACCGTCATCAGCGCCATCCGCGCGTCGTTCATCTGGTCGTCGCCGTACACGGCCACGGCCTTCAGGTTCTCGGTGCGCAGCTCCGGCACGTCCTGCGCCGCCTTGGCGGGGGAGAGCAGGTGGCCCACGCCGTCACCGAACGCGGAGAGCGCGGAGTAGGCGAAGACGCCCGCGCCGAGCTTCGCCGCGCCGTGCGGGCCGCCCTTGTACACCGGGAGGTAGAAGGTGAGCGGGTTCGCCAGGTGGGGGGCCACCTGGCGGGAGACCGCACGGCGCTCGAAGTGGTTCTCCGCCACCAGCTTCACCGCGCCGGTCTGCAAGTAGCGCAGTCCGCCGTGGAGCAGCTTGGAGGAGGCGGAGGAGGTGGCACCGGCGAAGTCGCCGGCGTCGACCAGCGCCACCCTGAGCCCGGACTGCGCGGCGTGCCAGGCGGTGGAGATGCCCAGGATGCCGCCGCCGATCACAAGAAGGTCGTACGACGCCTTGGAGAGCTGCTCCCTGGTCTCGGCGCGGCTCGGGTTGGAGCCGGAGGCCGGGTGCGTCCCCAGGGCAGGCAGGGTCAGGGTGGACTGACTGGTCATGTCGGGTACTTACTCCTCGTCAGAGCTGACTGAGCAGGGGGAACCGCTCAGCTCTCGTCCTCGATCCAGCCCATGGTCCGCTCGACGGCCTTGAGCCAGTTCTTGTACTCACGGTCGCGGGTCTCCGCGTCCATGCGGGGGGTCCACTCGGCGGCCCGGCGCCAGTTGGCGCGCAGCTCGTCGGTGCTGGACCAGAAGCCGACGGCCAGGCCGGCGGCGTAGGCGGCGCCGAGGCAGGTGGTCTCCGCGACCATCGGGCGCACCACGGGCGCGTCCAGGACGTCGGAGAGCGTCTGCATCAGCAGGTTGTTGGCGGTCATGCCACCGTCGACCTTGAGGGTCACCAGCTCGTCGCCGGAGTCCTTCACCATCGCGTCGGCGATCTCCCGGGTCTGCCAGGCGGTGGCCTCAAGGACGGCGCGCGCGAGGTGCGCCTTGGTGACGTACCGGGTCAGACCGGCGATCACACCGCGGGCGTCGGAGCGCCAGTGCGGGGCGAACAGGCCGGAGAAGGCCGGCACGAAGTAGGCACCGCCGTTGTCCTCGACCGAGAGCGCGAGGGTCTCGATCTCGGCGGCGGTGGAGATCAGGCCCATCTGGTCGCGCATCCACTGCACCAGCGAGCCGGTGACGGCGATCGAGCCCTCCAGGGCGTACACCGTCGGCTGGTCGCCGATCTTGTAGCCGACCGTGGTCAGCAGACCGGCGTAGGAGTTGATGATCTTGTCACCGGTGTTCATCACCATGAAGGTGCCGGTGCCGTAGGTGGACTTGGTCTCGCCCTCGGAGAAACAGCACTGGCCGAACAGGGCCGCCTGCTGGTCACCGAGCGCGGAGGCCACCGGGATGCCGCCGAGCAGCTCGCCGAGGCTGCCGCCGCTGATCTCGCCGTAGACCTCGGCGGAGGAGCGGATCTCGGGCAGGATCCGGAGCGGCACGCCGATGGACTCGGCGATCTTCTCGTCCCACTGCATCGTGTGCAGGTTCATCAGGAGGGTGCGGGAGGCGTTGGTGACGTCGGTGACGTGCTTGCCGCCGTTGACACCACCGGTCAGGTTCCAGATGACCCAGGTGTCCATGGTGCCGAAGAGGATGTCGCCGGCCTCGGCGCGCTCGCGCAGGCCCTCGACGTTGTCGAGCAGCCAGCGGGCCTTGGGGCCGGAGAAGTACGAGGCCAGCGGCAGGCCCGTCTCCCGGCGGAAGCGGTCCTGGCCGACGTTGCGGCCCAGCTCCCGGCAGAGGGCGTCGGTGCGGGTGTCCTGCCAGACAAGGGCGTTGTAGACGGGCTCACCGGTGTTCTTGTCCCACAGCACGGTGGTCTCGCGCTGGTTGGTGATGCCGATGGCCTTGATGTCGTCACGGGTGATGCCGGCCTTGGCGACCGCTCCGGCGACGACCTCCTGGACGTTGGTCCAGATCTCGTTGGCGTCGTGCTCGACCCAGCCCGGCTTCGGGAAGATCTGCTCGTGCTCCTTCTGGTCGACGGCGACGATACGGCCGTCCCGGTCGAAGACGATGCAGCGGCTGGAGGTGGTGCCCTGGTCGATCGCGGCGATGAACGGGCCTGCGGTGTGAGCGTCGGTCACTGTGTGCTCCTGGAAGATCCGTGGGTGTGGGGCTGTGCGTACGGCGCGTGCTTCGCGGCTCGTGCCGGGCGGCGGGGGCGCTGCCCGGACCGAGCTTCTCGAGCGGACGTGCGCTTCCTAAGCGAAGGCGACGTTGTAGATCCCTGCGGCGATCGCCGCGCCGATCAGCGGGCCGACCACCGGGATCCAGGCGTAGCTCCAGTCGGAGCCGCCCTTGTTGGGCAGCGGGAGCAGGGCGTGCACGATGCGCGGACCCAGGTCACGGGCCGGGTTGATGGCGTAGCCCGTGGGACCGCCGAGCGACAGACCGATCGAGACCACGACGAACGAGGTGATCAGGCCGCCCAGCACCCCCAGGCCGTCGCCCTTGGCGTTCAGGCCCTGCGTGAGCACCGCCAGGACCAGCACGATCGTGCCGATGATCTCCGTGGTGAGGTTCTGCACCGCGTTCCGGATCTCCGGACCGGTGGAGAAGACGCCGAGGACCGGGCCGGCACCCGACTCCTGGGCCTCCACGGCCTTGGCCGTGGTGTCCTGCGCGCCCGGACCGCCGACGATCTCCTTGTCGGTCAGGTGGGCGTGGAACTGGCCGTAGTAGGCGAGCCACACCAGGGCCGCGCCGATCATCGCGCCGAGCAGCTGGCCGGCGAAGTAGACCGGGACGTGGCTCCAGTCGCTGTTCTTGATGGCGAGCGCCACCGTGACGGCCGGGTTGAGGTGGGCGCCGGACAGCGGTCCGGAGATGTACACGGCCGTCATGACGGCGAAGCCCCACCCGAAGGCGATGGCGAGCCAACCGGCGTTACGGGCCTTGGAGGCCTTCAGCGTGACAGCGGCACAGACGCCGCCGCCGAGCAGGATGAGTATGGCGGTACCGATGGTCTCGCCGATGAAGATGTCGGAGCTGGACACCCGCGACTCCTTTGTCCTTCGTCCAGGGAAGCCGAACCCCGGGTCCCTCCGGGGGTTCTGGCGCCCTCGGGGGTGAGAGCGATGCCGGCCCTTGGCGTTGTCACACTCTAGCGCGTATTGCCGGTAGGTGTTCGACAATGCCGACCGATGGACGGGAGTCTTGCTTCGGCCTTACGCATGCGTCAAGGGTTCTGTTATCGAAAACAGGATCGTTATTGATCGCTGTCGCCTATCGCTCTTCGCTCACTGACGTACGCCGTCGCCCGATATGTCCACTTCAGGGTAGGGCGAGAACCGGAACGCCGCCCGGCGTCCCGGTGAATCCCCAGGTCAGCGCCCGTAGGCGCTCAGAAACGTCCGGCGCCCAGGTCCCTGGAGACCGCGCGGGCGCAGTCCCGCACCGCCGCGATCAGCTCCGGACGCACCTCGCCGTCGCGGCACAGCCGCTCCACGGCACCGGTGATCCCCACCGCGCCCACGGGCATCCGCCGCCGGTTGTGGATGGGCGCGGCGACGGACGCCACCCCCTCCCAGGTCTCCTCCACGTCGGCCGCGTACCCACGCGCGCGTGTCATGTCGAGGAGGTGCTCGAACTCCCCGGGATCGCACACCGTGCGGTCCGTGAAGGCCTTCCGCTCGGTGTCCAGCGCCTCGCTGTGCGCCACCGGGTCGTACGCCGACAGCACCTTGCCCAGCGCCGTGGAGTGCAGCGGCTGCATGGCCCCGATCTCCAGCACCTGCCGGCTGTCGTCCGGCCGGAAGACGTGGTGCACGATCAGTACGCCCTGCTGGTGCAGCACGCCCAGATAGACGCTCTCGCCGCTGGAGCGGGCCAGGTCGTCGGCCCACACCAGGGCGCGCGCCCGCAGCTCGTGCACATCCAGATAGGTGGTGCCGAGGCGCAGCAGTTCCGCGCCCAGCTGGTAGCGCCCGGAGGCGTCGTCCTGCTCCACGAAGCCCTCCTGCTGGAGGGTGCGCAGAATGCCGTGGGCGGTGCCCTTGGCGAGGCCCAGCGACGAGGCGATGTCCGACAGGCCGAGCCGTCGCTCGCCGCCCGCGAGCAGCCGCAGCATCGCGGCCGCCCGTTCGAGCGACTGGATGTTCCGTGCCATCGCCGTCCTGCCTCCGTCCCCTTCGACTGCGACCGATGTCTTCGCAACACCGTTCGGCAATGTCGAACACTACCGGTCCATGCCGACCTCCCGCTAATGGTCGGACGGCACTTGTTACATGACAGGTGGCCTGGACGTGACGTCCGGGCCACCGCGTCCGTCTTCTGGACGCCTATGCCCATCCAAGCCCACTCCCGGCTACGCTGACGCCGTGCGGCCATCCCGCCCTGCCGGGGAAACCGCATAGCCGACAGCCGTCGCACCCCAGGGAGCCCCTACATGGCCTCGTTGCCGACGTCCCCTTCCGCCGACAGCCGGACCCGCGTGTCCGCGCTCCGAGAGGCGCTCGCCACCCGTGTGGTGGTCGCCGACGGAGCCATGGGCACGATGCTCCAGGCCCAGGAGCCCACGCTGGAGGACTTCCAGCAGCTCGAGGGCTGCAACGAGATCCTCAACATCACCCGCCCGGACATCGTCCGCTCGGTCCACGAGGCGTACTTCTCCGTGGGCGTGGACTGCGTGGAGACGAACACCTTCGGCGCCAACCACGCGGCCATGGCGGAGTACGACATCGCCGACCGCGTGCACGAGCTGTCCGAGGCCGGTGCCCGCATCGCCCGCGAGACCGCCGACGCGTTCACCTCGCGCGACGGCCGCCAGCGCTGGGTGCTGGGCTCCGTCGGCCCGGGCACCAAGCTGCCCACCCTCGGCCACATCGGCTACACCACCATCCGCGACGGCTTCCAGGCCAACGCCGAGGGCCTGCTGGCCGGCGGCGCGGACGCGCTGATCGTGGAGACCACCCAGGACCTGTTGCAGACCAAGGCCTCGGTGCTGGGCGCCCGGCGGGCCATGGAGCGGCTGGGCGTGCAGGTGCCGCTGCTGGTGTCCATGGCCTTCGAGACCACCGGCACGATGCTGCTGGGCTCGGAGATCGGTGCCGCGCTCACCGCGCTGGAGCCGCTGGGCATCGACATGATCGGCCTGAACTGCTCCACCGGCCCGGCGGAGATGAGCGAGCACCTGCGCTATCTCACCCGGCACTCCCGGATCCCGCTGCTGTGCATGCCGAACGCGGGTCTGCCGGTGCTGACCAAGCAGGGCGCGCACTTCCCGCTGGGACCCGAGGGCCTGGCGGACGCGCAGGAGACCTTCGTCCGCGACTACGGCCTCTCGCTCATCGGCGGCTGCTGCGGCACCACCCCCGAGCACCTGCGCCAGGTCGTCGAGCGCGTCCGTGACCTCACGCCCACCGAGCGCCACCCGCAGCCCGAGCCCGGCGCCGCGTCCCTGTACCAGGCGGTGCCGTTCCGCCAGGACACCTCCTACCTGGCCATCGGCGAGCGCACCAACGCCAACGGCTCCAAGAAGTTCCGCGAGGCCATGCTGGAAGGCCGCTGGGACGACTGTGTGGAGATCGCCCGCGAGCAGATCCGCGAGGGCGCCCACATGCTCGACCTGTGCGTGGACTACGTCGGCCGGGACGGCGTCGCCGACATGGAGGAACTGGCCGGCCGCTTCGCCACCGCCTCCACCCTGCCGATCGTCCTGGACTCCACCGAGGTCGACGTGATCCGCGCCGGGCTGGAGAAGCTCGGCGGCCGCGCGGTCATCAACTCCGTCAACTACGAGGACGGCGACGGCCCGGACTCCCGCTTCGCCAAGGTCACCCGGCTCGCCCAGGAGCACGGCGCCGCGCTCATCGCGCTGACCATCGACGAGGAGGGCCAGGCCCGCACCCCGGAGAAGAAGGTCGAGATCGCCGAGCGGCTGATCGAGGACCTCACCACCAACTGGGGCATCCACGAGTCGGACATCCTCATCGACACCCTGACCTTCACCATCTGCACCGGTCAGGAGGAGTCCCGCAAGGACGGCGTCGCCACCATCGAGGCGATCCGGGAGCTGAAGCGCCGCCACCCGGACGTGCAGACCACGCTGGGCCTGTCGAACATCTCCTTCGGCCTGAACCCGGCCGCCCGCATCCTGCTCAACTCCGTCTTCCTCGACGAGTGCGTCAAGGCGGGCCTGGACTCGGCGATCGTGCACGCGTCCAAGATCCTGCCGATCGCCCGCTTCTCCGAGGAGGAGGTGCGCACGGCGCTGGACCTGATCCACGACCGCCGCGCCGAGGGCTACGACCCCCTCCAGAAGCTGATGCAGCTCTTCGAGGGCGCCACCGCGAAGTCGCTGAAGGCGAGCAAGGCCGAGGAGCTGGCCGCCCTCCCGCTGGAGGAGCGGCTCAAGCGCCGCATCATCGACGGCGAGCGCAACGGCCTGGAGGCCGACCTCGACGAGGCCCTCCAGGAGCGGCCCGCCCTCGACATCGTCAACGAGACGCTGCTCGACGGCATGAAGGTGGTCGGCGAGCTGTTCGGCTCCGGCCAGATGCAGCTGCCGTTCGTGTTGCAGTCCGCCGAGGTCATGAAGGCCGCCGTCGCCTACCTCGAACCGCACATGGAGAAGTCGGACGCGGCGGGCAAGGGCACCATCGTGCTGGCCACCGTGCGCGGGGACGTCCACGACATCGGCAAGAACCTGGTCGACATCATCCTGTCCAACAACGGCTACAACGTGGTCAACCTGGGCATCAAGCAGCCGGTCTCGGCGATCCTGGAAGCGGCCGAGGACCACCAGGCCGACGTGATCGGCATGTCCGGGCTGCTGGTGAAGTCCACGGTGATCATGAAGGAGAACCTGGAGGAGCTGAACCAGCGGGGCCTGGCCGCACGCTTCCCGGTCATCCTGGGCGGCGCCGCCCTCACCCGCGCCTACGTCGAGCAGGACCTGCACGAGATCTACCAGGGCGAGGTCCGCTACGCCCGGGACGCCTTCGAGGGCCTGCGCCTGATGGACGCCCTCATCGGCGTCAAGCGGGGCGTGCCCGGCGCGAAGCTCCCCGAACTCAAGCAGCGCCGGGTCCGCCCGGCGGCCGCCGTACAGGTCGTCGAGGAGCGGCCGGAGGAGGGGCACGTCCGCTCCGACGTGGCCACCGACAACCCGATCCCCGAGCCGCCCTTCTGGGGCACCCGGGTGATCAAGGGCATCCAGCTCCGGGAGTACGCGAGCTGGCTGGACGAGGGCGCCCTGTTCAAGGGCCAGTGGGGGCTGAAGCAGGCCCGCACCGGCGAGGGAGCGACGTACGAGGAACTGGTCGAGACCGAGGGCCGCCCCCGGCTGCGCGGACTGCTGGACCGGTTGCAGAGCGAGAACCTGCTGGAGGCGGCCGTCGTCTACGGCTACTTCCCGTGCGTCTCCAAGGACGACGACCTGATCATCCTGGACGAGCAGGGCAACGAGCGCACCCGGTTCACCTTCCCGCGCCAGCGCCGTGGCCGCCGCCTCTGCCTGGCCGACTTCTTCCGCCCGGAGGAGTCCGGCGAGACCGACGTCGTCGGCCTCCAGGTCGTCACCGTCGGCTCGCGCATCGGCGAGGAGACCGCCAAGCTCTTCGCCGCGAACGCCTACCGCGACTACCTCGAACTGCACGGCCTCTCCGTGCAGTTGGCCGAGGCCCTCGCCGAGTACTGGCACGCCCGCGTCCGCTCCGAACTCGGCTTCGCCGGCGAGGACCCGGCCGACATCGAGGACATGTTCGCCCTGAAGTACCGGGGCGCCCGCTTCTCCCTCGGCTACGGCGCCTGCCCCGACCTGGAGGACCGCGCCAAGATCGCCGACCTGCTCCAGCCGGAGCGGATCGGCGTCCACCTCAGCGAGGAGTTCCAGCTCCACCCCGAACAGTCCACGGACGCCATCGTGATCCACCACCCGGAGGCCAAGTACTTCAACGCCCGCTGATGTTTTCCACGCCTTCGCCGGGGGTACACCGAAGCCCCCGACCATAAAACAAGGCGTTTCACCAGCAACAGACGTACACTGGTCGATCCACCGCAGGCCGGTTCCCGCACGGGAACCGGCCTGATCGTCCCTACGCAGGAGGTGCGCCCGGATGACCACCACGGTCCCCGCGCTCGGAACCAGTACGGGCGAAGGCTCGGCCCTGCAAGCCGTGCTCCTCGACATGGACGGCACCCTGGTGGACACCGAGGGCTTCTGGTGGGACGTGGAGGTCGAGGTCTTCGCCGCCCTCGGCCACACCCTGGACGATTCCTGGCGGCACATCGTGGTCGGCGGGCCGATGACCCGCAGCGCCGGCTTCCTCATCGAGGCCACCGGCGCCGACATCACCCTCGCCGAACTCACGGTGCTGCTCAACGACGGCTTCGAGGACCGCATCGACCGCGGTCTGCCGCTGATGCCCGGCGCCGCCCGGCTGCTCGCCGAACTCCACGAGCACAGCATGCCCACCGCCCTGGTGTCCGCCTCCCACCGGCGGATCATCGACCGCGTGCTGGCCGTGCTGGGCCCGCACCACTTCGCCCTGTCCGTCGCCGGTGACGAGGTCTCCCGCACCAAGCCCTTCCCGGACCCGTACCTGCTCGCCGCCGCGCAACTCGGCGCCGACCCGGTGCGCTGCGCCGTGGTGGAGGACACCGCGACCGGCGTCGCCGCCGCCGAGGCCGCAGGCTGCCATGTGGTCGCCGTACCCTCCCTCGCCCCCATCGCCCCGGCCGAACGCCGTACCGTGGTCGGCTCGCTCGAAGAGGTCAGTCTGACGTTCCTGCGCGGCCTGATGCCCCAGGCGGCCCACTGACTCACCGGACAGTTGCAGGCGTGATGTTCCTCACGCCGACGACTCTCGACAACGTTGCCCGAGTGTGCCGACCGGCCCGGATCTTGCGGAATCACCGGTTCCTTGTGTCCTGATTGATGGGACGCTGCACTAATCCTGCCGCTGTCGGGTTTTCTGTGCGTCCACATCCGGTTCCCCTGCGTGATGACAGGTCAACTCGGCACGCTGTGAACCCTCCTGCGGGCGCGGACTAATCTCGTCGCGAGAACATCGCCGCAACCCCCCGTGATCCCGCCGCACCACCCCGCCCGCCGGATCCACGGAACCGAACAGTCCTGGAGAAAGTCCCGCATGAACCGCAAGACTCTGGTGCTGCCGGCAGTAGCCGGCCTGCTCACCCCGGTTCTCGCCGCGTGCGGCGGAACCGACAGCGGGAGCAAGAGCGGCGACGCCATCGTCGTCGGCACCACGGACCGGTTCACGGCCACGACCGACGCCCCGGCGCCCCTCGACCCGGCCTACTCCTACGACGTCGGTGCCTGGAACATCCTGCGCCAGACGGTCCAGACCCTGATGACCCAGCCCCGAGGCGAGGGCGACCCGGTCCCGGACGCCGCCGAGAGCTGCGGCTTCACCGACAGCGGCAGCGAGCGCTACGCCTGCAAGCTGCGCGACGGCCTGAAGTTCGCCAACGGCGACGCGGTGACCGCCCAGGACGTCAAGTACTCCATCGACCGCGTGCTGCGGCTGAACTCCAGCAGCGGTGTCGCCTCCCTGCTGAACACCATCGACACCGTCGAGACGCAGGGCGACCGCGAGGTCATCTTCCACCTCAAGACGGCCGACGCCACCTTCCCGTACAAGCTGTCCACTCCGGTCGCGGGCATCATCGACCCGAAGGACTACGAGAAGAACAAGCTGCGCGACGGCTTCCAGCTCGACGGCTCCGGCCCCTACACCTTCCAGGCCGACGTCAAGGGCGACACGATCGTCAGCGCCACCTTCACCAAGAACCCCAGCTACAAGGGCGCGGTGAAGGTGAACAACGACAAGGTCGTCCTGCGCTCCTTCGACAGCGCCGAGGCCATGGGCGCCGCCATCGACAAGGGCGACATCGACGTGATGACCCGCACCATGTCGCCCGCCCAGATCCAGAAGCTGGACGCCGGCACCGACAGCAAGGTCGACCTCGTCGACATGCCGGGTCTGGAAATCCGCTACCTGGCCTTCAACACCGACGCCCCGAGCGTGAAGTCCAAGGCCGTCCGCCAGGCCATGGCCCAGGTCATCAACCGCGGCGAACTGGTCTCCAAGGTCTACGGCACCCAGGCCGAGCCGCTGTACTCGCTGGTGCCGGCCACCGTCACCGGCCACTCCAACTCGTTCTTCAACAAGTACGGCAACCCCAGCGTCGCCAAGGCCAAGGACCTGCTCGTCAAGGGCGGCATCACCACCCCGGTGAAGCTGACGCTGCACTACACCACCGACCACTACGGCTCGGCCACCAAGCAGGAGTTCGAGATCCTGCAGAAGCAGCTCAACGACAGCGGCCTGTTCGACGTCTCCCTCCAGGGCCACGCCTGGTCCGCCTTCCGCCCCGCCGAGCAGAAGGGCCAGTTCGACGTCTACGGCATGGGCTGGTTCCCCGACTTCCCGGACGCCGACAACTTCCTGGCGCCCTTCCTCGACAAGGGCAACACCCTCAACTCGCCGTACTCCAACCCCACCATCCAGCGCACGCTGATCCCGGAGTCCCGCCGCGAGTCCGACCGGCTCAGCGCCGCCAAGAGCCTGACCGCCATCCAGGACATCGTCGCCGAGGACGTCCCGATCCTGCCGCTGTGGCAGGGCAAGCAGTACGTCGCCGCACGGGACGACATCACGGGCACCTCCTACGCCCTCAACTCCACCTCGACGCTCCAGCTGTGGGAGCTCGGCCGCGGTGTGAGCGGCTGACGGCTCTCCCGGGGGCCGTACCGCGGGGTCGCGACCGGACCCGTACAGCGGCCCCCGTCGCCCGGGGGCCAGGGACGGCTGCCCCGGGGCCCGGGGCCGGGAACGCGGTCCCGGGGTGACCGACCGACGACAAGGCACACTCAAGTGAATATGCGCAACCAGTGGCCGGTCCTGCCCCTCGTGGCGGGACTGGCCTCCGGCCTGCTGACCGGCTGCGGCACGGGGACCGCCGACTCCGGGGGGACCGGCTCCTCCGTGGTGGTGGGGATGTCCGACGACATCCTCGCCACGGACCCGGCATCCGGCTACGACCCCGGCTCCTGGCTGTTGTTCGACAACGTCTTCCAGTCGCTGCTCAGCTTCCCCAAGGGCGCGACCGAGCCGCAGCCCGAACTCGCCCGGCAGTGCACCTTCACCGACAGCCGGGCCATGGTCTACCAGTGCCGGCTGAACAACGGCCTGAAGTTCAGCAACGGTGACCCCCTCACCTCGCGGGACGTGAAGTTCTCCTTCGACCGCATGCGGAAGATCAACGACCCCGCGGGGCCCGCGATCATGTTCCCGACGCTCGGCCGGATCGACACCCCCGACGCCACGACGGTCGTCTTCCGCCTGAAGGTCCCCGACGCCACCTTCCCCAGCAAGATCGCCTCCGGCGCCGGCTCCGTCGTGGACCACCGCCAGTACGACGCGAACGGCCTGCGCACCGACCACCAGGCCGTCGGCTCCGGCCCCTACAAGCTGGACTCCTTCGACGGTGACAAAGCCGTCTTCTCGGTCAACGACAACTACCGGGGCACCGCCAAGCCCAGGAACTCCGGCGTCACCGTGAAGTTCTTCCACGGCGACCGCGCAGCCCTGAAGAAGGCCCTCCTCGCCGGCGACATCGACATCGCCTACCGAGGCCTGACCGCCTCCGACATCGCCGGCATCGAGAAGCAGGACGGCAGCAAGGGCGTCAACGCCGTCGAGGGCACCAGCGCCGAGGTCCAGCACCTGGTCTTCAACATGAAGGACCCCGTCGCCGGCAAACTCGGCGTCCGCAAGGCCATCGCCCACCTGCTGGACCGCGACGCCCTCATCAAGAACGTCTACCAGGGCACCGCCACCCCGCTGTACTCGATCATCCCGGCCGGCATCGCCGGGCACAACACGGCCTTCTTCGACACCTACGGCGCCCGCCCCTCCCGGGCCAAGGCCGCCGCCGCACTGCGCGCCGCCGGCATCACCGGCAAGGTCAAGCTCACCCTGTGGTCCACGCCGTCCCGCTACGGCCCCGCCACCGACGAGGAGTTGACGGCCATCGCCGGCCAGCTCAACGCCAGCGGCCTGTTCGACGCCGACGTCAAGTCCGTCGCCTTCGACCAGTACGAGAAGGACATCGCCGCCGGCAAGTACGGCGTGTACGTGAAGGGCTGGGTGCCGGACTACCCCGACGCCGACAACTTCACGGCCCCCTTCTTCGGCAAGGGCAACGTGCTGGACAACAACTACAGCAACCGCACCATCACCGGCACCCTCATCCCGGACACCGCCGCACAGAGCGACCGCGGCGCCACCGACAAGGACTTCGGCCGGCTCCAGGACATCGTCGCCGACGAACTGCCCGTCCTGCCCGTCTGGCAGGCCAAGCAGTACGCGGTCACCCGCGACGGCGTCTACGGCCTCGAGTACTGCCTGGACGCCTCGACCGTCTTCCGGTTCTGGGAACTCAGCAAGAGCTGACCCCCCGACACCACAAGGGCGCCCCTCACCACACGGGAGGGGCGCCCTCGGCGTGAAACAGCCCGCGGCCTACTGCGCGCCGGGGCGCACCAGCCCGCTCTCGTACGCGTACACCGCCGCCTGCACCCGGTCCCGGAGCCCCAGCTTGGTGAGCACATGCCCCACATGCGTCTTCACCGTCGTCTCACTGACGAACAGATCCGCGGCGATCTCCGCGTTGGACAGCCCCCGCGCCACCAGCTTCAGCACCTCCACCTCACGGTCGGTGAGCGTGTGCAGGGTGTCCGGCAACGGCTCCTCACCGGACGGCAGATGCGTGGCGTACTTGTCCAGCAGCCGGCGCGTGATGCTCGGCGCCAGCATCGCCTCACCGGCCGCGACCACCCGGATCGCCTGCACCAGCTCATGGGCCGGCGCGTCCTTCAGCAGAAAGCCGCTGGCCCCCGCGCGCAACGCCTCCACCACATACTCGTCCAGGTCGAACGTGGTCAGCACCAGGACCTTCGCCGGACCGTCCCGGCCCGGCCCGGTGATCTGCCGGGTCGCCTCCACCCCATCCATCCGCGGCATACGGATGTCCATCAGCACAACATCCGGCTGCAAGGCCCGCACCTGGTCGAGGGCCTGAAGACCGTCACCGGCCTCGCCCACGACCGCGAGGTCCTGCTCGGCCTCCAGGATCATCCGGAAACCGGTACGCAGCAGGGGCTGGTCGTCGACCAGCAGGACACGGATGGCCACAGGACACTCCTTCGCTCGTCCGGCCCCATTCTGCCTTGCACCACGCTCCCGGAACCGGCCGCCCTACTCCGCCGCCCGCACCGGCAGCGGATAGGGCGGGGGAGTGCCGCCGAACTCCGGACAGTGCGCCCGGTGATCGCACCAGCCGCACAGCTTCGTCGGCCGCGCCCGCCACTCGCCCGTCTCCGTCGCCTGCCGGATCGCCTCCCACAGCGCCAGCAGCTTGCGCTCCACCCGCTCCAGATCGGCGAGCACCGGGTCGTACGTCAGCACGTCCCCGCTGCCCAGATACACCAGCTGCAACCGCCGCGGCACGACCCGCTTCAGCCGCCACACCACCAGGGCGTAGAACTTCATCTGGAACAGCGCGCCCTCGGCATACTCCGGCCGGGGCGCCTTGCCCGTCTTGTAGTCGACGATCCGCACCTCACCGGTCGGCGCGACGTCCACCCGGTCGATGATCCCGCGCAGCCGCAGCCCCGACTCCAGCTCCGCCTCCACGAACAGCTCCCGCTCGGCGGGCTCCAGCCGGGTCGGATCCTCCAGCGTGAACCAGCGCTCCACCAGCCGCTCCGCCTCGCCGAGCCAGCCGGCCAGCCGCTCGCCCTCGGGATCGTCGGCGAACAGCTCGGTCACCTCGGGCCGGCTCTCCCGCAGCCGGTCCCACTGGCCCGGGATCAGCGACTTGGCCCGCGGCGCGGTCCGCTCCCCGGCCGGCGCGTCGAACAACCGCTCGAGCACCGCGTGCACCAGCGTGCCGCGGGTCGCCGCCGCGCTCGGCTTCTCCGGCAGCCGGTCGATCACCCGGAACCGGTACAGCAGCGGACACTGCATGAAGTCACTGGCCCGGGACGGAGACAAGGAGGTCGGCGCCACGGCCACCCGCTCCCCGCCGCCCGCCGCCGGCTCCGCCTCGGCCTCCGCCCCGCCCGCGCCGCCCGGGAGGGCTCCCGCGTCCTCGATGCTGCTGTCCATGCCCACGACCATACGGCCCACCACTGACAGTGACCCAGCCGCCGCCCGCGCCGGGCCCGCGATCACACGGTGAACACGAGGGGTGCCGGGGCGGAACGTGCCACCACGGCCGCATACCATCGACCGGAGACCCTTCCGGCCGGCAGGTACGGAAGACGCTTCGAACGAGGGGACACCGTGGACGTGAGCGGCGGAAGCGGACAGCCGCGGTCCGGCAACGACGAGCCGGCCGAGCACCCCACCGGCCCTGCGACCCCGGCGCCCCACCCCGACCCCGCACCGGACCCGGAAGGAACGCGGCAGCCGGACAGCACCTCCGGCGCCGCACCCGAGGACACGGCAGCCACCGGGCAGCCCACCGAGGACGCGCCCGACCCGGGCGACACGACCCACCCGGACACCCCCGGCCCCCACCCCGACCCCGATGCCCCCCGCTCGCTCGCCCACTCCGGCATCGCCAAGGGCGAACCGCCACAGCCGCGAGCCAAGGAACCCGGCGGCGGCATCCTCATGGGACGGCCCTTCGGCGTCCCCGTGTATGTCGCACCGAGCTGGTTCCTCGTCGCCGCCCTGATCACCTGGGTCTTCGGCGGCCAGCTCGACCGTGTCCTGCCCGAGCTGGGCGCCGCCCGCTACCTCGTCTCCCTGTTCTTCGCGGTCGCCTTCTACGCCTCCGTCCTGGTCCACGAGCTGGCCCACACCGTCGCCGCGATCCGCTTCAAACTCCCCGTCCGCCGCATCCAGCTCCAGTTCTTCGGCGGCGTCTCCGAGATCGAGAAGGAAGCCGAGACCCCCGGCCGCGAGTTCGTCCTCGCCTTCGTCGGCCCCCTGCTCTCCCTCGTCCTCGCGGGCCTCTTCTACCTCGCCATGAAGCCCGTCGAACCCCGCTCCGTCCCCGGCATACTGCTCGCCGGCCTGATGATCTCCAACCTCATCGTGGCCGTCTTCAACCTCCTGCCCGGCCTGCCCCTCGACGGCGGCCGCATGCTCCGCGCCGTCGTCTGGAAGATCACCGGCAAGCCGATGAGCGGCACCGTCGCCGCCGCCTGGGTCGGCCGCGCCCTCGCCGTCTCCGTCCTCATCGGCCTGCCCCTGCTCAACCAGTCCGGCGCCCTCGGCGGCAGCAGCACCGACACCAACGGCATGGACACCGTCACCGACGCCCTGCTCGCCGCCATCCTCGCCGCGATCATCTGGACCGGCGCCGGCAACAGCCTGCGCATGGCCCGACTGCGCGAACACCTCCCCGAACTCCGCGCCCGCGCCCTCACCCGACGCGCCGTACCCGTCGAGACCGACACCCCCCTCTCCGAAGCCCTGCGCCGTGCCAACGCCGCCGGCGCCCGCGCCCTCGTCGTCGTCGACGCCCACGGCCACCCCCTCGCCCTGGTCCGCGAGTCCGCCATCGTCGCCGTACCCGAGCACCGCCGCCCCTGGGTCGCCGTCAGCGGCCTCGCCCAGGACCTCACCGAGGGCATGCGGGTCTCCGCCGAGCTGGCCGGCGAAGACCTCCTCGACACCCTGCGCGCCACCCCCGCCACCGAGTATCTCGTCGTCGAGGAGAACGGCGAGATCTACGGCGTCCTGTCCGCAGCCGACGTCGAACGCGCCTTCGTACGCGCCATGGCCCGCCCCGGCTCCTGACCACCCCCCGAGCCCGCCCCCCGGGCCCCCGCCACATGGTCGGCGGCCCCCGGAAAGGCCGGTAGTCTGGTCACATGTCCGAACCGACCGGTGCCGCCCGCAGGCGCGGGCCCTTCAAGGTCGGGGACCAGGTACAGCTGACCGACCCCAAGGGCCGCCACTACACGTTCACGCTCGAAGCCGGGAAGAACTTCCACACCCACAAGGGCTCCTTCCCGCACGACGAACTGATCGGCGCTCCCGAGGGCAGCGTTGTCCGCACCACCGGCAACGTGGCCTACCTCGCGCTGCGCCCCCTGCTCCCCGACTACGTCCTCTCCATGCCCCGCGGGGCAGCCGTCGTCTACCCCAAGGACGCGGGGCAGATCCTCGCCTTCGCCGACATCTTCCCCGGCGCCCGCGTCGTGGAGGCCGGTGTCGGCTCCGGCTCGCTCAGCAGCTTCCTGCTGCGCGCCATCGGCGACCAGGGCATGCTGCACTCCTACGAGCGCCGCGAGGACTTCGCCGAGATCGCCCAGGCGAACGTGGAACGCTACTTCGGCGGCCCCCACCCCGCCTGGCAGCTCACCGTCGGCGACCTCCAGGACAACCTGTCCGACACCGACGTCGACCGCGTCATCCTCGACATGCTCGCCCCCTGGGAGTGCCTGGAGGCCGTCTCCAAGGCCCTCGTCCCCGGCGGCATCCTGTGCTGCTACGTGGCCACCACCACGCAGCTCGCCCGGACCGTGGAATCCATCCGCGAGATCGGCTGCTTCAACGAGCCGACCGCCTGGGAGACCATGATCCGCAACTGGCACATCGAGGGCCTCGCCGTCCGCCCCGACCACCGCATGATCGGCCACACCGGCTTCCTGCTCACCGCCCGTCGCCTCGCCGACGGCGTCGAGCCGCCCATGCGCCGCCGCCGCCCCGCCAAGGGCGCCTACGGCGAGGACTACGCCGGGCCCAACGCCGACGGCGGCGCCGGCCGCTGACCGGCCCCACCGGGCACCACACCGCCGCACGGCACACCACACGCCGTACCGGCACACACAGAGCACAACCCAAGGGCGCCGTGCCCGAGTTCCCACCGAACCACGGGAACCCGGGCACGGCGCCCGCACGTTGACACCACACCAGGACCGGCACCCCCATGCGCGCGGGCCGCACACCCGCCGGCCGAAATCCCGGACCCCGCCGTTCCCCCGCACTGTGACGTGTGGCACCATGCTGGCCACCCCACCGGCACAGCCCTCACAGGAGACACTCCTCGTGCAGCAATCCGCCGTTCCGGAGCTCGCCCACACCCAGACCCGGCCCATCCACTGGGTCGCCACCGCCACCGCAGTAGCCGGCGTGGTGGCCCTCTCCTCCGTCCTGCAACCCGGATCGGCCACGGCCGCCCAACGCACCCCCGCCACCGGCACCAAGCCCGCCCCCGCGGCCGCCGCACCACCCGCCACCACCGGCGTGGCCTTCCCGCTGAACTGCGGACCCGTCAAAGCACTCGTCGCCAAGAAGGCCAGCGGAGACCTCGACGGCGACGGCAGACCCGAAACCGTGGCCGTCGTGCACTGCGACTCCGCCATGGGCACCCCGCCCGACGGGGTCTACGTCGTCACCCGCCCCGCCGACGGCGGCACCCCGCGCGTCGTCGCCACCCTCGTCGACCCCAAGGACCGGCTCACCGTCACCGACTTCACGCTGCACGCGCGCACCGTCGGCGCCACCCTGCTCGGCTACTCCTCGGACGACGTACCCAATTGCTGCCCCGACCTGAAGACCCCGGCCAGCTGGCAGTGGAACGGCCACGCCTTCATCCGCTCCACCCCGGCCGCGGCCCACTCCGTCTGACCCCGGCCGAACCCGCCCCGGGCCCGGCTCACTCCGCGTCGGGCCCGTACACCTCGACGCTGTCCGAAACCCGACGCACATGGATGCACTCCCCGGGACACTCCCGGGCCGAGTCCACCACGTCCGCCAGCAGCGGCAGCGGGACCGGCACCGTCGCCCCCGGAGCCTGGAGCAGCTCCTCGTCCGCGCCCTTCACATACGCCAGCCCGTCGATGTCCAGCTCGAACACCTCAGGGGCGTACTGGGCGCAGATCCCGTCGCCGGTACACAGGTCCTGATCGATCCAGACCTCCAGCGCCTCGCCCCCCGGGGCCTCCTGCTGCACGCTCATCTCTCCTGCCGTCGATACGCCGCGCGGCCCGGACACCCCGAGGGCCAGCCAGGTCCGCACCAGCGGCTGTTGAACACCCTCCGACCCTACCTCCGCCCGCAAACCGGCCACCGCCGACCACCGCCGGGTTTCCCCGCCACCCCACCCGGGTACGAGCGCCCGACCGAAACACGGCGCCCCACCCACCCCGGCCACCCCGCGAGCCGGAACACACCGTGACAGCGCCCACTCGAACCATCGCTCTGCGTGATGATCGTACGAGCGCCCTCCGGGCTGCCCGCAGACACCCCCCAGCGGACAACTCCAGCCAACCGGGAAGGGTTTTGACCACGCCATGCATGGAACAGACTGCTTTCCCTCGACGTTGAGTGGGTATCCCCTCCGTGCGAGGGAGAGCGCAACGGGTGACCGACGACACACCTTGACAGTCTTTGTGATCTAGGGGTTTCAATCGACACCCACCCAGGTAGGGTCTGGAAGCGTCCAGCTCCCCTTGGAGGAGGTGAGGACCGTGGCAGCCCACGACGACGACATGAACCGCGGCATCCGCCCGGGACGCGGGTCCGACGACCCGGCCGGGCAGATTGCCTACCTTGAGCAGGAGATCGCCGTCCTGCGCCGCAAGCTCGCCGACTCTCCGCGACACACGAGGATTCTCGAAGAGCGGATCGTCGAGCTGCAGACCAACCTGGCCGGCGTGTCCGCCCAGAACGAACGCCTGGCCAACACCCTCCGCGAGGCCCGCGACCAGATCGTGGCCCTCAAGGAAGAAGTCGACCGGCTCGCCCAGCCGCCGGCCGGCTTCGGAGTCTTCCTCGCGGCGAACGAGGACGGCACCGCCGACATCTTCACCGGCGGCCGCAAACTCCGGGTGAACGTCAGCCCAAGCGTCGAACTCGACGACCTGCGCCGCGGCCAGGAAGTCATGCTCAACGAAGCGCTCAACGTGGTCGAGGCCATGGAATTCGAGCGCGTCGGCGACATCGTCACCCTCAAGGAGATCCTCGAGGACGGCGAACGAGCCCTCGTGCTCGGGCACACCGACGAGGAGCGGGTGGTACGGCTCGCCGAGCCGCTGCTGGACGTCACCATCCGCCCCGGCGACGCCCTCCTGCTCGAACCCCGCTCCGGATACGTCTACGAGGTCGTCCCCAAGAGCGAGGTCGAGGAACTCGTCCTCGAAGAGGTCCCCGACATCGGGTACGAAGCCATCGGCGGCCTCGGCAACCAGATCGAGGCCATCCGCGACGCGGTCGAGCTGCCGTACCTCTACCCCGACCTGTTCAAGGAGCACGAGCTGCGCCCGCCCAAGGGCGTCCTGCTCTACGGCCCCCCCGGCTGCGGCAAGACACTCATCGCCAAGGCCGTCGCCAACTCGCTCGCCAAGAAGGTCGCCGAAGTCACCGGCCAGGCCGCCGGCAAGAGCTTCTTCCTGAACATCAAGGGCCCCGAGCTGCTCAACAAGTACGTCGGCGAGACCGAGCGGCAGATCCGCCTCGTCTTCCAGCGTGCCCGCGAGAAGGCCAGCGAGGGCACCCCCGTCATCGTCTTCTTCGACGAGATGGAGTCCCTCTTCCGCACCCGCGGCTCCGGCGTCAGCTCCGACGTCGAGAACACCATCGTCCCCCAGCTCCTCGCCGAGATCGACGGCGTCGAGGGCCTCCAGAACGTGGTCGTCATCGGCGCCTCCAACCGCGAGGACATGATCGACCCGGCCATCCTGCGCCCCGGCCGCCTCGACGTGAAGATCAAGATCGAGCGCCCGGACGCCGAGGCCGCCAAGGACATCTTCGGCAAGTACCTCACGGAGCGCCTCCCCCTGCACGGAGACGACCTCACCGAACACGGCGGAGACAAGAGCGCCACGGTCCAGGCCATGATCCAGACCGCGGTCGAGCACATGTACGCCGAGTCCGAGGAGAACCGCTTCCTGGAGGTCACCTACGCCAACGGCGACAAGGAAGTCCTCTACTTCAAGGACTTCAACTCCGGCGCCATGATCGAGAACATCGTCGGCCGCGCCAAGAAGATGGCGATCAAGGACTTCCTCGAGAAGAACCAGAAGGGCCTCCGCGTCTCCCACCTCCTCCAGGCCTGCGTGGACGAGTTCAAGGAGAACGAGGACCTGCCCAACACCACCAACCCCGACGACTGGGCCCGCATCTCCGGAAAGAAGGGCGAACGGATCGTCTACATCCGCACCCTCATCACCGGCAAGCAGGGCGCGGACACCGGACGCTCCATCGACACGGTGGCCAACACCGGACAGTACCTGTAACCACAGGGCGGCTGCGGGTGCCCACACCGGGTACCCGCAGCCGACTGCTTTCCAGGCCACGATCAGGCCACAACCGGGCCACGACCGCAGCAGGCAATTGACGCAAATGATCTCCCCACCAGCGCAAAGGCGTTCTAGGCTCGTTCCTACCGCCGAGTCGCGCAGTGCGGGGACGGGCACCGCACACGCGCCGCAGCACCAGCGGTACGCAAGCGACGCCCACGACCGAGGGTGCCGCCGGGCAAGGAGGGCCGCATGACCGTACGGCGAGTAATGGGCATCGAGACGGAGTACGGGATCTCCGTCCCCGGCCACCCGAACGCCAATGCCATGCTCACCTCGTCCCAGATCGTCAACGCCTACGCGGCGGCGATGCACCGGGCCCGCCGGGCCCGCTGGGACTTCGAGGAGGAGAACCCGCTACGCGACGCGCGAGGCTTCGACCTCGCCCGCGAGGCCGCCGACGCCAGCCAGCTCACCGACGAGGACATCGGCCTCGCCAACGTCATCCTCACCAACGGCGCACGCCTCTACGTCGACCACGCCCACCCCGAATACAGCGCCCCCGAGGTCACCAACCCCCGCGACGCCGTCCTCTGGGACAAGGCCGGCGAACGCATCATGGCCGAGGCCGCCGAGCGAGCCGCCCAGCTCCCCGGCGCCCAGCCGATCCACCTCTACAAGAACAACACCGACAACAAGGGCGCCAGCTACGGCACGCACGAGAACTACCTGATGAAGCGGGAGACCCCCTTCTCGGACATCGTGCGCCACCTCACGCCCTTCTTCGTCTCCCGCCAGGTCTTCGCCGGCGCCGGCCGCGTCGGCATCGGCCAGGACGGGCATGAACACGGCTTCCAGCTCAGCCAGCGCGCGGACTACTTCGAGGTCGAGGTCGGCCTCGAGACCACCCTGAAACGCCCCATCATCAACACCCGCGACGAACCCCACGCGGACGCCGAGAAGTACCGCCGCCTCCATGTGATCATCGGCGACGCCAACCTCTCGGAGATCTCCACCTACCTCAAGCTGGGCACGACCGCCCTGGTCCTGTCCATGATCGAGGACGCCTTCATCGCCGTCGACCTCGCCGTCGACCAGCCCGTCCGCACCCTGCACCAGGTCTCCCACGACCCGTCCCTCAAGCGCCTGGTCACCCTCCGCAGCGGCCGCACACTCACCGCGGTCCAGTTGCAGATGGAGTACTACGAGCTGGCCCGCAAATACGTCGAGGAACGCTACGGCGCCGACGCCGACGACCAGACCAAGGACGTCCTCAGCCGCTGGGAGGACACCCTCACCCGGCTCGAGAACGACCCCATGAGCCTGGCCGGCGAACTCGACTGGGTCGCCAAGCGCGAACTCATGGAGGGCTACCGGCGCCGCGACGGCCTCGACTGGGACGCCGCCCGGCTTCACCTCGTCGACCTCCAGTACGCCGACGTACGCGCCGAGAAGGGCCTCTACAACCGCCTCGCCGCCCGCGGCCGCATGAAGCGGCTGCTGGACGAGACCGAGGTCGACCGCGCCCGCACGCAGCCCCCGGAGGACACCCGCGCCTACTTCCGCGGCCGCTGCCTGGAGCAATACGCCGACGACGTGGCGGCGGCAAGCTGGGACTCGGTCATCTTCGACCTTCCCGGGCGGGACTCGCTCCAGCGCGTTCCAACCCTGGAACCGCTACGCGGAACGCGAAATCACGTCAAGGAACTGCTGGACCGCTGCCGCACCGCGGAAGACCTGGTCAGGGTCCTGTCAGGCGGCTGAGCGGGCCAGGGGGTACCCGGCGGGCCCCGGGCCGGCAGGGTGGAAACCCGGCCCGCCAGGGAATCATCGCAGTGGCCCCCGTACGTTGCAGAAACTGCGGGGCCGATGTCGGACCCGGCTTGTAGGGTCTGATCATCACCGATCGGCAGGCTAACTGAGCGGGGTGAGGGTTATGGCAACCAAGGACACCGGCGGCGGTCAGCAGAAGGCCACGCGCTCGACCGAGGAGGTCGAGGAGCAGGCGCAGGACGCGCAGGCCTCGGAGGACCTGAAGGAACGGCACGAGAAGCTGTCGGACGACGTGGACTCGGTGCTGGACGAAATCGATGATGTGCTCGAGGAGAACGCAGAGGATTTCGTGAGGTCCTTCGTTCAGAAGGGTGGCGAGTGATTTCACCTTTGGTTCAAAGGTGAAGTCGGGGGATTCTCGGGGTGAGTCAAGAGTCAGCTTCGAGGCGCTGCTCGCGGTGCAAGCAGCAACTGCCGCGTTCGGCGTTCGCAAGCAACAGGTCCACGTCCGATGGCCTCCAGGCGTATTGCCGGGAGTGTGCTGCCACGTACTACCGGCAGCGTCAGGAGGCCAAGGGCAAGAAGGTCCGGGAGAAGGTACCTGTCCCGCAGGGGCACAAGCGCTGCCCGCAGTGCGAAGTGGTGAAGCCATTGTGCGAATGGGAGCGCAACAAGTCCTCCTCGGACGGTTGGGCGAGCTACTGCCGTGCGTGCCGGGCGGAGCGGAACAGGGTCAGCTACTTCAAGCGCAAGTACGGTCTCACTGAAGCCGAGCGCGACCTGCTGGTCGCCTCCCAAGGTGGCGTCTGCTGCATATGTCTTGCGGCTCCGCCCGCACATGTGGATCACTGCCATGAGACGGGTAGGGTCCGTGGCGTACTGTGCTTCAGCTGCAACGCCGCGCTGGGGCAGTTCAAGGATCGGCCCGATGCAATAAGGCGGGCTGCTGCCTATGTGGAAGGAATCGCGTGGAAGCCAACACTCGTAGCACCGGGCGTCTACCAGCTGCCTTCCTGACGCCTGGGTCCTCGTCCTTCATGGACTTCCTCTCCGAGCACCAGCCCGAGCTGCTGCCCGGCAACCGTCAGCTGCCCCCCACCCAGGGGGTGATCGAGGCGCCGCACGGGACGACCATCGTGGCCGTCACGTTCCCCGGTGGCGTGGTGCTGGCCGGTGACCGCCGGGCCACGATGGGCAATGTGATCGCTCAGCGGGACATCGAGAAGGTGTTCCCGGCGGACGAGTACTCGGCCGTCGGTATCGCCGGCACCGCCGGTCTGGCCGTGGAGATGGTCAAGCTCTTCCAGCTGGAGCTGGAGCACTTCGAGAAGGTCGAGGGTGCTCAGCTGTCGCTGGAGGGCAAGGCGAACCGGCTGTCGACGATGATCCGGTCCAACCTGGGCATGGCCATGCAGGGGCTGGCCGTGGTCCCGCTCTTCGCGGGGTACGACCTGGACCGGGAGAGGGGGCGCATCTTCTCGTACGACGTGACGGGCGGCCGGAGCGAGGAGCACAACTTCGCGGCGACCGGTTCCGGCTCGATCTTCGCCCGTGGTGCGATGAAGAAGCTGTTCCGTGACGACCTGACCGAGGAGCAGGCCACCACGCTGGTGGTGCAGGCGCTCTACGACGCGGCAGACGACGACTCGGCGACCGGTGGTCCCGATGTCGCCCGCCGGATCTATCCGATCATCACGGTGATCACCGAGGACGGCTACCGCCGGCTCACCGAGGACGAGTCCTCCGAGCTCTCCCGTTCGGTGTTGCAGCGGCGCCTGGAGGAGCCCGACGGCCCGAAGGCGGCGCTGCTCTGAGGCGTGTGCCCGGTTTCTTTTCAAGGTGATCCAGTGACCATGACAGAAAGGGACGGATAACCGGTGTCGACGCCGTTCTATGTCTCACCCCAGCAGGCCATGGCGGACCGTGCGGAGTACGCCCGGAAGGGCATCGCCCGGGGTCGCAGCCTGGTGGTCATGCAGTATGCCGACGGCATTGTGTTCGTCGGTGAGAACCCGTCCCGTGCGCTGCACAAGTTCAGCGAGATCTACGACCGGATCGGTTTCGCGGCCGCCGGTAAGTACAACGAGTACGAGAACCTGCGTATCGGTGGTGTCCGGTATGCGGATCTGCGCGGTTACACCTATGACCGTGATGATGTGACCGCGCGTGGTCTGGCGAATGTGTATGCGCAGACGCTGGGCACGATCTTCTCTTCGGCGGCGGAGAAGCCGTACGAGGTGGAGCTGGTCGTGGCGGAGGTGGGGGAGACCCCGGAGGGGGATCAGATCTACCGGCTGCCGCATGACGGTTCGATCGTGGACGAGCACGGTTCGGTCGCGGTGGGTGGCAATGCCGAGCAGATCAGCGGTTTCCTGGATCAGCGCCATCAGGACGGGATGAGCCTGGCGGAGGCGTTGAAGCTGGCCGTGCAGGCGCTGTCGCGGGATACGAACGGCACTGAGCGGGAGATTCCGGCGGAGCGTCTGGAGGTCGCGGTGCTGGATCGTACGCGGCCTCAGAAGCGCAAGTTCAAGCGGATCGTGGGGCGTCAGCTGTCGCGTCTGCTGGCGGCGGACGGCGCGGCCACGGAGGCGGAGAGTGCGGAGGAGCCGGAGGGCGAGTAGTCCTTCGTCGCTGTGTGTGTCGGGGTGCCCCGGTCGGTCGTCCGGCCGGGGCTTCCTGCTGTCCCGGGGTGGTCAGGGGGCCGGTGGGGGTGCTGTGGAGCCGCGGACGACGAGTTCGACGGGGATGTCGCCGCTGTGCGGTTCGCGGCCGTCCAGGACGGCCAGGAGGGCGTGCATGCCGCGTTCGCCGAACAGCTCGGCGTCCAGGCGGACGGTGGTGAGTTCGGGGTCCATGGCGGTGGCGAGGGCGAGGTCGTCGAGGCCGGTGACGGAGATGTCGTCGGGGATGCGCAGGCCGAGGCGGCGCAGGGCCTTGTAGGCGCCGGCGGCGAGTTTGTCGTCGTCGCAGACGACGGCGGTGGGGCGGGGGCCGGGGGTGCGCAGTGCCGTCTCGGTGGCGGCGCGGGCGTCCTCGATGGAGATGGGGGCGCGGGCGGTGCTGAGGTGGGTGCCGGGTACGGCGGCCAGCTGGGCGGCGAGTTCCCTGGCGCGCATCTCGAAGGTCCAGGAGGGGATGTCGGCGGCGAGGTGGAGGATGCGGCGGTGGCCGAGGCCGAGGAGGTGGGTGGCGACCTGGCGTACTCCGTCGGCGATGTCGAGGTTGACGGTGGCGGCGCCGAGGCTGCCGTGCGGGTCGCTGTCGAGCATGACGAGGGGGAGCTGGTCGCCGCGGATGGCGGTGAGGGCGTCGGCGGCCATGGAGGAGGCGATGACGCCGTCGAGTGCGGCCTGTGCGGAGGCGAAGGGGTCGCGGGCGGGGCCGATGCCTTCGGGTGAGGGGTAGAGGACGACGCCGAAGCCGTTCTCGGCTGCGACGCGCGCGGCTCCGGTGTAGACGCCGCCGTAGAACTCGGTGGTGAGGGCGGGGACGACGAGGAGCACGGTGCGGGTGTGGCCGAGGCGGAGGTTGCGGGCGGCGAGGTTGGGGCGGTAGCCGAGGTCGTGGGCGGCTTCGCGGACGCGCTGGGCGGTGGTCTCGGAGACGCGGCCGCGCCATTTGTCGCCGAGGACGAGCGAGACGGCCGCCTGGGAGACGCCGGCGGCCTGGGCGACGTCCCGGCTGGTCGGGCGCGTGCTGCTGCGTGCCACCGTGGGCCTGCTCCTCTGTGTGGGCGGGGTCGTGTGCCGTGCGGGTCGGGTTCCGCCGTGTGGACGGGTGAACTGCGCACATGGTACGTATGAGAGGGGACGTTATACGTAACACTTCGGTGTGCTCCGGATCGACGCGGTGCACCGGGCGGGCCGGCGGAGGGCAGGACATGGCCACGGGATATCTGGAGATACTCCGGGCGCGGCACGCGCTCCGGCTGCTGACCGGCACCCTGGTGGGCCGGCTGCCGAACGCGACCGCGGCGATCGCCCTGGTGCTGTTCGTCCGCGCGGAGGGCGGTACGTACAGCCTGGCGGGTGCGCTGGCGGCCGTGTACGGCGTCGCCAACGCCGTCGGTCAGCCGGTGCTGGGCCGGCTGGTGGACGTGTACGGGCAGCCGCGGGTGCAGTTGCCGGCGGCGGTGCTGTCGGCGCTGGCGATGGCGGTGTTCGCCTTCAGCGGCACCGATCCGCTGCCGCTCGCGTATGCGGCGGTCGCCCTTGCGGGGCTGTTCGCTCCGCCGCTGGAGGGCGGTCTTCGGGCGCTGTGGCCGTCCGTGGTGCGCGGTGAGGAGCAGGTGCACGCGGCGTACGCGATGGACGCGGTCGCGCAGGAGATCATGTACACGGTGGGGCCGCTGCTGGTGACGGTGTGCGTGTCGCTGTGGGACGAGCGGGTGGCGCTGCTGGTGCTGAACCTGCTGGGTGTGCTGGGGGCGCTGTCGGTGGTCGTGTCGCGGCCTTCGCGCGCGTGGCGGTCGGCGCCGCGGGAGGCGCACTGGCTGGGTGCGCTGCGTTCGCCGGGGCTGCTGGTGCTGCTCGCGGCGTTCCTGTTCGTGGGTATCGCGCTGGGCTCGATCACGGTCGCCTCGGTGTCGTACGCGGACGGGCACGGTGGTGACGCGGTGTACGGCTGGCTGATGGCGGGACTGGGGCTCGGGGCGCTGGCCGGGGGGACGGTCTACGGTGCCCGGCGGTGGGCGGGGGCGCCGGAGCGGCGACTGCGGGTGCTGGTGGCGCTTCTGGCGGTGTGTTACCTGCCGCTGATGCTGCGGCCGCAGGCGCCGGCCATGGTGGTGCTGAGTGTGGTGTCGGGGGTGTTCCTGGCGCCGTGCATCGCGTGTGCGTTCATCATCGTGGACCGGCATGCGCCGCGGGGTACGGTCACGGAGGCGTTCTCGTGGCTCGTGACCACGTTCACGGTGGGCGCGTCGGTGGGAACGGGCCTGGCCGGGCCGGTGGTCCAGGCCGGTGGCACGCTGTGGGGTTTCGCGCTGCCGGGGGCCTCGGGGGCGGTGTCGTTGCTGGTGCTGCTCACCACCGGAGGGGTCCTCGCAGCTCCCGCGCGGGGCGGGGTCGTTGCGGCTTCATCGGAAAATGATCCAAATCGTGCTGTCGAACCCCGTTTCAGCTCGGGGGATCGGGCGTAATGTTCCCTCATGGACCGCCGCATTTTCGGGCTGGAGAACGAGTACGGCGTCACGTGCACGTTCAGGGGACAGCGCCGCCTGTCTCCTGACGAGGTGGCGCGGTACCTCTTCCGCCGTGTCGTGTCATGGGGCCGCAGCAGTAATGTCTTTCTGCGAAACGGCGCCCGGCTCTATCTCGACGTGGGCTCACATCCGGAATACGCGACACCCGAATGTGACAACGTGATCGAACTGGTCACCCACGACAAGGCCGGCGAGCGCATTCTCGAAGGACTCCTGGTGGACGCGGAACGACGCCTGCACGAGGAGGGAATCGCGGGCGACGTCTACCTCTTCAAGAACAACACCGACTCGGCGGGCAACTCGTACGGCTGCCATGAGAACTACCTGGTGGCGCGGCACGGGGAGTTCTCGAGGCTCGCGGACATCCTCATCCCCTTCCTGGTCACGCGGCAGCTGCTGTGCGGGGCGGGGAAGGTGTTGCAGACCCCGCGCGGGGCGGTGTACTGCGTGAGTCAGCGCGCGGAGCACATCTGGGAGGGTGTCTCGTCGGCCACGACGCGTTCGCGGCCGATCATCAACACGCGCGACGAACCGCACGCGGACGCCGAGCGGTACCGGCGGCTGCATGTCATCGTCGGTGACTCGAACATGTCCGAGACGACGATGCTGCTGAAGGTCGGTGCGACCGATCTGGTGCTGCGCATGATCGAGGCGGGCACGGTGATGCGCGATCTCACCCTGGAGAACCCGATCCGGGCGATCCGCGAGGTGAGTCACGACATCACGGGCCGCCGCAAGGTGCGGCTGGCCAGCGGGCGGGAGGCGTCGGCGCTGGAGGTGCAGCGCGAGTACTTCGACAAGGCCGTCGACTTCTGCGACCGGCGCGGTATCCGCACGGGTACGGTCGCCCAGGTGCTGGAGCTGTGGGGCCGTACGCTCGACGCGATCGAGACCGAGGAACTGGACCGGATCGCCACCGAGATCGACTGGGTGATGAAGTACAAGCTCATCGAGCGGTACCGGGCGAAGCACAACATGACCATGTCGCATCCGCGGGTGGCGCAGATAGACCTCGCCTACCACGACATCCACCGGCGTCGTGGTCTGTACTACCTGCTGGAGAAGAAGGGTCAAGCGGCCCGGGTCTGCAACGACTTGAAGATCTTCGAGGGCAAGTCGGTTCCGCCGCAGACCACTCGGGCCCGGCTGCGGGGCGACTTCATCCGCCGGGCGCAGGAGCAGCGCAGGGACTTCACGGTCGACTGGGTGCACCTGAAGCTCAATGACCAGGCGCAGCGCACGGTGTTGTGCAAGGACCCGTTCCGTTCGGTGGACGACCGGGTGGAGAAGCTGATCGCCGGAATGTAGTGCGCGGGAACGCCACACGGGCGCCGTACGTTTCCCGTACGGCGCCCTTCTCACGCCGTAGAGTTGCGCGCACGCCATCCGCAAGATCGACCGATTACGAGGCTGTTCCGTGCGCCGACGTTCACTTCTTCTCGCCGCCGTACCCGCAGGACTGGTGACGCTCGCCGGTTGTGGTGACGGCAAGTCCGGCTCCGGCAAGACCGGTGCCTCGCCGGCGGCCTCGGTGTCCGCCGCGCCGCCGCCCAAGATCGTGGAGGGGCCGCTGCCGGCCGTCACCGCGGGGACGCGGTTCGGGGAGAAGCCGACGGTCGCCAAGGGGCCGGGGGAGCCGTCGAAGAACCTGGCGGTGAAGACGCTCATCGCCGGCAATGGCCGTCCGGCCGTGGAGAACGACTTCATCAAGGCCCACTATCTCGGTCAGATCTGGGACACCGGCAAGGTCTTCGACAACTCCTACGACCGGGGGCGCCCGCTGGTCATGCAGCTCGCGCAGGGCAGCATCATCGACGGCTGGCGGTATGCGCTCACCGGCAAGAAGGTGGGCAGCCGGGTCGAGATCGCGGTCCCTCCGGCCTTGGGGTACGGCTCGGCCGGGCAGCCGCAGGCCGGTATCAAGGGCACCGACACGCTGGTCTTCGTCATCGATCTGATGGAGGTCTACGACTCCAAGAGCTCCGCGCACGGCGACCCGGTCCCGCAGACCGACGCGTCGCTGCCGAAGGTGGCGACCAACACCGACGGCACCGTGCCGAAGGTGACCATCCCGAAGACCGACCCGCCGAAGAAGCTGGTCTCGGAGTATGTGCTGGAGGGCGACGGCGAGGAGCTGAAGGCCGACCAGACCATCCTGTGCCAGTTCCAGGGGCTGGTGTGGGAGTCCGGCAAGACGTTCCAGCGGACGTACGGTTCCGGGCGGCTCAGCCAGTTCTCGCTGGAGCAGATCGGGCAGGTGATCAAGGGGCTGTCGCAGGGCCTGACCGGCAAGAAGGTGGGCAGTCGGGTGCTGATCGTGGTGCCGCCGGAGCTGGGTTACAGCACGCTTCCGCAGGGCGGTGTCATCAAGAAGGACTCCACGCTGGTGTACACGGTGGACATCCTGGCGGCGATGTAGCCGGCCCGGGCCGGTGGCCGACGGAAGAGGCGCCGGGATGAAAGACTGTCCGTGTTTGATGTCGTACACACGCAGGAGCTTTTGACGTGAACATCGAGAAGCCCGAGGTCGACTTCCCCGAGGGTGCGCCTCCGGCGGATCTTGAGATCAAGGACATCTGGGAGGGCGACGGCGAGGTGGCCCAGGCGGGTCAGACCGTCACCGTCCACTACGTGGGTGTGGCCTTCAGCACCGGCGAGGAGTTCGACGCCAGCTGGAACCGTGAGACGCCGTTCCGCTTCCCGCTGGGTGCGGGCCGTGTCATCCAGGGCTGGGACCTGGGTGTGCAGGGCATGAAGGTCGGCGGCCGGCGCCGGCTGACCATCCCCGCCCACCTCGCCTACGGCGACCAGAGCCCGACCCCGGCGATCAAGCCGGGCGAGACCCTGATCTTCGTGGTGGACCTCCTCGCGGTCTGATCCACCGGTGATCCGCGTCTGATCCGGTGCGGTCCGTGCCTGCTGTGCCGGCCGGTCCGACCGGATCCGATCACCTGGGGCCCATGCCTGTCCGGGCATGGGCCCTCGGCTTTTGTGACCGCGCCACGGAGCGGTACGGTCATCGTTCGTAAGCACCATAGGGAAGGCGAAGGGCGTCGATGGCCATTGCCAAGGCCGAGCGGCTGATGAACCTCGCGCTGTGCCTGCTCGGAACACGGCGGCCGCTCAGCAAGCGTGAGCTGCGCGAGTCGGTCGAGGCCTACATCGAGGCGGGCTCGGACGACTCCTTCAACCGGATGTTCGAGCGGGACAAGGACGACCTGCGCGAGCTGGGCCTGGTCATCGCGACCGTGGAGAACATCGAGGGCGAGGTCGGCTATCTCGCCCGCCGCGACAGCAACCGCCTGCCCCCGATCACCCTGGACGCCGAGGAGGCCGCCGCGCTCGGCCTCGCCGCGAAGGTCTGGCAGCAGGCCCGGCTGGCCGGCGCGGCCAGCGGTGCCTTGCAGAAGCTGCGGGCCGCGGGGCTGCCCGAGGACGTCGACCCGTACGAGGCCCATGGCGCGCTGGAGCCGCGCATCCCGGTGCACGAGGCCGCCTTCGAACCGCTGATGCTGGCCTGCCGGGACCGCCGTCCGGTCGTCTTCGACTACCGCAAGGCGTCCGCCGCGCACCCGGAGACCCGGACCGTGGAGCCGTGGGCGCTGGAGTGCTGGCGCGGCCACTGGTACCTGGCCGGCTTCGACCGGGACCGGGGCGCCGAGCGGGTCTTCAGGCTGTCCCGCATCACCGGCCGGGTCCGCTCCCGCGGTACGCCGTTCACCGCGCCCGTGCCGGACGTGGTCACCGTGCGGGAGACTGTGGCGAGCTGGGCGGGCGAGATCGCCGACCGCTCCGCGCTGATCCGGCTGCGCTCCGGCGCCGGTTACCCCCTTCGGGCGAAGGCCACCAAGGTGCGGGAACTCGGCGACGGCTGGGACGAGTTGGAGATTCCGTACGGGCACGGCCTGGACGCCTGGCTGGTCGAGTTCGGGCCGGACGTGGTGGTCCTGGAGCCGGCCGAGCTGCGTGCGGACGTGGTGGACCGGCTGCGCGCCGTGGCCAAGGACTGAGAGGGGGAGCGGCAGTGGCAGGCAAACCGGTCAGGCCCGTGAACGCCATCGACCAGACCCGGCGGATGCTCTCCCTGGTGACCTATCTGCGCGAGCGCCCCGGCGCCCGGATCGCGGACGTCGCCCGGGCGTTCGGCATCACCGAGGACGAGCTGGTCGCCGACCTGGATCTGCTGCCCATGTGCGGCACCAGCTTCCGCGGCGGCGATCTGCTGGACATCGACACCGACGGCGAGCGCATCTGGTGGCACAACCCGGCCGCGCTCGGCGAGGAGGCCGCCGAGCCGCTGCGGCTCGCGGCGGACGAGGCCACCGCACTGCTGGTGGCCGCCCGCGCGGTGGCCACCCTGCCCGGCCTCCGGGAAAGCGACCGGCAGGCGCTGCTGCGCGCGACCGCCAAGGTGGAGACCGCGGCCGGGGAGGCCGCGGGCGCCAGCTCCCGGCTGTCGGTGACCTTCGAGTCCGAGGGCGGGGTCTTCGCCGACGTGGACCGGGCGATCTCCGAGCGGCGCCGGCTGTGGATCCGCTACTACTCGCCCGCGCGGGACGAGGTCAGCGAGCGGGAGATCGACCCCATCCGCCTGGTCAGCGTCGGCCACACCTATGTGGAGGCCTGGTGCCGCCGCTCGGAGGCCCGGCGCACCTTCCGGCTCGACCGGGTCGCCGAGATCAGAATCCTGGACGAGCCGTCCGCACCGCCCGAGATAGAGCTGCGCGACCTGTCCGAGGGGCTGGTGCAGCCGGCCGCCGAGGATCCCGAGGTGGTGATCGAGGTGGGGCCGGGCGGCCGCTGGGTCGCCGAGTACTACCCGCACGACAGCGCGGACGAACTGCCCGACGGCGGGCTGCGGATCACTCTGCGCACCCCCGATCCGGCCTCCCTGCGCCGGCTGGCGCTGCGGCTCGGCCGGGACGGCCGGATCGTCTCCCCGCCGGAGCTGGCCGAGAGCGCCCGGACGGCGGCCGCGCAGGCGCTGGCGGCGTACGACACGGCGCCGGCGGAGTGAGCGGCCGGCACCCGGAAGGCGGCCGGCCCCGGCGGCCGGGTGGCGGCGCGCCGCGGCGTCTTCCAGCGGCGTGCCGGGCGAACGACCAGGAGAAGGAGCGAGTGCGGTGAGCGAGTCTCCGGTGACCGGTGCGAGCGAGATGACGGTGGCGGCGGCCTTCGCCGGGATGCGACGGGTGGCGCCCGTGGTGTTCCGGGCCGGCTGCCCGGACTGCCGGGGCCGCTTCGAGCTGGCCGCGAGCGCGCTGCGGCTCGCCATCGGCGCCAGCAGCCGGACCACGTTCTACTCCTTCACCTGCCCGGAGTGCGGTGCCGCCGTGCGCAAACCGGCCGGGGAGCGCATCGTCGAGCTGCTCACCGGCGGCGGGGTGCGGACCCTGCGGCTGCACTCCACGGTGTAGGCGGCTGCGGCTCCCGGGGCGGGACGGTCTAGTCTCGACGTCATGTTCTGGCCGATGTTCGCGGTAGCCATGGGTTTTCTGGGTCTGGCCGTGCTGGGGGTGCTCGCCGTCCGGGTCTTCCTGGAGGCGCGGCGCCTCGGGCAGCAGGTCGCCGACTCCGCGCGCCGTATCAACAGGGCGGCCGAGGAGCTGGAGCGGGCCACCGTGAGCGCGGCCCGGACCGTGGACGCGCTGTGAGCGTGATGTCATGCGCTTTGGGTCACTTCGCCCTGTCACCTTGACCGTCCGGCCAGGTACGCTGCTGGTCGCGGCCCGGAGTACGAGGCGCGGTCCGCGGAAGCGGGCGTACGCACAGGGATTGTCCACCGTTCATCCCTGCGCGTTACGATCGCTGCCAGCACGATGGTCAGACACTTGTCCGACCCGTCGGACATGCCCCGCCGCCCCGCCTCAGTGAGAAGGTGAAGACTTATGTTTCGTGGCGCACTTGAGCCGTGGCACCTGGTGCTGCTGATTCTCGTGATCGTCCTCGTGTTCGGTTCCAAGAAGCTTCCGGACATGGCGCGCTCCCTCGGCAAGTCCGCGCGCATCCTCAAGAGCGAGGCGAAGGCCATGAAGGAGGAGGGCAAGCAGCCCACCGCCTCCGCGCAGTCCACCGAGGAGCAGACCCCGGCTCAGCGCACGATCCAGGCGGCGCCCGGCGACGTGACCAGCTCCCGCCCGGTCAACGAGCCGACCGACACCACCCAGCGCTGACGCGAGGACCGGGGCGTCCGGTCCGCTGCACGAGATGAGGATGTGGGTTGCTCAAGCCTGCCCGCAAGAAGGAGAGGGACCCCGAGGGGCGGATGCCGCTCGCGGATCACTTGCGTGAGCTGCGCAACCGGCTCGCCAAGGGTGTCCTGGCGATCCTGGTCGTCACCGTGGTGGCGGCTTTCTTCTACAAGGACATCATCGACGTCATCACCAGGCCGGTGCTGGACTCGATCGGATGCTCGCAGACCTTCGGCGAGCTGGCCAAGTCCAAGGACGCCCACTGTGCGCACATCACGGTCAGCGGCCTGCTGGCGCCGTTCACCCTTGCCCTGAAGGTCGCGCTGACGGCCGGCATCGTGCTGGCCGCACCGGTGTGGCTGTACCAGCTGTGGGCGTTCGTCGCGCCCGGCCTGCACCGGCACGAGAAGAAGTACGCCTACGCGTTCGTCGGGATGGGCTTCCCGCTCTTCCTCGGCGGCGGCTACCTCGCCTACCACGTGCTGCCCACGACGGCGAAGTTCATGATCGACCTGACGCCCAGCGGCGCGGAGAACCTGCTGCCGTTGGACGACCTGCTCGACCTGGTCACGCGCATGGTCGTCGTCTTCGGTCTCGCCTTCGAGATGCCGCTGCTCCTGGTCATGCTCAACCTCACCGGCGTGCTGTCCGGGCGGCGCATGCTCGGCTGGTGGCGCGGCATGGTCGTCGGCATCGCCGCCTTCGCGGCCGCGGCCACGCCCAGCCCCGACCCGGGCACGATGCTGGCGCTGGCCGCGCCGATCTGGGCGCTGTTCTTCATCGCCGCTGCCTTCGCGCTGCTCAACGACCGGCGCCGGGCGCGCCGCGAGGCCCAGGGACCCGCCGACGACGAGGCCTCCGAGCTGGACCTCACGCCCGAGGAGATCGGCGAGGTGGAGGCCGTGTCCGCGTCCGCCGCCCCCGAGCGGCCCGGCCTCGACCGGGTCAACGGCTACGACGACGTGACGTGATCTGCCCGTCACCCGCAGCAGCTGCGACGCCCCCGCCCCGGATGACCACCGGGCCGGGGGCGTCCGCTGTGTGCGCACCACCTGCTGTCCCGAGGGCCGATGAGCGCACGTTCCGCATAATGATCGTCCTGTTGTCAGTGGGGCCCGGTACGCTCGAAAGCACGATGACAGAGGATCTCTCACCGGCCGAGCGGTACGCGGCGGCCCGCAAGCGGGCAGCCGAGCAGGCCACCGCGCTCGCACCCTTCCGCGAGATGTACGACTTCGGCCTCGACCCCTTCCAGATCGAGGCCTGCCAGGCACTCGAAGCGGGAAAGGGCGTGCTGGTGGCCGCCCCCACCGGCTCGGGCAAGACGATCGTGGGCGAGTTCGCCGTCCACCTCGCCCTGCGCCAGGGCAAGAAGTGCTTCTACACGACACCCATCAAGGCGCTGTCGAACCAGAAGTACGCCGACCTGTGCCGCCGCTACGGCGCCGACAAGGTCGGCCTGCTCACCGGCGACAACAGTGTCAATTCCGGCGCCCCGGTGGTCGTGATGACCACCGAGGTGCTGCGGAACATGCTCTACGCCGGCTCGCAGACCCTCCTCGGCCTCGGCTATGTGGTCATGGACGAGGTGCACTACCTCTCCGACCGCTTCCGCGGCGCCGTCTGGGAGGAAGTGATCATTCACCTGCCCGAGTCGGTCACCCTGGTCTCGCTCTCCGCCACCGTGTCCAACGCCGAGGAGTTCGGTGACTGGCTGGACACCGTCCGCGGCGACACCGAGGTGATCGTCTCCGAGCACCGGCCCGTGCC
Organism: Streptomyces sp. NPDC001606; assembly: GCF_053596835.1. Lineage (NCBI taxonomy): Bacteria > Bacillati > Actinomycetota > Actinomycetes > Kitasatosporales > Streptomycetaceae > Streptomyces > Streptomyces sp. NPDC001606. Next base: position 171,384 of record NZ_JBSFHC010000003.1, read on the forward strand.
GCTGTTCCAGCACGTCCTCGCCGGACGCCGGATGTACGACCTGTTCGAGGAGGGCGAGGGCCACAAGAAGGCCGTCAACCCCGATCTGGCCCGGCTGGCCCGTATGGAGGCCACCAGACCGTCGTACCAGGACCGGCGGCGCGGCCGTGCGATGCGCGAGGCCGACCGGGAGCGGGAGCGCAGACAGCGCTCGCGGGTGTGGACGCCGGGCCGCCCCGAGGTCATCGAGCGCCTGGACGCCGAGGGCCTGCTCCCGGCGATCACCTTCATCTTCAGCCGCGCCGCCTGTGAGGCGGCCGTCCAGCAGTGCCTGTACGCGGGTCTCCGGCTCAACGACGAGGAGGCGCGGGAAAAGGTGCGCGCCCTGGTCGAGGAGCGCACCGCCTCGATCCCGCCGGAGGACCTGCACGTCCTCGGCTACTACGAGTGGCTGGAGGGCCTGGAGCGGGGCATCGCCGCGCACCACGCGGGCATGCTGCCGACCTTCAAGGAGGTCGTGGAGGAGCTGTTCGTGCGCGGCCTGGTCAAGGCCGTGTTCGCGACCGAGACCCTCGCGCTCGGCATCAACATGCCCGCCCGCTCGGTGGTGCTGGAGAAGCTCGTCAAGTGGAACGGCGAGCAGCACGCCGACATCACCCCCGGCGAGTACACCCAGCTGACCGGCCGGGCCGGCCGCCGCGGCATCGACGTCGAGGGCCATGCGGTGGTGCTCTGGCAGCGGGGGATGAGCCCGGAGCACCTCGCCGGTCTCGCGGGCACCCGCACCTACCCGCTGCGCTCCAGCTTCAAGCCGTCGTACAACATGGCGGTCAACCTGGTCGAGCAGTTCGGGCGGCACCGCTCGCGCGAGCTGCTGGAGACCTCCTTCGCGCAGTTCCAGGCCGACAAGTCGGTGGTCGGGATCTCCCGGCAGGTGCAGCGCAACGAGGAGGGCCTGGCCGGCTACAAGGCCTCGATGACCTGCCACCTCGGCGACTTCGAGGAGTACGCGCGGCTGCGCCGCGAACTGAAGGACCGGGAGACCGAGCTGGCCCGGCAGGGCGCCGACCAGCGCCGCGCGGAGGCCGCGGTGGCGCTGGAGAAGCTCAAGCCGGGTGACGTCATCCACGTGCCCACCGGCAAGTACGCGGGGCTCGCCCTGGTGCTGGACCCCGGTCTGCCGGCCGGCCGCGCAGGCGGCCACCGCGGCTTCGACCACCACGACGGGCCGCGCCCGCTGGTGCTGACGGCCGAGCGGCAGGTCAAGCGGCTGGCGTCGATGGACTTCCCGGTGCCGGTCGAGCCGCTGGACCGGATGCGGATCCCGAAGTCCTTCAACCCGCGCTCCCCGCAGTCCCGCCGGGACCTGGCCTCCGCGCTGCGCACCAAGGCCGGGCACATCCCGCCGGAGCGGGCCCGCAAGCGGCGCTCGCAGGCGGCCGACGACCGGGAGATCGCACGGCTGCGCACGGCGATCCGGGCCCACCCCTGCCACGGCTGCAACGACCGCGAGGACCACGCCCGTTGGGCCGAGCGCTACCACCGGCTGCTGCGCGACACCTCGCAGCTGGAGCGCCGTATCGAGGGCCGTACGAACACCATCGCCCGGACCTTCGACCGGATCGTGGCCCTGCTGACCGAGCTGGACTATCTGCGCGGTGACGAGGTCACCGAGCACGGCAAGCGGCTCGCCCGGCTCTACGGCGAACTCGACCTGCTGGCCAGCGAATGCCTGCGCGAGCGGGTCTGGGAGGGCCTCGGCCCCGCCGAACTCGCCGCCTGCGTCTCGGCGCTGGTGTACGAGGCCCGGGTCGGCGACGACGCGATGGCGCCCAAGCTGCCCTCCGGCAACGCGAAGGCCGCGCTCGGCGAGATGGTCCGTATCTGGGGCCGGCTGGACGCGCTGGAGGAGGAGTTCCGGATCAACCAGACGGAAGGGGTCGGCCAGCGCGAGCCCGATCTCGGCTTCGCCTGGGCCGCCTATATGTGGGCGTCCGGCAAGGGCCTCGACGAGGTGCTGCGCGAGGCCGAGATGCCCGCGGGCGACTTCGTGCGCTGGTGCAAGCAGGTGATCGACATCCTCGGGCAGATCTCCGCCGCGGCGCCGGTCGAGGGGTCGACCGTGGCCAAGGCCGCGCGCAAGGCCGTCGACCAGCTGCTGCGGGGTGTGGTCGCCTACTCGTCCGTGGGGTAGCCACCGGCTGCCGTGCCCGGCGATTCATGCGATCGGGTTGATTCTCGAGGGCGCTGAACTGCTCGTCTTAGCGGGTGGTTCGGCGCCCTTTTCACTCTCTTCGGGGAGGCGCTTTCGCACGTCCGTACACCGTCACCGAACGTGTGCGAGTGGCGTCTCAGCGTGTAAATGCAGCTGAGCGTACTCCTGGTGCAGGGGCGATTTCAGGTGCTTGCCGAATATGACACGGCGATGATCCGGTCGGACTAAGCTCGCCCGCGGCGCACCGAGTTGAGGCAATTCGTGCGCTTGTTCCCAAATATCCGTTGGATCCTGACAGTTCCATGAACCTTCCCCTCACACGCACGTCCGACACCCAGCCGATTCGTCTCAGAAGGCACCCATGGTGAGTGTTCAGAAGCCTCCCGGCCGCCGCGAACGTCCCTACGCGCGCGTGCTGTTGCCCCCGGCCATAGTGATGGCCGCCGCGACCGGGGCCGCCGCGGCGCTGGCGCCGGCCGCGGGACGGCTCGCCGTCCTGCTGTGCGGGGCGCTGGCCGTGCTGCTGCTCCTCGCCACCGCGGGCGAGGCCGCCCGCCGCGGGCGCAGGCTGCGCGAGGTACAGGCCGAACACGCCCGGCACACGGCGTACCTGGAGAACCGGCTCGCCGCGCACGACGAGCTGATCGAGAAGTTCGCCACCGACATCCTGCCCCTCGGCCTGCTCCGGCTGCGCAAGGGAGAGCAGCTGCGGGAGGTGCTGATCAACGTCTACGACTGCGATCCCGAGCTGCGTGCGCTGCCCGAGTCCTACCGCGAGCTGTTCCGTATCGCGCTGAAGGGCGCCGACGACGAGATCTCGATGCGCGACGCCACCGAGCGCTCCTTCGTCAGCATCGCCCGCCGCGTCCAGGCCATCGTCCACCAGCAGGCCAAGGAACTCCGGGAGATGGAGGAGGACCACGGCCGCAACCCCGAGGTCTTCGACGACCTGCTGCGCATCGACCACGGCACCTCGCTGATCGGCCGTCTCGCCGACACCATCGGCGTCCTCGGCGGCGGCCGGCCCGGCCGTCAGTGGCCCCTGCCGGTCTCCTTGTACAGCACCCTGCGCGGCGCGATGTCCCGCATCCTGGAGTACCGCCGCATCAAGCTGAACTCCATCGTCACCATCAACATCAAGGGCACCGCGGTCGAGCCGGTCATCCACGCCGCCGCCGAGCTGATGGACAACGCGACGCGCTACTCGCCGCCCGCGACCGAGGTCCATGTCACCGCCGTCGAGGTGCAGACCGGCATCGCCATCGAGATCGAGGACGCGGGCGTCAGCCTCAGCGAGGAGTCCCGGGCCCGCATCGAGCAGATGATCGAGGACGCCAAGAACGGCGAGGACGCCCACAACCTGGGCGAGAACCCGCGCCTCGGCCTCGCCGTCGTCGGCCGGCTCTGCAAGCAGTTCAACATGGAGGTCTCGCTGCGCGCCTCCGCCTACGGCGGCGTCCGCGCGATCCTCATCGTGCCGCGCGTGATGACGACCACCGAACCCGGCGTGGGGGCCGCGCACGGCATCGGCGCCACCGGCATCCCGATGAAGGAACTCGGCGCGGTCGAGGGCCCCAAGCGCCCGCCGAAGCGCCGCCGCCCCACCAGCCCCAAGATTCCCGCCGGGATCTCCATGGAGGACGACGTCCCCGAGGTCACCGAGTGGACGGCGAACGGACTGCCGCAGCGCCGCAGCCGGGTGAAGACCCCGCTGGCCCAGCGGCTCGCCGAGCAGGCCGCCATCGAGCAGGCCGAGCGCGAGGGCAGGCCGACCATCTGGTCCCAGACCAGGACGGAACCCGAGCCGGAGATCGACCCCGAGCGCAAGAAGCTCATGGAACGCCCCCCGGGCATGTGGATGGAGGACTTCTGGAACGGCCTGCGCAAGGGCATGCCCGAGGACGCCACCGCCGCCGAACTGACCGACTTCACGCTCAATCCCACCAAGTACCTGCACCTGATCGATGATTCGGCCGACCCCACCGAGGCCGACGACGAGGGGAACCTCAAGTGATCCAGCAGCGAGGCAACTTCGACTGGATGCTCAAGCAGCTGAACGACGGAGTACCGGGCATCGAGATGATCGTGGTCCTGTCCGCGGACGGACTGCGCATCGCCCGGTACGGCGGCGACCCCGACGCCGCCGACCGGGTGGCCGCCGCCTGTGCGGGCGTGCAGAGCCTGGCCGGCGCCATCATCCAGGAGATCCCCGGCGCGGGCGACATGAAGGTCGTCGTCATCGAGATCGAAGGCGGCTACTTCTACCTCATGAACGCCGGTCCCAACGCCTACCTCGCCGTCCTGGCCGACGTGACCTGCGAACCGGGCCGGATGAGCGCCATGATGCGCGACCTCGTCGTCCGGATCGGCGCCCATCTCACCAGTCCGCCCCGGCGGAACGGGCAGACCGTATGACTCCTCCGCGACGCAAACGGCGCCAGCCGAAGCCGCCGCCCCCGCCGCCCTCCCCGCCCCGGCCGGCGGACGGTCAGGCCCCGCCCAGGAACCCCGAACGGCTCTACACCGTCGCCGAGGCCGACGGTCTGCGGGCCGAACTCGACCTCGTGACCCTGATCGTGGCCCGCTCCCCGGTGACGCCCGCCGCCACCCCCGAGCAGGCGGCCGTGCTCCGGCTGTGCACGGCCCCGCTGTCCGTGGCCGAACTCTCGGCCTATCTCAATCTGCCGTTCAGCGCGATGACCGTCCTGATCACCGAGATGATCACGGCCGAACTGGTGCAGGCACGCGCCCCGATCGTCCGCCGGGCGGTCCCCGACCGTTCACTTCTCGAAGCGGTGATGCATGGACTTCAAAAGCTCTGACACGATCCCCGGCCCACGCACCGAGGACCATCTGCCGCACACGGCCCAGGCCGCGGTGAAGATCGTGATCGTGGGCGGCTTCGGCGTCGGCAAGACCACCATGGTCGGTTCCGTCAGCGAGATCAGACCGCTGACCACCGAGGAGACCATGACCCAGGCCGGGATCGGCGTCGACGACAACTACGGCTCCGACTCCAAGACGGCCACCACCGTGGCCATGGACTTCGGCCGCATCAGCATCACCGACAAACTGGTCCTCTACCTCTTCGGCACCCCTGGCCAGGAACGCTTCTGGTTCCTGTGGAACGGCCTGTTCGAAGGGGCGCTCGGCGCGGTCGTCCTGGTCGACACCCGGCGACTGGAGGTCAGCTTCGACGTCATGGGCCGGCTCGAGGAGCGCGGCGTGCCCTTCGTCGTCGCCGTCAACTCCTTCCCGGACGCTCCCCGCTACCCCCTCGAGGAGCTGCGCACCGCGCTGGACCTGACCCCGGACATCCCGATCGTCGACTGCGATGTGCGGCGCCGCGCCTCCAGCAAGGACGTCCTGCTGACCCTGATGCGCTTCCTGCACTCGCTGGCCCTCTCCCGCGCCCTCATCTGACCCCTCCGGCGGCCGACCGACCGCCACACCCCCTTCCTTCCGTTCCGGAGCGACACCGTGACGTCTGAATCCCCCTCCCTGACCGGCACAGACCCCACCTCCGGCCCTCCGCCGGGCTGCCCGGCGCACGGGCTCGGCCCCGGGGGAGTGCAACGGCTCTACGGCCCCGAAGCGACGGACCTCGGCGACCTCTACGAGCGGCTGCGCGAGCAGCACGGCGCCGTGGCCCCCGTCCTGCTCCACGACGACGTGCCCATGTGGGTGGTGCTCGGCCACGCCGAGAACATGCAGATGGTGCGCAGCCCCTCGCAGTACACCCGGGACAGCCGGATCTGGAGCCCGCTGCTCGACGGCACCGTCAAGCCCGACCACCCGCTGATGCCGCACATCGCCTGGCAGCCCATCTGCTCGCACGCCGAGGGCGACGAGCACCAGCGGCTGCGCGGGGCGGTCACCGCGGCCATGGCCACCATCGACCACCGCAGCGTCCGCCGCTACATCGGCCGCGCCACCCAGGCCCTGGTGAACAGCTTCTGCGAGCGAGGCCGGGCCGACCTGGTCTCCCAGTTCTCCGAGCACCTGCCGATGGCCGTGATGTGTCAGATCCTCGGCATGCCCGAGGAGTACAACGACCGGATGGTGCAGGCCGCCCGGGACGCCCTGAAGGGCACCGCCACCGCCATCCAGAGCCATGCCTACGTCATGGACGCGCTCAGTCGGCTCACCACCCGGCGGCGCGCCCGGCCCGAGGACGACTTCACCAGTCATCTCGTCACCCACCGGGCCGGGCTCAGCGACGACGAGGTCCGCGAACATCTGCGCGTCGTCCTCTTCGCGGCCTACGAGGCCACCGCCAACCTCCTCGCCAACGCGCTGCGCATGGTCCTGACCGAGCCCGGCTTCCGCGCCCAGCTCAACGGCGGCCAGATGACCGTGCCGGAGGCGATCGAGCAGTCCCTGTGGGACGAGCCGCCGTTCAGCACGGTCTTCGCCTACTACGCCAAGCAGGACACCGAGCTGGGCGGTCAGCGCATCCGCAAGGGCGACGGGCTGCTCTTCGCCCCCGCGCCGGGCAACCTCGACCCGCGCATCCGCCCGGACCTGTCCGCCAGCATGCAGGGCAACCGCTCCCACCTCGCCTTCGGCGGCGGCCCGCACGAGTGCCCCGGCCAGGACATCGGCCGTGCCATCGCCGACGTCGGCGTCGACGCGCTGCTGACCCGGCTGCCGGACATCCAGCTGGACTGCGCCGAGGAGGAGCTGCACTGGCGGTCCTCGATCGCCTCCCGGCACCTGGTGGCGCTGCCGGTGCGCTTCGAACCCAAGCCGCAGCAGGACGTCGACCTCGCGCCGCGCACCATGGCGGTCCCGGCCCAGCGCGCCACCTGGCAGGTCGGCACCCTGCGCACCGACCCGGCCCCGGCCGCCAATCCGCAGCCGGAGACCCCCCGCCCCGCCAGGCCGTCCCCGGCCGTGGCCCCGCCGCCGGCCGCCCCCGCGGTGCCGGAACCGGTGCGCCCACGGGGTCTGTGGCGACGCCTGCTGCACTGGTGGCGCGGCGAGTGACCGGGGTCAGACCCCCGGGGCCGGCCAGGCGTCGAGCGTGCGCGAGCTGACGAACGCATGCTCCACCCCGGTGACCGGATCGGTGAACTCCAGCCGCCGCGCGAGCAGTTGCAGCGGCCGCCGGAAGTCGCCGGCCGGCACCGGGGCGGTCACCTCCGGGTACAGCGGGTCATCGAGGATGGGCACCCCGAGCGCGTTCAGATGCACCCGCAGCTGATGGGTCTGCCCGGTGTGCGGGACGAGCCGGTAGCGGGCGAGGCCGCCGCGGTGCCCGGCCAGCTCCACCCGGGTCACCGCGTTCGGCTCGCCCGGCACCTCCTGGGCGGCCTGCACCCCGCGCTCCTTCACGATCCTGCTGCGCACGGTCCGGGGCAGCTCCAGCGCGGGGTCGTACGGCGCGACCGCCTCGTACTCCTTGCGGACCGCCCGGTCCCGGAACAGCGTCTGGTAGGCGCCGCGCTCCTCGGGCCGTACGGTGAACAGCACCAGGCCGGCCGTCAGCCGGTCCAGGCGGTGCGCGGCCGTCAGGGTGGGGATGCCGAGGTCCCGCCGCAGCCGCGCCAGTGCCGTCTCGGCGACATGGGTGCCGCGCGGGGTGGTGGCCAGGAAGTGCGGCTTGTCGGCCACGACGATGTGCGCGTCCCGGTACACCACCTCCACCGGGAACGGCACCGGCACCTCGGCGGGCAGCTCGCGGTGGAACCACACGAACATGCCCGGTCGGTAGGGCGCGTCCGGTGCCACCGGCCGCCCGTCGGCCCCGACGACCAGCCCCTCGTCGAACATGCCCTCCACCACTCCGGGTCCGGCGCCGGTGAGCCGCGCCACAAGATGCTCCCGTACGGTGGCCCACGGCCCGGCGGCGGGCAGCCGCACCCGTACCGGATCGACCCCGGCACGCTGGGGGAGCGGGGCGGGCGGGGGCGGTGTGCGGCGTCTCATCGGATCCAGGGGTAGGGCGGCTCGTCGGGCTCCAGGGTACGAGGCGAAAACCGGGTGAACCGGCGGCCGTGGGGTCGGCAGTATGGGGATCATGCCTTTGCTGACCGGTCCCGTCGTGGCCCCCGGATCCCTCGCCGCCGCCCCGCAGCCCGTCCTGCCCGGCGGGGACGGCCTGTTGCTGCGCCCCTGGCGGGCCGGTGACGCGCCCGCCGTCCACCGCGCCTTCCAGGATCCGCTGATGCACCAGTGGCACATCAAGGCCTGCGACTCCGAGCAGGAGGCGGCCGGCTGGATCGCCGAGTGGCAGCAGTCCTGGGCCGGTGAGGACCAGGCCCAGTGGGCCGTCGTCGCCGAGGACACGGACGAGCTGCTGGGCCGGGTCGCGCTCCGGGAGATCCGGTGTGCCGACGGTGTCGCCGAGGTCGCGTACTGGACGACGGCGGCCGCGCGCGGCCGGGGTGTCGCGGCCCGGGCCACCACCGCGCTGTCCCGTTGGGCGTTCGAGGAGGTCGGTCTGCACCGGCTGGAACTGCTGCACGCGCTGGCCAACGAGGCGTCCTGCCGGGTCGCCGCCAAGGCCGGTTTCGCCCTGGAGGGCACCAAGCGCAGCGCGCTGCTGCACCCCGACGGCTGGCACGACGTCCACCTGCACGCGCGGCTCCGGGACGACTGAGCCGCCGGGGCGGGTGTGCGGTGCTCCGTCGGTGTGAAGATGGAGGGCATGCCGGCCTACGATCTTGCGAACCGACTCGTCGTCGGTGTCGCCTCCAGCGCCCTGTTCGACCTGCGGGAGTCGGACGCCGTCTTCCGGGAGCAGGGTGAGGAGGCCTACCGGGCCTACCAGGAGGAGCACGTCGACGACACGCTCCGGCCCGGGGTCGCCTTCGCGTTCATCCGCAGGCTGCTGTCGCTGAACGACCTCGGCGAGCCGGGGGACCCGCTGGTCGAGGTGATCATCCTCTCCCGCAACGACCCGGACACCGGCCTGCGGGTGATGCGGTCCATCCAGGCCCATGAACTGCCCATCACCCGGGCCGTGTTCATGCAGGGACGGTCGCCGTATGTGTTCATGACCGCGCTCAACATGTCCCTGTTCCTGTCCGCGAACGGCAGCGACGTGCGCGAGGCCGTCGCCGCCGGACTGCCGGCCGGACATGTGCTGGGGGAGTCGTACGCCGACGACCCCGCCGACCCGGAGCTGCGGATCGCCTTCGACTTCGACGGGGTGCTCGCCGGTGACACCGCGGAGCAGGTGTACCAGTCCGCCGGGCTGGAGGAGTTCCGCGCGCACGAGGCCCGTAACGTGGCGACCCCGCACGACCCCGGGCCGCTGCGCGACTTCCTCGCCGGGGTGAACCGGATACAGCGCCGGGAGGAGGAGCGGCGGATGGCCGACCCGGACTACGCGATCCGGGTCCATGTCTCCATCGTGACCGCGCGCAACGCGCCGGCGCACGAGCGCGCGGTGAACAGCCTCAAGCAGTGGGGCGTGACCGCCAACGGGGCCTTCTTCCTGGGCGGCATCGAGAAGGGTGCGGTCATGAAGGTGCTGCGACCGCACATCTTCTTCGACGACCAGGTGACCCACCTGGAGAGCACGTCCCGGACCACGCCCAGCGTGCACATCCCCTTCGGCAAGCTGAACCAGACGGCGCGCTGAGGGCGGAGCGCTGCTACGCGGCCGTCGCGCCGCCCTCCTGCTCGGCCTCGACGCGGGCGTTCCACTCGCGCTTGGAGGCCTGCCAGCCGTCCTCGTTGTGGCCGAGGCGCCAGTAGCCGGAGATCGACAGGTCCTCGCGCGGGATCTGCCGCTCGACGCGCAGCAGCCGGCGCAGCTCCTTCACGAAGCCGGCCTCGCCGTGCACGAACACATGCGGCCGGCCCGCCGGGAAGTCCAGCTCCCGTACGGCCGTGAGCAGCGCCTCGCCCACCGGGCGGTCCCCGCGGTGCAGCCAGACGATCTCCACATCGGTGTCGATCTTCTGCTCCTCCTCGGGGCCGGAGACCTCGACGAAGGCGTGGGCGCGGGCGTCGTCGGGCAGGGTCTCCAGGGCGCGGGCGATGGCGGGCAGCGCGCTCTCGTCACCGGCGAGCAGGTGCCAGTCGGCCTGAGGGTCGGGGCGGTAGGCGCCGCCGGGGCCCATGAAGCGCACCGTCTCGCCGGGCTGGACCCGGGTGGCCCACGGTCCGGCCAGGCCCTCGTCGCCGTGGATGACGAAGTCCAGGGTCAGCTCGCGCTGTTCGGGATCCCAGGCGCGCACGGTGTAGGTCCGGGTCACCGGCCACTGCTCGCGCGGGAACTCCGCCCGGATCCGCTCCAGGTCGAAGGGTTCGGGGTAGCTCACGCCGGCCGGCCCGAACAGCAGCTTGACGTAGTGGTCGGTGCAGGTGTCCGCGGCGAAGCCGGTCAGGCCGTCGCCGCCCAGCACCACGCGCTGCATATGCGGGGTGAGGCGCTCGGTGCGCACCACCTGGGCGGTATAGGGCTTGCGCGGCTTCCGTTCGGGACGCTCTGCCATCACGGCCTCCTGCAATTGGTTAGGTTTACCTAAGTTAGCACTCGGCGTGGAGTTGACGCCCCTTCTCGGAGATCTCGATGACAAGCTTTTTGCCGGAACATTCCGGTCGCGGTCAGCCGGCGAGCGTGGTGAGCAGCCGTTGCAGGGAGCCGCCGAGACCCCAGCGCCGCGCCAGTTCCTCGAGGGCCGCGGGATCGCGCGGGGTGCTCGGCAGGGCGGTGGTGACCTCCGGGAGCGGTACGTCCGCGGCCACCCGCACCACCTTCGGGGCGACCGCCACATACGGCCGGGCCTCGGTGAGCCGTCTGCGCTGCGACGGGGTGAGCTTCGCCCGCGGGTCCTCGACCGCCGCCATGATCCCGGCCAGATCGCCGAACTCGGCGAGCAGCTTGGCGGCCGTCTTCTCCCCGATGCCGGCCACGCCCGGCAGGCCGTCGCTCGGGTCGCCGCGCAGCAGTGCCAGGTCCGCGTACCCCCGCCCGTCGACCCCATACTTCTCGCGCAGCACCGCCTCGTCGGTCAGCTGGAGGGTGCCCACGCCCTTGAGCGGGTACAGCACGCGCACCTCGCGCTGGTCGTCCACCAGTTGGTACAGGTCCCGGTCGCCGGTGACGATGTCGACCGGGCCGGTGGCCCGCGCGGTGAAGGTGCCGATCACGTCGTCCGCCTCGTAGTCCGCGACGCCGACCCGGGCGATGCCGATCGCGTCCAGCACGGCCTCGATGACGGGCACCTGCGGGGCGAGGGTGTCCGGCACCTCCTCCGCGTCCGGGGCGTCCGGGTGCTCCTCGGCGACCCGGTGCGCCTTGTACGTCGGGATGAGGTCCACCCGCCACTGCGGCCGCCAGTCGGCGTCCATGCAGGCCACCAGGTGCTCCGGCCGGTGGTCCTTGACCAGCCGGTCGATGAAGTCCAGCAGCCCGCGCACGGCGTTCACCGGCGTGCCGTCCGGGGCCTTCACGGAGTCCGGGACGCCGAAGTAGGCGCGGAAGTACAGCGAGGCGGTGTCGAGGAGCATGAGTCGTCCGGTCACGCTCGCATCATGCCGCACGGCACTGACAGTCACGGGCACGGCAGCGGCCCGCGCGGGAGGGGTCTCGGGGTCCCCGCGGTGTCCACGGTAAGAATCCGGCCAATCACCATGCGTGAGGATCGTTGGCCCAGGCGGCGGCGCCCGGCCCGGGTGGTCGGCACGCGCCCCCCGGAAAGCCCGGCGCCGGGCGGATCCGCGGCCCGCTGATGCTGGCGTGAACCGTGATGGTGCGGGATCGTGGGCATGTCAGTGATGCGACAGGTGCGTGAAACGGTTCGCCGAACATGCGTAGGGTGCAGAGAAGCCATCAGTGAAACGGCGTGCCCGGGGTGGGCACGCGGACAGCGGCACGCCGAGTGAGGGAGGGAGTCGGAGCGATGGGCGACCACAAAGAGCAGCAGCCCGTGCGCGTGGGCGCGGCCGTGCGGCGGCGCCGCCGTGCGCTGGAGCTGACGCTCGCCGCCGTGGCCGAGCGCACCGGCTTGTCGGTGCCCTTCCTCAGCCAGGTCGAGAACGACCGGGCCCGGCCCAGCCGCACCTCCCTGGAGAAGCTGGCCGACGCCCTGCGCACCACGGCCGTCGAACTCCTCGCCGCAGCCGACCCCGCGGCCAGCGTGGACGTCGTACGCGCCGAGCCGGTCGCCGAGGACGACTTCGCGCCCCGCACCCGCTCCCTGGTCCGCGGCCACCACCAGCTGCACGCCTCCGAGATCACCGGCGACCACGACGCCGGCCGCGAGTTCCAGCACCGCAACGACGAGCTGATGTACGTCGCCGACGGCGCGGTGGAGATCGAGGCGGAGGGCCGCGCCTACCGCCTGGGCCGCGGCGACACCCTCTACCTGACCGGCGGTGTCCGCCACCGCTGGCGGGCCACGGTCCCGGACACCCGGATCGTCGTGGTGGCGGTCGCCGAGCACATCGAGGCGGTCCAGGACCGGTCGCGGTAGGTGGCGCACGTGACGTCCGCCCGGGTGCGGCGGCCCAGGATCGTGTCCCTCGTCCCGTCACTCACGGAGGCGGTGGCCGCGACCCTGCCGGGCGCGCTGGCCGGCGCCACGGACTGGTGCGTCCGTCCGGGCGAGCTGGACGTCGTCCGCGTCGGCGGCACCAAGAACCCGGACCTCGACCGCATCCGCGCGCTCGCCCCCGACCTGGTGGTCGCCAACGAGGAGGAGAACCGCGCACCCGACCTCGAGGCCCTGCGCGCGGCGGGCCTGGAGGTGCTGGTCACTCAGGTGCGCACGGTGCCGCAGGCGTTCGCCGAGCTGGAGCGGATGCTGGCCGCGTGCGGCGCACCGGGCCGGCCGCGCTGGCTGGACGAGGCGGAGGCCGTCTGGGCGGACCTGCCGGAGCCGGCCGAGCGCAGGACGGCGGTCGTCCCCGTCTGGCGCCGCCCCTGGATGGTGCTCGGCCGGGACACCTTCGCCGGTGACGTCCTCGCCCGTCTGGGCGTGGACCACCGCTACGCGGCCCATCCCGAGCGCTACCCGCGCGTCCCCCTGGCCGAGTTGTGTGCGGCGGCCCCCGACCTGGTCGTCCTGCCCGACGAGCCCTACCGCTTCACCCCCGAGGACGGCCCCGAGGCCTTTCCGGGCCTTCCCTGCGCCCTGGTCAGCGGACGGCACCTGACCTGGTACGGGCCGTCACTGGCCGAGGCGCCGCGGGTGCTGGCCGGTCCGCTGCGAGCAGCGCGCCGCTGAGCAGGCCCCGTACGGTTCCGCAGGCGGCCGCGAGCCAGGCCGCGACGAGCATGCCGTACAGCACCACGGTGAGGACGCCGTACGCGGTGAGCCCGGTGTGCCGGGCCAGCGCCGCCGCGCCGGTGACGCAGGTGCCGAGCGGGAAGGTGAACGCCCACCAGGTCATCGCGAACCCCATGCCCCGCCGCCGGGCCCGCACGACATGCGCGGTCGAGAGCGCCAGCCACAGCAGCGCGAACCCCATCACCGGCACCCCGTACAGCACGGCGAACACCGAGAGGCCACGCGCGTACGGCGCCGGTACGACCCCGGCGGCGGTGTCCGCGATCAGGCCGGCCGCGGTGGTGGACTGCCCGAGCGGGCCCAGCACCAGGAACAGGGTCGGGGTGAGCGCGAGCGGCAGCGGGCCGGAGGCCAGCACCCGGGTGAAGATCATCGGCAGGGTCAGCAGGACGGCGAACAGGCTCAGCCCGACCATGGCGAGGCAGGCCAGCAGCAGCGTCTGGCGGGGCTGGCCGGGCGGCAGATGCGGCACGAGCAGCGGGCCGAGCGACCCGGCCACCAGCGGCGCGACCAGTGGCAGCAGCCACACCGGACTGGCCTGTCCGGGCTCCACGCGATGGCGTACGGCCATCAGGTACGGCACGGCGACGACCGCCGCCAGCCCGATGGCCGTACCGGCGGTGTACAGCACGGCGTCCAGCGCGACCGCGTCCGTCGTGCCGATCCAGTCCCGGCCGACCGTCATGGCTCCGCCGCCCACCGCCAGCATGGCCATGGACAGACAGCCGTAGAACGGCGCCATGGCCGGGTCGAGGAGATGGGCGCGGGCCTGGTCGCGGTGGTGCCGCCAGTGCAGTGCGCGGGCGCCGAGCAGGGTCACCAGCAGGAGCAGGCTCAGCGCCCAGACGGCCGCGAGGACCCCGCGCAGCCCCGGCACCTGCCCCGGAAGCGCGGTACCGGCCGAGCCGACGACGGCGGTGCCCATGACACAGGCGTACCAGTTGGGGCCGAGCCGGCGGATCCGGGGCAGGCGGGGGACGGCGGTGGGCGGGGCTGCGGTGACCATGTCACGAGCCTCTCCTCCCGGGTGGCGGCTGACCAGGGAGTTCCCCTCTATGAGGACATAAGCTGGTTTTATGAGTGAGGTGCGGGGACGGGGACCGGGCGCGGAACAGGGCGGCCAGGAGAGTACGGGGTCGCTCGCGCACCGGGTGCCGGACCTCGCCGCACTGGAACTGCTGCTGGCCGTGGCGCGGTTGGGGAGTCTCGGCGCGGCGGCACGGGAGCTCGGCATCACCCAGCCCGCCGCCAGCAGCCGGATCCGCTCCATGGAGCGGCAGCTGGGCGTGGCCCTGGTCGACCGTTCGCCGCGCGGCTCCCGGCTCACGGACGCGGGGGCGCTGGTGACGGACTGGGCGGGGCGGGTGGTGGAGGCGGCGGCCGCCTTCGACGCGGGGGCCCGGGCGCTGCGCGACCGGCGGGACTCGCGGCTGCGGGTCGCGGCCAGCATGACCATCGCCGAGTACCTGCTGCCCGGCTGGCTGCTCGCGCTGCACGCCGAGCGCCCCGACACCGCCGTGTCGCTGCTCGCGGGCAACTCCGCGAAGGTCGCGGAGCTGCTGCTGGCCGGGGAGGCCGACCTCGGCTTCGTGGAGGGGCTGACCGTGCCGAGCGGGCTGGACTCCACGGTGATCGCCCACGACCGGCTGATCGTCGTCACCGCCCCGGGGCACCCCTGGGCCCGGCGCCGACGGCCGCTGACGGCGCGCGAGCTGGCCGAGACCCCGCTCATCCTGCGCGAGCGCGGCTCGGGTACCCGGCAGGTCCTGGACGCGGCGCTCGGGGGCCCGGCCCGGCCGCTGATCGAGCTGTCCTCGACCACGGCGGTGAAGGCGTCGGCGGTCAGCGGGGCGGGGCCGTCGGTGCTCAGTGAGCTGGTGGTGAAGGAGGAGCTGGCGATGCGGCGGCTGGTCAGCATCCCGGTGGAGGGGGTCGCGCTGCGACGTGACCTGCGGGCGGTCTGGCCGACGGGCCACCGCCCCGCCGGACCGGCGCGGGAGCTGTTGTCGCTGACGCGGGGATGAGACTGGGCAGGTAGTGGCGGCGGCGCGATGGTCGTGCAGGCGGCCGCAACTCCGGCAGGGGCGCGGGGAACTGCGCGACCAGCCCACCAGGACCCGCACTCGGAAGATCGCCGTACGTTTCTCGGCGCGCCCCCGAAAATCCCTGGTCAGCCGATCAACCGACCCGGCACCATAAGCCGCATGACCACCACCGCCCCGCCCGCCGCAGGCGTCCGCGCCCCCTGGGAAGACCTCCCCAAAGCCGTGCAGGACGCCGTGGGCACCCTGCTCGGGGCGCCCGTCGTCCACGCCGAAACCCAGCGTGGCGGCTTCTCGCCCGGCGTCGCCGCCCGGCTCCGCACCGCCGCCGGAGGCACCGGCTTCGTCAAGGCGGTGAGCGCCGAGACCAACCCGCACAGCCCCGCCCTGCACCGCCTGGAGGCCCGGAACGCCGCCGCGCTCCCGGCCACCGTGCCCGCGCCCCGGCTGCTCGGCACCTACGACGACGGCACCTGGGTGGCGCTGGTCTTCGAGGAGGTCGCCGGACGCCAGCCGCACGTGCCCTGGCGGCCGGAGGAACTGGACCGCGTGCTGGACGCCGTGGCCGTGCTCGGCCGCAGCGGCACGCCGTGTCCGATCGACGTCCCGCCCGTCGCGGAAGAGCTGGCCGACACCTTCAACGGCTGGCGCCGGCTGCTGGACGGCGAGGCCGGTGACGTCCGCGGCCCGCTCGGCGACTGGGTCGCCGACCACCTGGCCGACCTCGCCGCGCTGGAGGCCGGGTGGGCCGAGGGCGCCTCGGGGGACACCCTCGCCCACGCCGACCTGCGCGCGGACAACGTGCTGCTCACGGCCGACGGCGGCGTCGTCTTCGTGGACTGGCCGCACGCCCTGCGCGCCGCCCCCTGGTTCGATCTGCTCGTCCTGCTGCCCTGTGTGCGGGCGCAGGGCGGACCGGACCCGGAGGAGGTGTTCACCGCGCATCCGCTGGGCCGGGACGCGGACCGCGACGCCGTGACCGCCGCCCTGGCCGGGCTCACCGGCTACTTCCTGAGCAGCGCGCTGAAGCCGGCCCCGCCCGGCCTGCCCACCCTGCGCCCCTTCCAGCGCGCCCAGGGCGAGGCGGCCCTCGCCTGGCTGCGTCGGCGGCTCTGACTCAGGACGCGGCGGCGATCAGCGCCCGCATCACCCGCAGGTCCTCGCCCATCTCCGGATGCCACTGCACCCCCAGCGCCCAGCCCCGCCCGGCCGGCAGCTCGATCGCCTCGACCGTGCCGTCCGCCGCATGGGCCGAGGGGACCAGGCCCTCGCCGAGCCGGTCCACGGCCTGGTGGTGATAGGTCGGCACGGCCGTCTCCTCGGGGACGGCGGCGGCGTACCGGGTGCCCGGCACCGGCTTGACCGGGTGGCTGCCGAACGCGCCGACCACCTCGGCGTGTCCGTCCAGGTGTTGCACGAGCGTGCCGCCGAGCGCGACGTTCAGCAGCTGCATGCCCCGGCAGATCCCCAGCACCGGGGTGCCCGCGGCCAGCGCGGCCTCGATCAGGGCCAGCTCCCAGGCGTCGCGGGCGGGGGCGGGCGGGCCGGTGCGGGGGTCGCGCTCGGCGCCGTACCGGGACGGGTCCACGTCCGGCCCGCCCGCGATCACCAGCCCGTCGAGCCGGGCCACGGCCGCGGCGGCCCGCTCCGGCTCGTCCGGCGGCAGCAGCGCGGCCAGCCCCCCGGCCCGCTGCACCAGCCGGTGGTAGCCGGCCGGCAGCAGCGCCGCCTCCAGCTCCCACACGCCCCAGCGGGCCCCCGCCTCCAGATAGGTGCTCACACCGATCAACGGCCGTCCGGTCACGCCGCCCTCCCAGTCATCCAAAGGTGCACGGCCATACCTTTGCAGAGCGGGCTTACGCGAGGAAGCCCCGCAGCAGGGCCGCCGTGCCCGCGCAGTGCTCGCGCATCATCTCCCGCGCGCCGTCCGCGTCCCCGTCCAGCACCGCCTCCACCAGCGCGGTGTGCTGCCGCTGCGAGTGCTCCAGGTTGCGCACCAGCAGCGGGATGCAGTCCAGCAGGTCGTTTACCGAGGCCCGGACCGCCGCGTACTGCGCGGTCAGGGACGGCGAACCGCACAGCTCGGCGAGGGTGAGGTGCAGCAGGGTGTCCGCCCGCCGGTAGTCCCCGAGCGGCGCCTCGTGCGTCCGGTCCAGCGCCTCGCGGAGCCGGTCCGCCTGCTCCGCGGTCAGGCCGTGCGCCGCGCACAGCCCGGCCGCGCCGACCTCCAGCACCTCGCGGAAGCGCAGCACGTCCTCGATGTCGACCGCGGCGATCCGGCGGCGCAGCTCGTCCTCGCCGCCCGCGTCCGGGCGCGGCAGCACGAACGTGCCGCCGTACCGACCGCGCCGCGCCTCGACCAGGCCCTGGTCGTGGAGGACCTTCAGCACCTCGCGCAGCGTCACCCGGCTGATCCCGAGCCGCTCCGCCAGCTCCCGCTCGGCCGGCAGCCGCTCGCCGCCCGGCACCAGCCCGAGCCGCACCACCTGGAGTATCTGCTCCAGCGCCTCCTCGAAGCCGTTGCCCGCCCGCACCGGTCGCAGCACCGGAGCGAGCCGGTCGCCGCCGCCCGGTGCGCGCCCGTCCCGCGCCTCCTGTGCGTCCGTCTCCCACGACATCCGCCGCACCCCCTTCCCAAGCAATGGTTCTGAGCAATACCTTATGGCTCCCGGCCCGGCCGAAGAAGCGCGAAGGCGCCGAAGGAGGCTCTCCCGTGGCAGACCGCACACCCCCGCTCAGCGTCGAGGAACTGCACGCCCTTGTCGCGGGCGGTGAGATCGACACTGTCGTCCTGGCCTTCCCCGATATGCAAGGGCGCCTCCAGGGCAAGCGGTTCGCCGCCCGCTTCTTCCTCGACGAGGTCCTGCACCACGGCACCGAGGGCTGCAACTACCTGCTCGCCGTCGACACCGAGATGAACACCGTCGACGGCTATGCGATGTCCTCCTGGGACCGCGGCTACGGCGACTTCGCCATGCGCCCCGACCTGGCCACCCTGCGCCGCATCCCCTGGCACCCCGGCACCGCCCTGCTCCTCGCCGACCTCGCCTGGAACGACGGCTCCCCGGTCGGTGCCGCGCCCCGCCAGATCCTGCGCCGCCAGCTCGACCGCCTCGCCGAGCTGGGCTACACCGCCCAGGTCGGCACCGAGCTGGAGTTCATCGTCTTCAAGGACAGCTACGAACAGGCCTGGGACGCCGGTTACCGCGGCCTCACCCCCGCCAACCAGTACAACATCGACTACTCCATCCTCGGCACCGGCCGCATCGAACCGCTGCTGCGCCGGCTGCGCAACGACATGGCCGGCGCCGGCCTCACCGTCGAGTCCGCCAAGGGGGAGTGCAACCCCGGCCAGCACGAGATCGCCTTCCGCTACGACGAGGCCCTCGTCACCTGCGACCAGCACGCCCTGTACAAGACCGGCGCGAAGGAGATCGCCGCCCAGGAGGGCGTGTCGATCACCTTCATGGCCAAGTACAACGAGCGTGAGGGCAACTCCTGCCACATCCATCTCTCGCTCACCGACGCCGACGGTGCCAACGTGATGGCCGGGCCCGACGGGATGAGCGACGTCATGCGGCACTTCCTCGCCGGACAGCTCGCCGCCCTGCGGGACTTCTCCCTCCTCTACGCCCCCAACATCAACTCCTACAAGCGGTTCCAGCCCGGCTCCTTCGCACCCACCGCCGTCGCCTGGGGCCACGACAACCGCACCTGCGCGCTGCGCGTGGTCGGCCACGGGCGCTCCCTGCGCTTCGAGAACCGCCTCCCCGGCGGGGACGTCAACCCCTACCTCGCCGTCGCCGGACTGGTCGCCGCCGGCCTGTACGGCATCGAGCAGCGGCTCGAACTCCCCGAGCCCTGCCCCGGCAACGCCTACGCCGCCGACTTCGCCCACGTCCCGACGACCCTGCGCGAGGCCGCCGAACTCTGGGAGACCAGCCCGATCGCCAAGGCCGCCTTCGGCGACGAGGTCGTGGCCCACTACCGCAACATGGCCCGCGTCGAGCTGGAGGCCTTCGACGCCGCGGTCACCGACTGGGAGCTGCGCCGCTCCTTCGAACGCCTGTGAGCGCCGCGCCCGCCGACGCCCGTGAAACGCCGACGCCCGTGAAGAGCGCACGCCCGTGAAACGCCCACGCCCGCCCGTGAAAAGCGCACGCCCGTGAAAGGTCCCCACGTGTCCGACCCGCACGAGCTGACAGTCCTCAACCCCGCCACCGAAGAGGTCGTCGCCACCGTCCCCGCCGCCACCGCCGAGGACATCCACACCGCCGTCGTACGGGCCGCCCGCGCCCAGACCCGGTGGGCCGCCCTCCCGGCCGCCGACCGGGCCCGGCTGCTGCGCCGCTTCGCGGACGCCGTCGACACCCACCTCGAAGAACTCGCCCAGCTGGAGGTCCGCGAGGCCGGCCACACCGTCGGCAACGCCCGCTGGGAGGCCGGCAACGCCCGCGACCTGCTCCTCTACGCGGCCGGTGGCGCCGAACGCCTCCTCGGCAAGCAGATCCCTGCCCCCGGCGGCTGGAACGTCACCTTCCAGGAACCCCTCGGCGTCATCGGCGTCATCGCCCCCTGGAACTTCCCCATGCCCATCGCCGCCTGGGGCTCCTTCCCGGCGCTCGCCGCCGGCAACGCGGTCGTCCTGAAACCCGCCGAGACCACCCCGCTCACCGCGCTCCGCCTCGCCGAACTCGCCCTGGACGCAGGCCTGCCCGAGCACCTCTTCCAGGTGCTGCCGGGACACGGCCACACCGCCGGACGCGCCCTGGTGGACCACCCCGACATCGCCAAGATCGTGTTCACCGGCTCCACCCGCACCGGCCGCGAGGTCATGGAGCGCTGCGCGGCACTCGTCAAACCGGTCACCCTCGAACTCGGCGGCAAGAGCCCCAACATCGTCTTCGCCGACGCCGACCTCAAGGCCGCCCTCGACCCCTTCTCCTTCCTGGACAACTCCGGCCAGGACTGCTGCGCCCGCACCCGCGTCCTGGTCCAGGAGGCCGTACTGGAGGAGGCCCGGGACTTCCTCGCCGACGCGCTGGCCGCCGTGGTGGTCGGCGACCCGGCCGACGAACGCACCCAGATGGGCCCGCTGATCTCCCGTCAGCAGCTCGACCGGGTACGGTCCCACGTCCCCGACGACGCCCCCGCGCTGCGCGGCAGCGCCCCCGACGGACCCGGCTTCTGGTTCCCGCCGACCGTGCTCACCGGGGAGCGGCACGACAGCGCGGCGGCGCGCGAGGAGATCTTCGGCCCCGTCGCCGTCCTGCTCCCCTTCACCGACGAGGAGGACGCGATCCGCCTCGCCAACGACACCCCCTACGGGTTGTCCGGCTCGATCTGGACCCGGGACGTCGGCCGTGCGCTGCGCGTGTCCCAGTCCGTCCGCGCGGGCAATCTGTCCGTGAACTCCCACTCCAGCGTCCGCTACTGGACCCCGTTCGGCGGCTACAAGCAGTCCGGTCTCGGCCGTGAGCTGGGCCCCGACGCCCTGACCGCCTTCACCGAAACCAAGAACGTCTTCATCAGCACGGAGGGCCCCGCACAGTGACCGCAGAAACTGTTTGCCGCCGCCTGGTCGGCCGTACCGCCGTCGTCACCGGAGCCGGCAGCGGCATCGGCCTCGCCACCGCCCGCCGCCTCGCCTCCGAGGGCGCCCATGTCGTCTGCGCGGACGTCGACGAGGCCCGCGGCAAGGCCGTGGCCGACGAGGTCGGCGGGCTCTTCGTGAAGACCGACGTCACCGACCCCGAGCAGGTCGAGGCGCTGTTCCGGACGGCGTACGACACCTACGGCAGCGTCGACGTCGCCTTCAACAACGCCGGGATCTCCCCGCCCGACGACGACTCCATCCTGGAGACCGGCCTGGAGGCCTGGAAGCGCGTCCAGGAGGTCAACCTCACCTCCGTCTACCTGTGCTGCAAGGCCGCCATCCCCTACATGCGCCGCCAGGGCAAGGGCTCCATCATCAACACCGCGTCCTTCGTGGCGCGGATGGGCGCGGCCACCTCGCAGATCTCGTACACCGCGTCCAAGGGCGGCGTCCTCGCCATGTCCCGGGAACTCGGCGTGCAGTTCGCCCGGGAGGGCATCCGGGTCAACGCGCTGTGCCCGGGCCCGGTCAACACCCCGCTGCTCCAGGAGCTGTTCGCGAAGGACCCGGAGCGGGCCGCCCGCCGTCTCGTGCACATCCCGGTCGGCCGGTTCGCCGAGGCGGAGGAGATCGCCGCCGCCGTCGCCTTCCTGGCCAGCGACGACTCCTCCTTCGTCAACGCCACCGACTTCCTGGTGGACGGCGGCATCGCGGGCGCGTACGTCACGCCCCTGTAGGGGGCGGGTCAGAGGAAGGTGCGCCCCTCGCCCCGGTAGGTGGGCACGGTCGCCGTGACCGTGTCCCCCGCCACCAGGTGCAGCGCCTCGAACCGCTCGCACAGCTCGCCCGCCTTGGCGTGCCGGAACCACACCTTGTCGCCGATCAGCAGATCGTCGGCGGGCGAGCCGAGCAGCGGGGTCTGCACCTCGCCCGGCCCCTCCTGCGGGTCGTACGCCAGTCCCTCCGGCAGATACGGCACCGGCAGCCGGTCCCGGCCGGCGGCGCCGGAGGCCGGATAGCCGCCGCCGAGCACGGTGACCACCCCGACGCCCGGCCGGCGCACCACCGGCTGCGCGAACAGAGCGGCCGGACGGCCACTGAACGACGTGTAGTTGTCGAACAGCCGCGGCACATACAGCCCCGAACCCGCCGCGATCTCCGTCACGGCGTCCTCGGCGGCCGTGTGCTGCACACTGCCCGTGCCGCCGCCGTTCACGAACTCCAGGTCCGGTACGACGGCGCGCACCGCGCGCACCACCGCGGCCCGCCGCTCGGCCAGCTCCCGCCGGGCCGCCGCCTGCATCAGCCGGACGGCCCGGGACCTGAGAGGCCGCCCCGACACCGCGTCCCCGACCCCGGCGATATGCCCCTCGTACGCCATGATCCCCACCAGCCGGAACCCCGGCCGGCGGGCCACCGACCGGGCCAGCTCGGCCAGTTGGCCGGGGGAGTGCAGCGGAGAGCGCCGTGCGCCGACCCGTATCCGGCCGCCCAGCAGCTTCAGCGAGGTGTCCAACTCCAGGCAGACCCGCACCACTTCACGGCCGCCGTCCCGCGCGGCCTCGATGAGGTCCAGCTGCGCCACGTCGTCCACCATCACGGTGACGGCACGGGCGAGCTTGGGATCGGCGGCCAGTTCGGCGAATCCGGTGCGATCGGCGGACGGGTAGGCCAGCAGGATGTCGTCGAACCCGGACCGGGCCAGCCACAGCGACTCGGCGAGCGTGAACGACATGATCCCCCGGAAGCCGTCCCTTTCCAGGACGCGCTCCAGCAGGGCCCGGCAGCGTACGGACTTGCTGGCGACCCGGATCGGCTTCCCGGCGGCGCGGCGCACGAGATCGGCCGCGTTGGCGTCGAAGGCGTCCAGGTCCACGATCGCGAGAGGGGCGTCGAGATGGGCGGTGGCCCGGTCGTAACGGGCCCGGTCGGCGGCGCGCGCAGTCATGACGGAAGCCTGCCAGAGAGGATTACCGCAGGGTAGGGGGACGTTCCGGGCAGATGCCCCGGTGCCGTGGACCGGGTTCCTTCCCGGGCCCCGGCAACCCGTAGAGTGACGCGCACGTACGACGGAACGCCCCGGAGCACCATCTGAACCGGGATGCCGGTCCGGCCGTACGGGTATGCGTGCCCGGGAGGAGTCTGCGCGCCGGGCGCGGCCGAGGAGCAGTGACGGCCCGCGTACGAGAGACGGCCCGGGCACGAGGAAGCGGGGGGTGCATGAGCACGGAAGCGCGCCACGCCCCCGTACCGCCGCGCCCCTCGACCCCGCCGCCCGTCCCCGCCGCCCCACCCCGCCCCACCACCCCACCCCGGGTGGACGACGACCCCGACGAGCCCTCGGTCTTCACCCCCCGCACCCTGCGCACCGCCTCCGAACGCCGCGCCGACCGGCCGGCCCCGGGCCGGCGGGTGCCGCCCTTCGGTGCGGACCGCTCCGCGGATACCGCCGGTCACCCGAGCAGTCCGCGGCCCGCGGTTCCCGCCACGGCCGAGCCGGCGAGCCCGCCCCCACCGCCCGCCTCGGCCCGCTTCCCGGACACCCCGCCGCGCACCGGCCGCCCGGCGCGCAGGGACGCCACCGGTCAGGCCGGCGGCCGGCCGGCTTCCGCGGCTGCGCCTGGTGGCGTGGGTGGTGGCCGGCCGACGTCCGGTGCGCCGGCCGGCGGGCATGGGGCTTCTACGGCCAGCCCCGGCAGGGCGCCTGCCGGACATCCGGCCTCTCCGTCCACCCCCGGCGCTCCGGCCGGCGGCCGGTCGGCTTCCGCGGCTGCGCCCGGTGGCCCGGGCGGTGGACCGTCGGCGTCGGGCGCTGCGCCTGCGCCTGCGGCTCCGGCCGGCCGAGGGCAGGCCCCCGCAGGTGCCCCGGGCGCCGGCGGTCGACCGGTGGCCGCCGCTGCCCCCGGCACTCCGGCAGCCGGCCACCGCGCTTCTGCGGCCACCTTTGGTGCTTCGGCCGACGGACGGTCCGCTTCCGCGGCTGCGTCCGGCGGTCCGGGCGAGGGACAGCCGGCGTCCGGGGCTGCCCCCGGCACTCCGGCAAGCCGTCACCCGGCGGCCTCTGCTGCGGCTGCCCCCGGTGCTTCGGCAAGTCGTCACCCGGCCTCTGCTGCGGCTGCCCCCGGCACTCCGGCAAGTCGTCACCCGGCCTCTGCTTCGAGCGTCCCGGGTGAGGCCTGGAGTCCCCTGGTGGGGCCGGATCCGGCGTTCGCCTGGAGTGCCGGGCGGGCCGATCGGCCCGTCGTGGGGTTCGCCGAGCCCGAGAGGTTTCGGGAGCGGCCGCGGGCCCGGGTCGCGGCCCGTACCGCCGTGGCCGCCGTATGCCTGATGCTCGGGCTCGGACTCGTCGGCGGGGCCGCGGCCGGGACCTGGCTCACCGAGGACGGCGCGGACGACACCGCCGGCACCGGCTTCGCCGCCGCCGCTCCGCTCTGGCACAGCGTGCCCGTCGACCAGCTCTTCCCGCCCACCGTCCAGGGCCCGGGCGCCGGACCCGGCGGCGCCGACCGCACCTGGACCCGGATCGCCGTCGCCCCGGACAGCGGCTGCACCGGCGCCTTCGACCCGCTGCTGTCCAAGGTGGTGGCCCCCCTCGGCTGCGGCCGGCTGCTGCGCGCCACCTACACCGACGCCACCCAGACCTATGTCACCACCGTCGGCCTGCTGTTCACCAAGGCTGACCCCGCCGCCATGTCCGCGCTCGCCACCCGCTTCCGCCGCGAGCACCTGGACCGGCGCGCCGACCTGATGCCCCGGCCGTACGCCGCGAAGGGCACCGCGGCGGCCGGGTTCGGCGACGGCCAACGCGCGTCCTGGACCATCTCCGTGCTCACCGACGCCCCCGTCGTCGCCTACGCCGTCTCCGGCTGGGCCGACGGCCGTACCGTCGACACCCCGCAGCCCGCCGCGGACGCCCTCCGGGCCGGCGCCACCACGGCGCAGGCCCAGGCCGGCCTGGGCAACGAGGCCCAGGGCCTGGCCGACCGCATCGAACGCCGGCTGCGCCAGACCGTGCGCGCGGCCACGGAGAAGCCCTCATGACGCACGCCCGCGCCGCCGCGCTGAGCCTGCTGCTCGCCGGCGCCCTCGCCCTGCTGCCCTCCACCGCCCGGGCCGACGCCATCCGCGCCCAGGAGTGGGGCCTGTCCGCGCTCCACCTGGACCAGGCCTGGCGGACCACCAAGGGCCGGGGAGTCACCGTCGCCGTCCTGGACACCGGGGTCGAGGCCGGCCACCCGGACCTGGCCGGGAACGTCCTGCCCGCCAAGGACATGATCGGCTTCGGTGCCCGGCAGGGCGACCGCACCTGGGCCCGGCACGGCACCGCCATGGCCGGCATCATCGCCGGACACGGTCACGGCCCCGGCCACACCGACGGGGTGACGGGGGTCGCCCCGGAGGCGAAGATCCTGCCCGTACGGGTCATCCTGGAGGACGGCGACCCGGCCCGCGCCAAGGCCCGTACCGCCCGGGGCGACGCCCTCGCCGACGGCATCCGCTGGGCCGCCGACCACGGCGCCGACGTCATCAACCTCTCCCTCGGCGACGACTCCGCCTCCGCGCACCCCGAGCCCAGTGAGGACGAGGCCGTGCAGTACGCCCTGAAGAAGGGGGTGGTCGTCGTCGCCTCCGCGGGCAACGGCGGCGACAAGGGCGACCACGTCTCCTACCCGGCCGCCTATCCGGGGGTCATCGCCGCCACCGCCGTCGACCGCTACGGCACCCGCGCCACCTTCTCCACCCGCCGCTGGTACTCCGCGGTCAGCGCGCCGGGCGTCGACGTCGTCATCGCCGACCCCGATCACAAGTACTACGTGGGCTGGGGCACCTCCGCCGCCTCCGCCTTCGTCTCCGGCGCGGCCGCGCTGATCAGGTCCGCCCACCCCGAGCTGAGCCCGGCCCAGATCAAGACGCTGCTGGAGAAGACCGCCCGGGACGCGCCGGCCGGCGGCCGGGACGACTCCCGCGGCTTCGGCATGATCGACCCGGCCGCGGCGCTGAAGGCGGCCGACCGGATCAAGCCGCAGGCCCTGAGCGCCCCGGCGTACCACAGGACGTACTTCGGCACCGGCCCGGACGCCCCCAAGGCCACCCCCACCGCCACCGACTGGGCCGGCCCGCTGGCCGGCAGCGTCGGCGGGGTGCTCCTGGTGGCCGGCGGCGTGCTGTGGCGCGGCCGCAGGCAGCCGGAGACCGGCTGAGCGCCCAGGGCCTCTCTTTCGGATCTTGCCGGCATCGAAAGAGAAGCTCTAGCGGCCGCGCCGCTGCCGCTATCCGGCGATGTACCCGATCTCCGGGTAGCGCGCCGACGCCCCGCGCAGCAGCCGCCCGGTGTCCGGCCGGCCGCACAGCTGGAGGTCGAAGAAGGCCCGCAGCACGGCCCGCACGGCGGCCACCGCCCTCTCCGCGGGGATCGTGCCCACCTCCAGCCCCTGCCGGACCGGCGCGGGCAGCTGCGGTGCGACGGCCACGAGGTCGGTGAAGGAGAGGTGCCCGGCGTCCGCGAGCCGCAGACAGCGCCGCCAGCCGCGCAGGTTCCGCCAGAACTCGGGCCAGAACGGGTCCTTCTCCAGCCCGTCGTGGACCGCCGTGTCCATCAGCAGGAACGGCCGGTCCAGCCCGCGCCCGACCACCGGTCCGAACACCGTGCCGTCCAGGTCGGCGCCGGCGCGCACCCGGTCGTCCAGGTCCATGACGGCCGCCGCCGCGGCACCGCCCCGGGAATGACCGAAGGCGCCCACCCGGGCGAGGTCGAGGGTGCCGCGCAGTCCGCGGGGGAGCGGGCGCCGCCCGGCGTCGGGGTTGCCGCCCCGGTCCAGGACCGCCAGACAGTCCAGCACGAACCGCAGATCGGCGGCGCGCACCGCGACCGCGGCCGCGGGGTCCTCGGTCCCGTCGTTGCGGGTGACCACCACCCGGCCGTCGGGGAACTCCACCTCGCCGGAGTCGTACGGGTGGTCGACGGTGACCACCACATGGCCCCACGACACCAGTTCCTCGACCACCAGCGTGTTGAAGGTGCGGTCCGAGCCGGCACCCGGCGAGTACAGCAGCACCGGCCGGCGGCCCGGGCGGGCCGGGGCGCCGTCCGCCGTGTGCGTCGAGGGCAGCGCGTAGCCGTCCAGCGCACCCCCGTACCGGGCCTTCAGCGCCTGCGCGGCACCGGCGGGCAGCCAGGGCAGCAGCGGGCGGTCCCGGACGTCGGCCGCCGGATAGGCGAGGGTCGCCATCAGCTCGCGCGGCCCGCCCGACCAGGGGTCGGTCCGCGCCCGGTCGACCAGGTGCAGCTCCACCGCGCCGACGGGCGCGGGCCCGGTCGGTCCGGCCAGGGTGATGGGGACGAGACCGGCCGCCGACGCGGGCGCGGGCAGGGACAGCGGGACGGCGGCGGCGACCACGGCGCCGAGGCCCCCGGCCAGGAGGGTACGGCGAGTCGGGCGTACGGGAGGCACTGCGCTCCTTCCGCGGCCGGACCCCGGGCCCTCACGGAGGACTCCGTGCCGTCCGGCCTGCTCTGCGTCAACTTCCGTGGAGCCTAGATCATTTGACCGGGGTGGTGCCCTTCGCCCGGGTGGCCCGCGGCACCGCAGCCGACGGCCTATAGGGTCGGGACCGTGGCGAACAAGAACATTCCCGACTCCGGCTTCTCCGACGACGATGGCTCCGCCGACCCTCGGCTGAGCGCCGCGCTCGCCGCCTGGGCCGAGGACCGCGGCGCCCTGGGCCCGGTGCTGGAGGCGCTGAAGGGCGCCCGGCTGCTCGTCCCGGTCGTCGCCGTGCTCGGCGAGGTCGAGGAGGACGAGAACGGCTTGCGCCGCGAGAAGACCAGCGACATGGCCGTACCCACCCTGAAGGCCGGCGGCCGGGTCGCGCTGCCCGCGTTCACCTCCACCGACTCGCTGGCCCGCTGGGACCCGGCGGCCCGGCCCGTCGCCGTACCGCTGCACCAGGCGCTCCAGGCGGCCGCCCACGAGAAGGCCGACACGATCGTGCTGGACATGGCCGGACCGGTGCCGTTCGAGCTGACCGGCCCGGTGCTGCTCGCCCTCGCCGAGGGCCGCACCAGCACCGACCCGCTCACCGACCCGGCCGTGCTCGAGGCGGTGCGTGCGGCGGTGGCGGCGGAGCCGGCCGTGCTCCGCGCCCACCTCGGGCCCGGGCAGGCCGACGGCACCCTGGCCCTGGTCCTGGACCCGGCCGCGGCGCCCGCCCCGGCCGCCCGCGCGGTCGCCGAGCGGCTCGCGGCCGACGAAACGCTGAGGGCCCGCCTGGTGCGCGGCCTCGACCTGGCACTGCTGCCGGCCGGAACCACGCCCCCGGGCGAGCCCTTGTACGTCCGTGGATAGTGCTCAGCGGGCCTGGCCGTAGACCGGGCCGGTGTACTTCTCGCCCGGCCCCTGGCCCGGCTCGTCCGGGACCAGCGACGCCTCGCGGAACGCCAGCTGGAGCGACTTCAGGCCGTCGCGCAGCGGGGCCGCGTGGAAGGAGCTGACCTCGGTCGCGCTCGCGTCCAGCAGGCCGGCGAGTGCGCTGATCAGCTTGCGGGCCTCGTCCAGGTCCTTGTACTGCTCGCCCTCCTCGCTCAGCCCGAGCTTCACGGCGGCGGCGCTCATCAGGTTGACGGCGACCGTCACGATCACTTCGACGGCGGGGACCTCGGCGATGTCGCGGGTCATCGCGTCGAAGTCGGGATTCCCGGGGTTCTCAGGAGGGGTCTCACTCATGCCCCACACCCTAAGCGGTTCCGGGTTACGCCTTTCCGATTAGGCCTTGTCAAGCGGATCCTGTAGTCTGATTGACGACCGGCCGGACATGCCCTGTGCGAACAGAGCGCCCGGCCCACAAGTGGAGGCTCCGATCTCCCACCCGACCGTCCTCCGGGATGGCGGGTCACCCGGTCAGGCGGCCACCATCGTTCCGTACGGACGATGGAGCCGCCCGATAGCGCCCCGCGGTCTCCGCGGCGGTGCTCCGGTTGTTGTTGGAGCCCCGCCTGTGATCGTCCGGGGCATTTTTTCTGCGCCGGCGCGGTTAGGTCTAACGAACACAGACGTTACGCGGCTGTCCGCCAGACCGCCGTGTGGTGCTACCGAGGAGGATCCATCAGCGCCGAGCCCCGCATCAACGACCGGATTCGCGTTCCCGAGGTGCGACTTGTCGGTCCCAGTGGCGAGCAGGTCGGCATCGTGCCGCTCGCGAAGGCACTGGAGCTTGCTCAGGAGTACGACCTCGACCTGGTCGAGGTAGCGGCGAACGCCCGTCCGCCCGTGTGCAAGCTCATGGACTACGGGAAGTTCAAGTACGAGTCGGCCATGAAGGCCCGTGAGGCGCGCAAGAACCAGGCGCACACGGTCATCAAGGAGATGAAGCTCCGGCCGAAGATCGACCCGCACGACTATGACACCAAGAAGGGTCACGTCGTCCGGTTCCTCAAGCAGGGCGACAAGGTCAAGATCACGATCATGTTCCGTGGTCGCGAGCAGTCCCGGCCCGAGCTGGGCTACCGACTGCTCCAGCGCCTCGCGGAGGACGTCCAGGACCTCGGTTTCGTGGAGTCGAACCCGAAGCAGGACGGCCGCAACATGATCATGGTCCTCGGTCCGCACAAGAAGAAGACCGAGGCGATGGCCGAGGCCCGCCAGGCGCAGGAGGCCCGCAAGGCCGAAGCGAAGGCGAACCCCGGCAAGTCGCAGAACCCTGCCGAGGCTCAGGCACCGTCCGAGGAGCCCGCCGAGGCGTGATCCCCGGGGGAGGTACGACCTCGTACGTCCCCGTGGATGTAACCGAAAGATCAGAGCGACGCTCCACCGTGCCCGGTTTCACGACCGGGCACCGGAGCGCCACCGACGAGGAGAGAACGGCGCTATGCCGAAGAACAAGTCGCACAGCGGTGCCAGCAAGCGCTTCAAGGTCACCGGCTCCGGCAAGGTGCTCCGTGAGCGCGCCGGCAAGCGCCACCTGCTCGAGCACAAGTCGTCCCGCGTCACGCGTCGCCTCACCGGCAACGCCGAGATGGCCCCGGGCGACGCCGCGAAGATCAAGAAGCTTCTCGGCAAGTGACCTGCGGCGCCCTCTGAGCGCCGTACGTCTGGACCGGGACCGAATCGTTTCCGGGTCGTGTGAAGACCACCACGACCCCGCTACAAGGAGTTAACAAGTGGCACGCGTCAAGCGGGCAGTCAACGCCCACAAGAAGCGCCGGGCGATCCTCGAGCAGGCCTCCGGCTACCGCGGTCAGCGTTCGCGCCTGTACCGCAAGGCCAAGGAGCAGGTCACCCACTCGCTGGTCTACAACTACAACGACCGCAAGAAGCGCAAGGGCGACTTCCGTCAGCTGTGGATCCAGCGCATCAACGCCGCTGCCCGCGCCAACGGCATGACCTACAACCGCTTCATCCAGGGTCTGAAGGCTGCCAACGTCGAGGTCGACCGCAAGATCCTCGCCGAGCTGGCGGTCAACGACGCCGGTGCGTTCGCCGCGCTGGTCGAGGTGGCCCAGAAGGCGCTGCCGTCGGACGTCAACGCCCCCAAGGCCGCGTGACGCCGCTCCGGCTCTGAGCCGACGCTCACTTCGGGACCCGCAGGCTGTGATGGCTTGCGGGTCCTGCTGTTGCCGCCCGCCGTCCCCGCCGCCGTCGACACTCTCCTGAAGGTGAAGAAGAGGATGCCCCCCGCCACCCCCGAGCTGATCTCCCCCCGTTCCGCGCGCGTCCAGGCCGCCCGGCGGCTCGCCAAGCGGAACTTCCGGGGCAAGGACCGGCTGTTCCTCGCGGAGGGACCGCAGGCCGTGCGGGAGGCCGCCGGGCACCGGGGCGCGGACGGCACGGCGACCCTCGTCGAACTGTTCGCCACGGTCGAGGCGGCGGAGCGGTACGCCGACATCGTCGGCGCGGCCCGGGACGCCGACGCCCGCGTGCACCTCGCCTCCGAGGACGTCATCGCCGACATCTCCACCACCGTCACCCCGCAGGGCCTGGTCGGCGTCTGCCGCTTCCTGGACACCCCCTTCGAGGAGATCCTCGCCGCCCGGCCCGCACTGGTCGCCGTGCTCGCCAACGTCCGCGACCCGGGCAACGCCGGCACCGTGCTGCGCTGCGCCGACGCCGCCGGCGCCGAGGCCGTGGTGCTCACCGACGCCTCCGTCGACCTGTACAACCCCAAGGCCGTACGCGCCTCCGTCGGCTCGCACTTCCATCTGCCCGTCGCCGTCGGCGTCCCCGTCGAGCGGGCCGTCCAGGGGCTGAAGGACGCCGGAGTGCGCATCCTCGCCGCCGACGGGGCCGGCGACCGCGACCTGGACCAGGAGCTGGACAAGGGCACCATGGGCGGGCCGACCGCCTGGGTCTTCGGCAACGAGGCCTGGGGGCTGCCGGAGGAGACCCGCGCCCTCGCCGACGCCGTCGTCCGGGTGCCCATCCACGGCAAGGCGGAGAGCCTGAACCTGGCCACGGCCGCCGCCGTATGTCTGTATGCGTCAGCCCGTGCGCAGCGCGCCTCCGGAGGGTGCCGCTCCGTCACCCACAGCTAGTAGGGTGACCAGCTCGGGGCCCTGCGCCGTCTGAGAGGTGGGGTACGGGGATGAGTGTGGCCGGCAGGAGCACCGCGCCGGAGGAACGGGACGCGCCGGACACGGCCGTGCCCGGGTACGGCGACCCCGTGGAGTGCGACCCCGACCAGCTGCCCGACGGCCTCGTCGTCGCCGACGCGCGCGGCCGGGTCGTCTGCTTCAACCGCGCCGCCGCCCGCATCACCGCCCTGCCCGCCGCCGACGCCCTCGGGCAGCCGCTGGAGAAGGCGCTGCCGCTCGAGGACCTGGAGGGGCGGCGCTGGTGGCAGCTCACCGACCCCTACGGCGGGCTCGCGATCCGCACCCGGCAGCCGGAGCGCAATCTGCTGCTGCCGGGCGGCAGGGAGGTGCTGGTCACCGCGCGGTACGTGCGCGACGAGCCGCTCGGGCCGGTGCGCCGGGTCGTCGTCTCCCTGCGCGACACCGAGGCCCGCCGGCGCACCGAGCGCAGCCACGCCGAGCTGATCGCCACCGTCGCCCACGAGCTGCGCTCCCCGCTGACCTCGGTGAAGGGCTTCACCGCCACCCTGCTCGCCAAGTGGAACCGCTTCACCGACGACCAGAAGCGGCTGATGCTGGAGACCGTCGACGCCGACGCGGACCGGGTCACCCGGCTCATCGCCGAGCTGCTCGACATCTCGCGGATCGACTCCGGGCGGCTCGAGGTGCGCCGGCAGCCGGTGGACATCGGGGCCGCCGTCTCCCGGCACATCCAGGCCTATGTCGCCGCCGGGCAACCCGCCGACCGCTTCCTGCTCCGCATCGAGCAGCCGCTGCCCGACCTGTGGGCCGATCCCGACAAGGTCGACCAGGTGCTCAGCAACCTCATCGAAAATGCCGTGCGGCACGGCGAGGGAACCGTCACCATTGACGTCACGCCCACCGCATCCCCGCGCGAGGGCGAGGAAACCGGCACATCCGTCACCGTGAGCGACGAGGGGCCCGGCATCCCGGAGGAGTCCATGAACCGCGTCTTCACTCGCTTCTGGCGAGGCAGCAAGCGCGGTGGCACCGGCCTCGGGCTGTACATCGTCAAGGGCATCGTGGAGGCCCACGGCGGTACGATCACGGTCGGCCGCACCGCGGCCGGCGGCGCCGAGTTCCGATTTACGTTGCCCGTGGCGGCCCCGGCCTTTGTATCGGAGGGGGCGCGCAGCGTCGTATAGGGCGGTGGTGGGTGACGGGCGGGCCTGAGCGCCCCCGCGGGCGCATTCGTCTGTCTCCACCCCGTTAGACTCGGCCTTTGGCACCTTTGTGTCCTTCACACGGCCCGCTACGCCGGTCACCGGGGACCATCCGCCAGCTATTCGGAAGCACGGGAAGAGATGTCGGCACCCAATAAGTCGTACGACCCTGTCGAGGTCGAGGCGTTGAAACCGGAAGAGATCGAGCGCATGCGGGACGAGGCGCTCGCCGCCTTCGCCGCCGCGGACTCCCTCGACGCGCTCCACGAGGCCAAGGTCGCCCACACCGGCCCGGCCTCCCCGCTGGCCCTCGCCAACCGGGAGATCGGCGCCCTGCCCCCGCACGCCAAGGCCGAGGCCGGCAAGCGCGTCGGCATGGCCCGCGGCGCCGTGAACAAGGCGCTCGCCGCCCGCCAGGTGGAACTGGAGGCCGAGCGGGACGCCCGCGTGCTGGTCGAGGAGGACGTCGACGTCACGCTGCCGTACGACCGCGTCCCGGCCGGTGCCCGGCACCCGCTCACCACGCTGTCCGAGCGCATCGAGGACGTCTTCGTGGCCATGGGCTACGAGGTCGCCGAGGGCCCGCAGGTCGAGGCCGAGTGGTTCAACTTCGACGCCCTCAACATCGGCCCGGACCACCCGGCCCGCGGTGAGGCCGACACCTTCTTCGTGCAGGGCCCGCAGGGCGGCAGCGAGTCCGGTGTCGTGCTGCGCACCCACACCTCGCCGGTCCAGATCCGCTCGCTGCTCGACCGCGAGTTGCCGGTCTATGTGATCTGCCCCGGCCGCGTGTACCGCACCGACGAGCTGGACGCCACCCACACGCCCGTCTTCCACCAGGTCGAGCTGCTCGCCGTGGACGAGGGCCTGACCATGGCGGACCTCAAGGGCACCCTGGACCACATGGTCCAGTCGCTGTTCGGCGAGGGCATGAAGACCCGGCTGCGGCCGAACTTCTTCCCCTTCACCGAGCCGAGCGCCGAGATGGACATGCTCTGCTACGTCTGCAAGGGCGAGTCCGTCGGCAACCCCGACCGGCCCTGCCGCACCTGCTCCAGCGAGGGCTGGATCGAGCTGGGCGGCTGCGGCATGGTCAACCCGCGGGTGCTCACCGCCTGCGGCGTCGACCCGGAGAAGTACAGCGGCTTCGCCTTCGGGTTCGGCATCGAGCGGATGCTGATGTTCCGCCACAACGTCGAAGACATGCGAGACATGGTCGAGGGTGACGTCCGGTTCACTCGGCCGTTCGGGATGGAGATCTGATGCGGGTCCCGCTTTCTTGGCTGCGGGAGTACGTCGACCTGCCGGCGACGGAGACCGGGCGCGACGTCCAGGCCAAGCTCATTTCGGCCGGCCTGGAGGTCGAGACCGTCGAACAGCTCGGCGCGGACCTGACCGGTCCGCTCGTGGTCGGCCAGGTGCTGACCATCGAGGAGCTGACGGACTTCAAGAAGCCCATCCGCTTCTGCACCGTGGACGTCGCCCAGGCCAACGGCACCGGTGAGCCGCAGGAGATCATCTGCGGTGCCCGCAACTTCGCCGTCGGCGACAAGGTCGTCGTGGCGCTGCCCGGCGCCGTGCTGCCCGGCGACTTCCGGATCGCCGAGCGCAAGACGTACGGCCGGATGTCCCGCGGCATGATCTGCTCCAGCGACGAGCTGAACATGGGCGACGACGGCACCCACGGCATCATCGTGCTGCCGCCGGAGACCGAGGTCGGCAAGGACGCCGTCGAGCTGCTCGAGCTGGTCGACGAGGTCCTGGACATCGCCGTCACCGCCAACCGCGGCGACTGCCTGTCCATCCGCGGCGTCGCCCGCGAGACCGCCATCGCCTACGGCCTGCCGCTGCGCGACCCCGCCCTGATCGACGTACCGGCGCCGAACGCCTACGGCTACCCGGTCCAGGTCACCGACCCCTCCGGCTGTGACCGCTTCACCGCCCGCACGGTCACCGGGCTGCGCCCCGAGGCCCGCTCCCCGATCTGGCTCCAGCGCCGGCTCCAGAAGGTCGGCATGCGCCCGATCTCGCTCGCCGTCGACGTCACCAACTACGTGATGATGGAGCTGGGCCAGCCGCTGCACGCCTACGACCGCAGCCTGGTCCAGGGCACCATCGGGGTGCGCCGCGCCCAGGAGGGCGAGAAGCTCGTCACCCTGGACGGCGTCGAGCGCACGTTGCACGCCGAGGACCTGGTCATCACCGACGACCGCGGCCCCATCGGCCTCGCCGGGGTCATGGGCGGCGCCAACACCGAGATCGCCGACCACGAGGACGTCGAGAACGCCACGGCCGACGTGGTCATCGAGGCGGCCCACTTCGACGCCGTCGCGATCGCCCGTACCTCCCGCCGCCACAAGCTGATGTCGGAGGCGTCCCGCCGCTTCGAGCGCGGTGTCGACCCGCAGGCCGCCGCTGCCGCCGCGCAGCGCACCGTGGACCTGCTGGTCCTCCTCGCGGGCGGTACGGCGGAGGCCGGCGTCACCGAGATCATCGCGCCCTCGGCCCCGCACACCATCACCATCCCCGCGGACCACCCCGACCGGGTCGCGGGCGTGCACTACGGCCGCGAGACCGTCGTACGCCGTCTCCAGGAGGTCGGCTGCGACGTCTACGGGCAGGACGAGCTGATCGTCACCGTGCCGTCCTGGCGGCCCGACCTGGCCGACCCGAACGACCTCGCCGAAGAGGTCATCCGCCTCGAGGGCTACGAGAACCTGCCCTCCACGCTGCCCAAGCCGCCCTCCGGCCGCGGTCTGACCGCCCGCCAGCGGCTGCACCGCCGGGCCGGCCGGGCCCTGGCCGGCGCCGGCTATGTGGAGGCGCTGAACTACCCCTTCCTCGGCGAGCAGGTCTTCGACCAGCTCGGCCTGGACGCCGACGACCCGGCCCGCCGTGTCGTCAAGCTGGTCAACCCGCTCAGCGACGAGGAGCCCGCGCTCCGTACGACGCTGCTGCCGGGCCTGCTGGGTGCCCTGCGGCGCAACGACGGGCGCGGCTCGCACGACCTGGCCCTGTTCGAGACCGGTCTGGTCTTCCGCCCCCGGGCGGAGCACTCCGCCGCCACCCACCTGCCCGTCGACCGGCGTCCCACCGACGAGGAGATCGCCGCGCTGGACGCCGCGCTGCCGGAGCAGCCGCGGCACGTGGCCGTCGTCCTCGCCGGGGCCCGGGAGCAGGCCGGCTGGTGGGGCGAGGGCCGCCCGGCCGGCTGGGCCGACGCGATCGAGGCCGCGCGCGCCGTGGCCCGCGAGGCCGGCGCCGACCTGATCGTCCGCAAGGGCCAGTACGGCCCCTGGCACCCCGGCCGCTGCGCCGAGCTGGTGGTCGCCGCCGACGGCACGGAGCAGGTCATCGGGCACGCCGGCGAGCTGCACCCGCGGGTGGTCAAGGCCCTGGGCCTGCCCGAGCGCACCTGCGCGATGGAGCTGGACCTGGACCGACTGGAGGAGGCCGGCGAGGGCACCCCGCAGGCGCCGGGCATCTCCGCGTTCCCGGTCGCCACGCAGGACGTCGCCCTCGTGGTCGACCGGCCGGTCCCCTCGGCGGAGGTCGAGGCGGCGCTGCGTGCGGGCGCGGGTGAACTGCTGGAGTCCATCCGGCTGTTCGACGTGTACGAGAACGCCGAGCAGCTCGGCGAGGGCAAGAAGTCCCTCGCGTACGCGCTGCGGTTCCGGGCGCAGGACCGGACGCTGACGGTGGACGAGGCCTCGGCCGCGCGGGACGCGGCGGTCGCGCTCGCCGGCGAGCGCACGGGTGCCGTGCTCAGGGGCTGAGCCCCGCGCCTTCGGTATCACTCTTTTGAGTGGGAACTGTTGGTCACCTGGTCCTCCCGGGCCATGGCGTCGACAGAATCGGACCGGCCTTTCGGGGCCGGTCCGTCTGTCTTTCTGGGCCAGCATGGGGGAACCAGAGGCATGATCCGCATCAAGGCACGGGCGCCCACCGCGCGAGGAGCAGTGCTCCCCACCCTCTGGGGAGCCATGGCGGTCGGCTACAAGTTCGGCTGCCCGCTCGCCCAGCAGAACTCGCTCGGTGCGCGCATCGTCACCAGCGCGGTGTTCTTCGCGGTCGGTACCGGGCTCATATTCCATGTCCGGCGCGCGTTGCTGCGCGAACTCCGGCAGGTGCGCCGGGTGGCGCGGGCGGCGCAGGGCGTCGTGCTGCGGCCGCTGCCCCCGCGTCTCGACGGCCTGAACGTCGCCGCGGCCCAGCTCTCCGCGGACCGGGGCGCGAGCGTCGGCGGGGATCTGTACGAGGTGATCGCCACCGAGTACGGGGTCCGGGTGGTGATGGGCGATGTGCGGGGGCACGGGCTGGCCGCCCTCGGGACCGTCGCCGCCCTGCTCGGCAGTTTCCGCGAGGCCGCCCATGACGAACCCGAACTGGGCCGGGTGCTCGGCCGGTTGGAGCGCGCGCTGGCCCGGCATCTGCGGGAGCGGGCCCGGGCCGAACACCCCGCGCACTGTTCCGCCGACCCGGTCCACCCGGTCGCCGAGGAGTTCGTCACCGTCCTGCTCCTGGAGATCGGCGGCGACGGCGAGCTGCGCGCCCTCAACTGCGGTCATCCATGGCCGTACCGGATCAGCGGCACCAGCGTCGAACCGCTCCGCGGAGCCGAACCGCTGCCCCCGCTGGGGCCGTTCCCGCTGCCCGCCCAACTGGCCGCGGAACCCTGCGGCCGGCTGCTGCCCGGCGAGTCGCTGGTCCTCTTCACGGACGGCGCCGAGGAGGCCAGGGACTCCCGCGGCCGGTTCTTCTCGCTGCCCGCCATGCTGGAGGAGGTCGTACGCGACGGTCCGGTCTCGCCGCAGTCCGTGCTGCGCACCCTCTTCGCGGCTCTGCTGCACCACACGGCCGGCAGACCGTCGGACGACATCGCGCTCCTGGTGCTGCGCAACGACCGGACCGGCTCCGCGGCTGCGGGTGGCCAAGCCGCCGCTGTTCGAGGGGGAGCCGGCGGCTTGGCCGGTCTCTCGCGAGGCCCTCAGTCAACCGGTGGAACACCCTGAGCGACACCGTGCACACGCCCCGGATACGCGCACTCCGTTCACACCCCGTGTGAAGGGGGAGCCACTACGCTGACCGCACCAGGCAACTCGGGGGGCCACCCATGCAGCCCAACACTCTGCTCGACGCGATCCTGGACGAGGCGGGTATCTCGCACGCCGGTCTCGCCGCCCATGTCAACCAGGCCGGCCGGAGACGGGGCCTTGCGCTCCGGTACGAACACACCGCGGTCGCCCGCTGGTTGAAGGGGCAGCGGCCGCGCGGTCAGGTCCCCGACCTGATCTGCGAGGTGCTCGCCGCCCGGCTGCACCGCCCCGTCACCCTCGACGACATCGGTCTGGGCGTGCCCGGCGAGCCCGGCGCCCCGCACACCGGTTCGCTGAGCGGGTTCGTGGAGCGGGCCACCGCCCTGTGGCGGTCCGACGAGCAGCAGCGGGCGCATGTGCTGGGCGCCCCCGCCGTCACCGGCACCCCGGCCG
The DNA here is from genome assembly GCF_053596835.1 of Streptomyces sp. NPDC001606. Taxonomy (NCBI): domain Bacteria; kingdom Bacillati; phylum Actinomycetota; class Actinomycetes; order Kitasatosporales; family Streptomycetaceae; genus Streptomyces; species Streptomyces sp. NPDC001606. Next base: position 209,705 of record NZ_JBSFHC010000003.1, read on the forward strand.
TCATGCCGGTGTGGGAGTGGGAGAACCCGCCGGAGGACGTGGACGTCTCCCGCGGCGGCCGGAACCGGGTCACCACGGCCGACATCGAGATGCTGCGCGCCGCCCGGACGCACTACGAGCAGATGTACCGCAAGGCCGGCGGGATCGCGACCCGGACCCGGATCGTCGGCTTCCTGAACGCCGAGGCCGCGCCGCTGCTGCGCGGCAGCTACACCGACGCGACCGGCCGCCAACTGCACCGGGCCACCGGCGGGCTGGTGGCCATCGCGGGGATCTGCGCGTACGACTCCGACGCCCATGGACTCGCCCAGCGCTACTTCCACCAGGCGCTGCGGCTGGCAAAGGCCAGCGGGGACCGGGGACTCGGGGCGTATGTGATAGCGCTGCTGGTCAACCAGGCGCTGTTCCTGCGGGAGTACCGGCAGGCCGTCGCCTTCGCCGAGGCCGCGCTGCGCGCCGCCGGCCCGCACATCACCCCGGCGCTCGCCTCCGACCTGTACGCGATGCAGGCCAAGGCGTACGCCCATCTCGGCGACGGCGGCAGCGCCCTGTCCTGCATCCGGCGGGCGGAGACCGCCGCCGAGCGGATCCGGAGGGGACACGAGCCCGACGAGACCGGTTACGTCCAGCCGGGCCTGGTCAATGTGCAGGTGGCCGAGGCGCTGCTCAGCCTCGGCGAGCTGGCGGCGGCCCGGGAGCACGCGGCGGCGGCCGTGGACAACCCCGCGCACGACCGGGGGCGGGTGCACCGGCTCGCCATGCTCAGCACCATCGAACTGCGCCAGGGCAACGCCGACCGGGCGGTGGCGATCGCCCTTCAGATGGCCGAGCAGGCGCGCGGGATGGAGTCGCAGCGGCTGCGGGACCGGCTCCGCGCGGTGCGCGAACATCTGGTGCGCTGTGGCTCGGCCGGTACCGCCGAGGCCGCCGAACTCATCGACGGTGCGCTGAGGGTGCCCCTGTAGGACCACTGTGGGTACTCCGTCCCTGCTGCGATATTGCCACTTACTCGGCGGAAGGTGGCAGAACCGTGCAGTGGACGAAACAAAGCGAACAAACCGTGTATGAGAACCGCTGGTTCAGCGTCAACCTGGCGGATGTCGAGCTGCCCGACGGGCAGCACCTCGACCACTTCCTGATCCGGCTGCGGCCCGTGGCCGTGGCCACCGTGGTCAACGACGCCAACGAGGTGCTGCTGCTGTGGCGGCACCGCTTCATCACCGACAGCTGGGGGTGGGAACTGGCCGCGGGCGTCGTGGAGGACGGCGAGGACATCGCGAGCGCGGCAGCCCGGGAACTGGAGGAGGAGACCGGCTGGCGGCCGGGACCCCTGCACCACCTCATGACCGTGGAGCCGTCCAACGGCCTCACCGACGCCCGGCACCACATCTACTGGTCCGACCGGGGCGAGTACCTCGGACACCCCGTGGACGACTTCGAGTCGGACCGGCGGGAATGGGTGCCGCTCAAAGTCGTCCCCGACCTGATCGCCCGTGGGGAGGTCCCGGCCGCCAACATGGCGGCCGCGTTACTCCTCCTGCACCACCTCAGGCTCGCCCAGGACTAGCGCCCCAGGGCCTGCCAGGCGGTGACGACGAGTGCGCCCAGGGCCGTGAGCGCCGCGATCGAGGGCAGCGGCCAGCGTGCGTGTTCCAGCGAGATCATGCGGGCGTTCAGCTCGTCCAGTTCCTTGGCGGTCTCCTCGGTGCGGTGCCTGAGCAGGTCCAGCCCGCCCTCGACGCGGACACAGGCCACGTCGAGGCGGCGCCGTAACTCTGCGAGTTCTCCATGGACCACGGGATGCTCCGGATCGAGAGCCACGGGTCCACTCCCTTCGGTAGTCGAAATGGATGGTTCCGCTTCTCTTGCATGCGCATGAGAAGTCAACTCGCCTGGTGGACGCAGGGGGAGCGTGTGCGCGGTGCATATGCGTGCCCGGCGTGCACACGGGGTGTGAAACGCACGGGCCCGGCACCGTGGTGCGGTGCCGGGCCCGTAGCGCGTCGCTCTTCGTAATCAGGCGTAGGTGTAGAACCCCGACCCGGTCTTCCGCCCCAGCCGGCCCGCCTCGACCATGCGCTGGAGCAGCGGGGGAGCGGCGTAGAGCGGCTCCTTGTACTCGGGGTACACGTTGTCAGTGTGCATGGCGACGAGGCCGCGCTTGCCCGCCCCGGGCATGAGGGTGAGACCGGCGAGGTCCGGATCCCGCTGTCGCTGTTCTGCGTGGACTCGCACCTGCGCGACGCCGACCTCGTCCTCGTGCGGCCCGACGGCGAACAGTGGCCGGAGGTCAAGCAGTGACCAGTATGGACGAACTGCACGAGGGCGAAACGGAAGAGACAGGCGACCTCTTCAGTGACGGCCAGGACCAGAGCGGCGGCCTGCTCGTGCACCTGCTCCAGGACCGCGAGCAAGCCGTGGCAGCCTGATTGGTGCGCTCTTCGCTGCGGTTCGCGTGAGCGCCGATCTGGTGCACGCGGCGGCCGGCGCAAGCGACGCCGAGAAGGTCAGCGAATACCTCGCCGAAGCACTGTTTGGCGGGCTGCCTTCCTCGACCAGCACAACGCCGCTCCTACGGGCTCGTACCGGCGAGCCCAGCGAACCGGGCGGAGTGGCACACCGGCGCCACGCGCCGTACGCCGAGTGCCTCGGCCGTGACTCCTGCGTCGGTGTACCCCGGCCGGATATCGACGCGCCTGATCGGCATCTCAGCTACTGGTGTACCGATGGGTGGGCCGGGCGCCCTGGCGACGCCGAAGCCGTGTCGCAACATGCCTCCTACGGGCGACACCCGCTCAGTGTTGAACTGAGCGGGTCGCTCCCTTCGGCTTTGAGGCCATCAAGGCAGCCTGTCATCGGGTGTTGCGGGACATTACCCCGTTCGAGTGAGGAGAGGCGGAGTCGCTCGTCCAGGCCCTCGAGGTGTTCGTCCGGCAGCTTTCGCCCGAGGTCGCGGCGCTCACCCCCCACGGTCGAGCGGTGCGCACGCTGCGGTACGCGGACGATGTGCTCGACCCAGCGGCACCGAGCGCCGACCGGCCGGCATGGCTGCATGACCTCGGGGTGGTTGCCCGCTGGCTGCTGACAGTTGTCGAGATGATCGCTGAGTACGAAGCGAGGCGGGGCTCGATGGTGCGGCGGCGGGAGACCCCCTCACCGGATCAGTAAGTCACCACAGGGAGGCCGCGCAGTCCCCGCTTCTGAAATGTCGGCCACCACTCCAGCTCCGCGGCCGCTACAGCCAGTTCAAGCACGGGAAACCGTTCCAGGAGGGAGCGCACGGCGATTTCCGCCTCCATCCGCGCGAGCGGGGCGCCAAGGCAGTAGTGCACTCCGTAGCCGAATGCCAGGTGGGTTGGTGCACGGACCGGGTCGAACATCTCGGGAGACGCGAACTCCCGTCCGTCCCGGTTCGCCGAAGCGATGGAGACCCACACTCGACTGCCAGCGGCGATGAGAGCGTTCCCGATGCTGACGTCTTCCAGGGCAAAGCGGCGTACCGCCAGTGTCAAAGGGGGGTTCCAGCGCAGCGTCTCCTCGACCACCGATCGTATCGGGACGGCGCCACCTCGCACCGCCGTCAGCAGTCGGGGGTGCAGCAGCAGACTCAGCGCTGTGTTGCCGATGAGATGAACGGCGTTGTCGTAGCCGGCGAACAGAGTGAGGAACGCCAGGGAGACGAGTTCCGGCTCGGTGAGTACGTCGTGGTCATCGCGGGCTTGGACGAGGGCAGACAGGAGGTCCTCGGTTGGGCTGTTTCGTTTGTCCTCGATGATGCTTTTGAGGAATTGGTGCATCTGCCTCATTGCAGTGCGTGACTCCGTTGCCGCGTTCGGCGCTGGTGAGAAAAGCGTGTCGGTCCAGGCCCGAAAGTCGCGCCTCGCTGTTTCCGGGATGCCGAGCAGTTCACAGATCACGCCCATCGGCAGTGGGACGGCCAGGGCGTGGACGAGGTCCACGCGAGGGCCGGTCATCGTGGTGAGGAGTTCGTCGGTCAGCTTCTGGATGCGCAGGCGCAGGTCCTTGACGCGACGAGGAGTGAATGCTTTGGCAACGAGTCGGCGCAGGCGAGTGTGGTCGGGCGGATCCATGTTGAGCAGGTGAGCGTCGAGTTCAGGGGGCATGGAGGATCTGTACTCGCCGCTGGTCTTGGCGTTTGCCTTGTTCAGGGAGAGCCGGGGGTCTGCCAGAGCCGCGCGGGCCTCGGCGTACCGGGTGATCAGCCACACAGGTTCGCCGTCGGGAGTGGTGGTGCGGTGGACCGGGGCGGTTTCACGGAGCCGGGCGTAGGCGCCATGTGGGTCAGCGACGAGTGCTTCACTGAGCAGCGACGAGACGCTGCCGGTCTGTTCGGTGCTGCTCATGCGTCCGTTTTCGCCGACTGGAGCCGCTCGAGAACGGCGGGGATGACGGAGGAGGTACTGAAGGCGTCGGCGACCCGGGTCAGACGAGCACCTTCCTCTTCGAGGTCGCCGTTGGCGGCGTCGTCGAAGACTGTGCCGTGTCCCCCTGGCGCCTCGTGGCCGGTGGACCGAGCCTGGAGAGCTGCTGCGATGTGCGCGGCTTCTACGACGGCATCCGCTTCGTCACCGGTGATGTTCTGGTGCGCCGCTACTTCTCGTGTCATGCGGCTGATCTTCGGGTCATGGTGGGGACGAAGTCGCATTTCGCCGTCGAGGATCTCGATCACCTGACGACCGAGGAAGAACCGGAGGTCGCGAGCCAGTTCCTTGCGGGAGGCCGGAGGGGCGACGAGGACGACTTCGGGGAAGGCACGGGTGATCGCCTGCCACAGGGGGTAGCGGCGGTGGAAGGTGCGGTAGTCGGACATCCACGCCAGGGCTCTGCTGAGGCCGACGCCCCAGGCGGGCATGGTGAACCCTACGGCGAAGAGTGCCGCAGAGACGCTGGCGAACATGGGGGCGACCACGGAGTTGACGAAGCCGAGTGGTGAGATGCCGAGCTTGTCCCAGATGAGGGAGATGACCTTGGGAAGGCAGTAACCCAAGCCGGCGACTGCTCCCACGGTGACGATGCGCAGGCCGCGGCGCAGCCAGGGCTGGCCGACGATCTTGGAATAGCGCCAGCACAGCCGGATCAGGCCGACCATGCTGACCGTGTAAAGGGTCTGGTGAACGAGGAGGAACTCCCAGATGTATGCGGTGTTGGCATAGTGAACGTCGAAGTCAAGGGCGTGCGACGTATCCCTGGCGTCCCCCAGGAAGAACAACACCCAGTTGGTGGTGACCGTAGCGATGGCGTATCCGAGGATCAGCCGGTGACGTAGCCGGACCTCCGACTGCGCAGACGACCAGCTGACGAGGAGGGCCAGGAACGAGGTGAGGCAGACCTCCACGGTCGTGTAGATGATCAGCGAACTGATGTTGGGCATGCCGGTCAGGGCATCGACACGTACGTATACCGAGGGAATGGCGAAGCCGAACGGTGCGGCGAACATCGCGATCGCCAGACACAGTCGCTGCAGTTCCTTGTTGCGCCAGTCGCGGGCGAGGTCTCTCAGCTTGAAGGCGAAGGCGCTCCAGGTGATGAGGGAGAGCGTTCCGTAGACGACGTTGAATAACACTCGGCTATGTCCTTGGTGTGGAACTGCGCCCCAGGGAGCGCTCGAGGTGGCTGACGAGGTTGACCACGTCTTCCGAAAGGCTTGTCGCCGGCCGTGGAGCGGCGTTGGTGGCCTGTAGGGGGATCAGAGAGGCAACCAGCTCGGCAGCCTTCTCCTCGCTCCGGTCGTAGCAGGTGCGCCCGAGGACGGTGCGCACGAGCGCAGGGTCGATGTTCGGCAGAAGGAGTCGGGAGACCTCTTCCTCCTCCGCCGGGGTGGACTCGTGCTCGCACAGCATGTGGCCGATCTCGTGGAGGACGATGTGGCCTTGGTGTGCCTTTCGGGCCTCCGCCTGGTAGACGATGTAGTCCACGTCGGGGCTGGCGACCCACATGCCGCACAGGCCTCGGTCGGCGGGTAGCGGCATCGGTACGAGCGAGATGGGTCGTCCGCGGCGTTCTTCCATCTGGTCGACGAGGGCATTGATGTTGAACGGCTCGGGGATGTCGAGTTGCCGGACCAGATCGGCGCAGTAGCGACGCAGTTCCCTGTCGTTCATCCCCGCTCCCCCCGGGTCGACCCACTGCCACTGGGTGAAAACCACTTTCGTGCTCACCCTCACCACCGCGGCGCCTGACTCGCTCGGCAGCGGCGGAAGCCCGCATGGACCGCCGGATCCAACCCAGTTGGCTGCAGTGGAGCATCTTCGTATACCGCCCTACCAGCAGCTCACATCCGTTGCCTCTTGCTTGCCCGCTGCAGGTGCTGGATCACCGGGACAAGGGCAGCAAGCGCCTCCTCGTCCAAGTCTGCGACTGCCCGTAGAGCGATCTGGCGGGGGCCGATGCCCTGGGACTTCAGTGTCTCCACCAGGTTGAGATCCGCGGAGACCTGAGAAGCTACTTCGTCGTTGACGAAGTAGCCGACGGGTACGCCGAAGAAGCCGGCGAGCGCATCGAGTTGCTCAGGACTCGGCGAAGTCCAGGTGCCGTGTCGTAGCTGCTCGACTTGTGCTGCTGTGACCTCGACCCCGTGCGCCGTGATTGTCTCGGCAACCTCGTGCGAACTGTACGTCTCACGCCCTCTGGGGTGCATGACCGCGAAGAGGTGGTTCAGTCTCGCCGAGAGCTCCGGGACGGCGAACGGCGGCTGCGCAGGCCTCGGCGGGTTCTCGGCGTCCGACTTCCGGGGGGAGGGCACCGCCACTTCGCGATTCGCCGGCGAAGTGGCCGAACCATCGCCCTCCGGCTTCCCTGGCGTCTGCTGCAGTGCGGCCAACATGGCCAGTAGTACGCGGTTGAGGGCCTCAGCAGCTGGCGCGGTGAAGAACGCCTCGCCTCCCTCGACGCCGAAGAATCCCACCAGGCCGTGCAGCAGTTCAACACTGGGTACTTTGTCGCCAGAGCACACCTGACGTGCCCAGAAAGAGGAAACACCCAGCTGTCGGGAAATGCTGCCAGCCAGGTCCGACATAGGCTTTCCGGTGCGTGCCAAGTATGCATCAGCAAGGATCTTGATACGTGCGCTGACCCGATCGGCCACCGTGTCAGCCGGAGTTTGGCCGCCTCCGAGCAGGACGGCGACGGTGTCTTCGGGCAGCGCCGCCTTGGCTGCCAACGCCCCGATGTCGAGCACTTGTGATCGATTCATGCCCCGTTCTTTGAGCAGTGCCTCGAGACGCGCAAGCGTCATCGGCAGCGTTGAGGCAGAGCCCACTGAGATACTCCCAGGCTACGGGTGGATTCGGTCGGTCTGTGCATCGCACCTTACAGGGCCCTCAGCCGCAGGCTCAACGATCATTTATCGCCGAAAATGAGATCGACGTGCATCGGTTCGCTCGTACTGGCAGAACGTTGCGAGGCAGTGCGTTGATACTCGACATCTGTCATGGCAGGCGTTGTTGGTGCAGCTCCGCGGATGCGGCACGTCGTCATCCCGGCACTGCCTGCTTTCAACGATCCTTTAGCCGAAAACGATCGTTGACATTGCCTATCGGACCTAGCATCTTGGCGAGTCGAGCCGTGGCGGACAACTTCCCTGTGGCGGACACCCCGTGATCCGTTCACTTTTTGATAGTTGAATGGGAGACGTTTATATGTACGCGCCAACTGTACGGGCGGCGCTTCAGCTGGCTGACGACGACTTCGCCGCAGCGGATGTGGCCGAATTTCATCGCTTGATGGCGGAGATGGTCGTGGCGTGAAAGGCTATCTGAGAGCTGTACGCGTCCGGTGGTGAATGGGCCCCGGCCGCCTCTGGTCTCCTTGACCAGTTCGAGGAATCCATGCAAGTCACCGCCGATATTTCCCGCCAGCTCAACAAGACGCGCAGGGGTATCCGGAGGAAGGTAGTGCCTCGGCACGGCTGGCCTGCAAGCCCTATTTCTGGATCTGCCTGGTAGTACTTCGTCCTTGGCCCGGCACATGCCCGCCCGCCGCTGCCAGAGTCATAAGCTGTCAAGTCGATTGCCCGAACGTCACGCCGGCTGACCTCCGGCGGACGCGTGGTGCGGCAACCCTTCGACGACTCTTCGAGTCTGCGCTGCACCGGTGCACTGAAGGAAAAGCACAAGGGGGGAACGCTCTGATGACATCCATACCACATCCGCCCGCGTCCAATGCCGATCCACTTGGCAAGGGCAGTGGAGTCGGCGCCGCACCAGGTTACGGGTCGGCGCTTTACACCCGGATAGGGCGCAAGCTCAAGCAGGACATCGTGTCCGGTGTCTATGCCCAGGGCGCCTACCTGCCTTCTTCGGGTGAACTCGGAAAGTTATACGGCGCGAACAAGAACACCGTCCTCCGGGCGCTCCGGATGCTGCGCGCCGAAGGGTTGATCGACTTCGGCCGGGGCCGTGGCGCGGTTGTGGTGCATTCGGCGCGCAAAGTGGGCCTCGCGGAGATATCGGAGCAGCTCCGCTACGTCGTGAACCTTGCCGACGTCTCCGGTATTTCAAGGGCCGCCGTCGTGGCTGCAATACACCGGATTCCGCCCTCGCGAGGCCCGCGCACCTCGGGGGCCTCGGCCGCCGCGGCGGCCCGACGTGGGGGATCGGGTGGCGCAGCGTTCAGGCCGCACGGGCGTGGTGCCGCGTGACGGGCGGCGGCGCCGCGACACGCGACAGTGGCAAGGAAGCTAATACGCAGGGTCACGATGAAGCCAGGGAAACCATCTCTCCTCGCCGAGGATCCCTTCGTCCGCGATGACTCGGAGCACGGGCAAAAGGCCAGGCAGCGCCGTGGTTCCGAGGGGCGGTTGATGCTATCTCCGTGGCGACCACGCAGAGTGCAGAAATTGGTCTTTCATTGATCTCCGCATTCACCTGCGCCTAGATTCACTGGCGACCGGAGGACCCCACGGGGTACCGCTTCTACTCCATACGGAAGGGAGGTGAAAAGCATGGGACGGAAGATCTATGAGGCGCCGGCGATGTTTATTGCTGGCGACTTCCGACTGGACACCGGATTCTTGCGGCGCGGTCCGCATGAGCCCAAGGTCCGTCTGCCGCTGGGTTGGTAGCGATCTCTGGAGAACTATGTCGAGCCACGGCGAAAGCTGGTTTGTGGTACTGCCTGATTGTGAGGCCGGCCTCGCCGTGGCCTCGCGTCTCGAAGAACAACGAAAAAGCAAGGCCCCAAAGCGGGTGCTGCATCCTTCCGGCCGGCCCCTGCTGATCGGCTCCTGGGGCTCCGCGTTCGTCACGACGACCCGGCATGGTCTCCAGGTCGCGGTCATCGGGTCGAGCTCCGCGGACGAGGACGGTATTGCGCAACGCCTCGCTCACGAGCGTGACATCGCGTCCGCCTCCCGCAGCCTGGCGGCCTTGCGCGGCGACTTCCACATTGTCATCGCGGCGGGCAGCCGGTTGCGGGTCCGGGGGACCGCGTCCGGGATGAGGCGGGTGTTCCACGCCGACACCGCAGGCATGACGGTGGCGAGCAATCGCGCCGACGTCGTCGCCAGGCTGGTCGGCACTCCCCTCGACGAGGAATTGCTCGCCGTCCGTCTGCTGGACGCGGTCCCCCATCCACTCGGCGATGTGCCGTTGTGGCGGGGCGTTCACGCTGTGCCACCGGGCTTTCAGCTGGACACCGGCCCGGACGGAGTTTCCCGCACGCAGTGGTGGAGTACCCCTGTGCCCCGGCTGGGCCTGGAGGAGGGGGCGGCACTGCTACGCCGGGAACTCGACTCGGCGGTCCGTGTGCGCACGGGGGCGGCGACGACGGTCAGCTCCGACCTGTCCGGAGGGCTGGACTCCACCGCTGTCTGCGCCGTGGCCGCCGCTGCCGGTGCCGCACCGCTCGCCCTCACCATGGCGAGCCGTGACCCCGGTGACGACGACGTCCACTGGGCGAAGCTGGCTGCGGCCGGCATCGAGCACACGGAGCACCTCGTGCTCCCCGTCGACCAGGTCCCGCTGTTCTACAGCGGACTACTGGAGGTCACCGGACCGGTCGACGAGCCGGCGCCGACCATCCTCGACCAGCCCCGGCAACTCGCTGGTCATGACGAGATGTCGGCCCGCGGCTCAGAACTGCATCTCACCGGGATGGGCGGCGATCACGTCCTGTGGGGGCACCCGGCGCACGTACTCCAATGGCTGGCCACCGAGCCGTTCGGCGCACTGCGTCACCTTCGCGCATACCGGGCGCAAAACAGGTGGTCACTGCGGGACGCCCTGTCGGTGATCGGCGACCGCAGACCCTATGGCCAGTGGCTGGCTGCCAGTGCCGACCGGCTCACCGCTCCCCGGGCGGCGCCGCACAGTGCGGACGTCCTCGCCTGGGACGTCCCACCCCGGATGCCCGGTTGGGCGACGCCCGACGCTGTCGCCGCCGTACGCTGCCGAATGCGGCAGGCGGCACAGTCAGCTACCCCCCTGGGCAGGACCCGGGCTCAGCACAACGAACTGAACATCCTGCACCACGGCACACGCGTGACCCGCGTCCTGCACCAGGTGTCCGAACAGGGTGGCCTGCCGATGGCCAGCCCGTTCTTCGACGACCACGTGATCGAGGCCTGCTGGTCGGTACAGCCGGAGGACCGCTCCTCACCCTGGCTGTACAAGCCCCTTCTCAAGGCCGCGATGCGGGGCGTGGTGCCCTCCGAGGTGCTCAAGCGCGAGACCAAGGGTGAGGCGTCCGTCGACGCGGCCAACGGCCTGAGGGAAAACCGGGCCCGGATCGCGGAGCTGTGGCACGACTCCCGTCTCGCCCGGCTGGGGCTGGTCGACGCGGACAGGCTCCTCGCGACCACGCTGCAGCCGTCTTCGCCCGAACTCCGTTACGCAGGTCTCGATTCCACGCTGGCCTGCGAGATATGGCTGCGCACCGTCTGAGCGCCGTCCGAAGGGGGAAACGATGCGGCTGAGAGCCGACGTGTCACTGGTGGAGACCGACTACGGGAAGGTTCTGCTGGACGGACGCACCGGGAGGTACTGGGAACTGAACCCGACGGGCAGTTTGGCACTGGACGAACTGACCTCAGGCGGCGACATCGACTCCGTCACCACCCGGCTCACCGACGAGTTCGAGGTCGGTGCGGAACGAGCACGCTCCGACGCCGAGGCGCTCGTCGCGGCCCTGGTCGAGGCGGGGCTGGTGGACCGGTGAGCTTCCAGACCGTCCTGCGTCCCCCGTCAGCCGTCCCCTGGCGGGCGCGGTTGGCCGCGCGCCTGGTTGTGGGGACGGCCAAGCCGCTCACACGCCTGTCACCGGAGCGCATCCGCCGACTGCTGACCGCCCTCGCACGAGGGGCGCAACCAGCCCGCTTCGAGCAGGTACAGGCCGCGCGGGACGCGGTCACCACCGTCAGCCTGGTGTGCGCGGGACGCGAAGGGTGCCTGCAGCGGTCGATCGCGACCGCGCTGCTGTGCCGGGCCCGCGGTGTCTGGCCGACGTGGTGCGTCGGCATCCGTACGGCCCCGCCGTTCGCCGCGCACGCCTGGGTGGAGAGCGACGGCCGCCTCGTGGGGGAGGACGTCCCCGTGGGCTACTTCCGGGTGCTGTTCAGCGTGGCACCACTCGATGCGAAGGAGGGGTCCGATGGCCGGCACGGCTGCAGGTGAAAGCGTCGGCTACCGCGACCTGTTCGCGCTGCTGTTGGAGCGGCGGACGACGGTCACTTGGGCGCTCGCTCTGACGGTCGTCGGCACGGTGCTCGGGCTGTTACAGCCGCTGCTCACGATGCGGCTGATCGATCGGGTGGGAACCGGCGAGCCGCTGGCCGGCCCGGCACTGCTGCTCGCCGGGCTGTTCGCCGCTCAGGCATGCATCGAGGGCCTGGGCCAGTTCCTGCTCGACGTGGCTGGCGAGGGGGTGGTCTTGCGGCTGCGCAAGACTCTGGCGAACCGGCTGCTGCTCGCCCGCATTGGAGACTTCGACCGCCACCGGACCGGTGACCTGCTCTCCCGCGTGGGCACGGACACGACCGTGCTGCGCGACATGGTGGCGGGCAGCTTCGTCCAACTCGTCACCGTGGCGCTCACGGCCGTCGGTACGGGCGGACTGATGCTGTGGCTCGACCCCGTCATGTTCGGCATCGTCATCGCCACGATCGCCGCAGCAGCTGTCGTCGTCGCCGGTGTCATGACCGGGATCCGCGGGACCACCGAGCAGTCCCTCACGGACGTCGGCACCATGACAGCCGATCTCGAACGGGTGTTGGGCAACATCCGCACCGTCCGCGCCTGCCGGGCGGAACTCCGCGAAGCCCGACGCATCGGCGCGGCCGCCGAGGCCGCCTTCACGAGTGGGGTGCGATCGGCCCGTTTGGGTTCACTGGTGGGACCGGTGATGGAGGTCGCGGTCAACGGATCGTTCCTGCTCGTACTGCTCATCGGCGCGGTACGAGTCTCGAACGGCGACATGACGATCAGCGCACTCGTCGCCTTCCTGCTCTACGCGACCTATCTGGTGATGCCGCTGGCCGGCCTGTTCAGTGCCGTCGCCCTCATTCAGCGCGGCCTCGGGTCACTGAAACGCATTCAGGAAGCCCTGAGACTGCCCGTGGAGTCCACGTCAGCCCCCGCCGAGGCCCCTACCCGAGGGCCGGGCCCCCTGCTCGAACTGGTGGACGTCTCCTTCTCGTACGGGGACCGCCAGGTCCTGAGTGGAGTGTCGCTCCAGATCCCGGAGTACGGCTACCTCGCGATGGTGGGCAGGTCCGGCGCGGGCAAGACCACGGTCACCTCCCTCATAGAGCGCTTCTACGACCCGGATGACGGAGCGGTGCTCTTCCGGGGCACCGACCTCAGGAAGTTGGAACACCGCGGCTACCGACGGTATGTGGCGCTGGTGGAACAGCACACACCGCTGCTCTATGGTTCCCTGCGCCACAACCTCACATACGCCGCACCGGACGCATCCGAGGACGCGATCCTCGACGTGCTCGAGACGGTTGGCCTCGACGCACTCCTGCGACGCCTGCCGGACGGGCTCGACAGCGAGGTGGGCGAACGAGGGCTGCGGCTGTCGGGCGGCGAGCGCCAGCGCGTGGCCATCGCCCGCGCCCTGCTCGCCGAGCCCGACCTGCTGGTGCTGGACGAGCCCACCTCGCACCTCGACACCGTCAGCGAGGCGGAAATCGCCGAGGCCCTGTTGAGGGTCTCCGAGCGCTGCTCCCTGTTGGTCATCGCCCATCGGCTGTCGACGGTCCGCTCGGCGCGACGGATCGTTGTCATGGACGGCGGGCGGGTCAGTTCCATCGGAACACATGAGGAGCTGCTCGCCAGAGACCGGAACTATCAGCAGCTGGTCGAAAGCCACCTGCTCCAGTCGGAGAAATCCGCACATGCATGAGGTCCCTGGACACGAACCCCACTGGAAGGCTGCCCTGCAGCGACTGGACCGCCTCACTCCACGAGAGTCGGAAGTTTTTTGCATGATGGCGGAAGGTCTGTCGAACGAGAGTATGGCGAACCGTCTTCATCTGACTGAACGAACCGTGCGTGCGCACCTTTCGGCGATAGCCGAGAAGTTGGAACTACACTCCCGTTTGAGTCTCTGCCTGGCGTCGTACATTTCTCGCAATACTGTCGCGAACGACAATGTCTGCCGGTGCGGCCGGCGAGCAGAATAGGAATCAAGCAGAGGCCGACTCTGCGTTCCGTAATCCGACGGAATTGTCACGCGAAAGGAAATCACATGTCCGGCAACGCATTCGATCTGGACGTCCGGGTTACCTCGCCGTCCACCGCCAGCCTGGACAGGGCACCGGCATCCATCTCCTCGCTCCTCACCCGGGCGGTCTGCACCCGGGTGACCTGCAAGGCCAACTGCACCTACGTCTGTACGACCGTGTGCACGTCGGGCATCTGCCCGAAGGAGCACTCGCACTGAACCGGATGAGCCCGCTCTGATCGGGCTCACCTTCGACAACGGGTGTTGCCGTGGGCTCAGCACGGCAACACCCGTTTCCACTGCGACAGCCGAACGGCCGCGACACGAGGGATGGACATGCGTGAGAACCGGGAAACAGCCGGCTGGCCGGCTCGAGGCGAGGAGGACACGCTCGTCGAACGCGCACACCGCGCGGTCCGCATGGTCGCCGAACGGACCTCGACCACCGCCCAGGTGACCGAACTGGCCCTGACCGCTGCGGAACAGTCGGCGCACCCGGTGGGCTGGTACCCGCCGAGCCTCAGCCACGGCCAGGCCGGAACAGCCCTGTTGCACCTGTACACCGCCCGCGCGGGACTCGGCGACCGGGACACCGCCTTCGAGCACATGCGGGAGGCCGTGCTCGGCACCCGCGTCGTACCACTGGAGGTTCCCGGGATCTTCGGTGGCACCAGCGGACTGGCCCTGGCACTGGCCGACTGCGCCCACGACGAGCCACGCTTCCTGCCGAGCTTGCGCCGCGTGCACGAGCAACTCGCCGCCCAGGTGCTCGACACCGACTACCCGGCCGTGGAACGCGCGGTCACCGACGCCGACTATGACTGGATCAGCGGAGCGGCGGGGGTCCTCGTCTACCTTGTCTCCATCGAGAACCCCAGCCCCGCCGTCCGGGAGGCCGTGGGCCGGCTCCTCGACTACCTGGTGTGGCTGAGCGAGCCTGCGCAGACCCGGAACACCCCGCACCGCTGGATGCTGGTCCCCGACGTCTACCCACCCGTCGGGAACGACCACGACAGCTATCCGCACGGGTACCTGAACCTCGGCTTCTCGCACGGCGTGCCCGGAATCGTCGCGGCGCTCGCTGCGGCCGCTGCGTCCGGCCACCGACACCCGGGACTCGACACGGCCGTCACCACCTTCACCGCCTGGATCCTCGCTCATCAGGCCGCCGACGAGTTCGGTCCGCTGTGGCATGACGGCGTGGCGGTCGACGTGGACGGCAACGAACAGCCCCGCCTGCACGGCCACGACCAGATCGCCTGGTGCTACGGCACGGCCGGTGTCGCCTCGGCCCTCCTCGACATCTCGCGCAGCACCGGTGACAACGATCTACTGACTACGGCCGTCACCGCGTTCGAGGCCGTCCTGCGGCGAGCTGCGCAGGCCGGACCGCTGTCGCCGACCCTGTGTCACGGACAGGCCGGCCTGCTGATGATGTGCCGCGCCTTCGCCCCCTTCAGCGGCCTCGCCCGCGAACGGATCCCCGTCCTGCTCGACCGGCTGCTCGAACATGCCGACGAGGCACGACCGGCGGTGTTCGCGGACCACCAACTGCCCGGACACCTGGTGGACGACCCGGGCCTGCTGTGCGGAGCCGCCGGAGTCGCCCTCGCGATCCTCGCTGCCCTGAACGACGACCGTCCGGCCTGGTTCCGGGCCTTCTTCGCAAGGTGATGCGCATGTCCCGGTACGTACCCGCCGACTTCTACCTCCTGCGTTCTCCCGCACTGCCCGCGGAGACGTTCCGCGCGTTCATGAGCGACCCTGATCACACGTCCGACGCCCTGTTACGGCTGGCTGACGACCCCGAGGTCCGGCGGGCGATCTTCGTCGCCAGCGAGGGCCTGGCGGAGGGCCTCACACAGCTGGAACGCATGTCCCCGAAGAGCCTGGCGCGCGTCCACTCACGGTTGTGGCGCTATGTCACCCGGATGTCGACCCGACCCACACCCTTCGGGGCGTTCTCGGGCGTCGCCGCCGGGACATTCTCCGGACGCACCACCGCCCGGTTGGAGACCCCCGTGATCAGCAGCAACCGGGTGCGCGCGGACATGGCGTGGATCCTCGCCTGCATCAAACGGCTTGAGGACGACGAGGAGATCTGGCGGAGCCTCAGAATCCTCCGCAACGCGACAGCCCATGTCTCCGGTGACCGGGTGGTCCTGCCACACGCCGACGTCTATGGGAACAGCGACCGCACGTCGGTGCGCGTCCGGGCAACCCCCGCCGTGCACACCGTCCTGGACGCCGCCACCACCCCCGTTACCTACCCCGAGCTCATCGACGCACTAACGGGCGCCTTCCCTGAGGCGACCGGTCCGCAGAAGGAGGACCTTGTCCAGCGGCTGTGGGACCTGAACTTCCTCACCAGCGACCTTCGCCCGCCCCAGACGACAGCCCAGCCCGAGCAGTACCTGCTCGACAGGCTGGCCGGGATCCCGCAGGCGGCAGAGGTGGCCGAACGACTGCGCGAGGTGGTCGATCTGGTCCGGCACGCAGACGACCCTGTCTCGCTCGCCCGGTTGCGAGTGGCCCAGGGGAAACTCGTACCGGGTTACACGGGTCAGACGTACCAACTGGACTCCGCCATCGGCCTGCAGTTCGACGAGCTCAACCGGTCCGTGGGCGAGGCGGCGGCCGACACGGTGGACGTCCTCATGCGCCTGAGCGCGGCCACGGGCACCACCAACGCACATCTGAGGCGGTACCGGGAGGAGTTTCTCGAACGATACGGCCATGGCGTGCGCGTGCCGGTTCTGGAACTGCTCGGCCCGGACCAAGGGCTGGACGCACCCGAGTCCTACACGGAGCCGATCCGCACGGCTGGCCGGCTCGACAGTGCCTCCGACCCCGAGGACACCTCCTCCTTCGACAGGGCCGTCGTCGAATTCGCACACCAGGCCTGGCGCGAGGGGATGCTGGAAGCGGAACTCACCGACGCCTGGCTGGACCGACTTGCCCCCGAGGCGACCGTGGGACCATTACTTCCAGCGGTGGACCTCTACCTGCAGATCGAGGCCACCGACCGGCAGGCCGTCGACCGGGGCGAGTGGCGGGCCGTCCTCCGAGCCGACTGCCTCGCCCACGGCGGACGCACCTTCGGGCGCTTCTTCGACCTGCTCGGTGACCGGCTAGCGGACCAGTTGCGCGACCTCGCCCGGTGGGAGCAGGAACTTCAGCCGCACGTGGCGTACGCCGAGGTGGCCTACCTCCCCACGTACGGCCGGGCCGGGAACGTCGCCGCGCACCCGGACCTGGGGACGTACGAGATACCCGTCAACACCAGTCCCTCCGTGCCGGCCGACCGCGTACTGCCGTTGGACGACATCCTGGTGGGCGCCGACGACCGGCGGTTCCACCTGTGGTCGCGGCGGCTGGGGCGCGAGATCGTCGTGACGCAGCACCACATGCTCAGCCCCCTCGCCGCCCCGAACGTTGCCCGCTTCCTGCTGGAGGCCTCGCACGACGGGTACGTGCTGCCCGGCGGATTCCATTGGGGACCTGTGTCGAACGCGACCTTCCTGCCCCGGGTGACCCGCGGCAAGGTGGTGCTCCGGCCGGCTGAATGGCGGCTGGACGGACATGGCCTGGAGGACTTCGCGGCATGGCGCGAGCGGTGGCGCGTGCCGCGATACGTGCATCTCGTCGATCTCGACAACCGGCTGCTGCTCGACCTCGACCACCCCTGCTGCGTCGGAGAACTGCGGGAGGAGATCGGCCGCGCGGGCGGTGGGACGGTGCTGCTCCACGAGATGCTGCCCGACTTCGAGCATCACTGGCTGACCGATGACCTCGGGCGGCGGTACACCGAAGAGATCGTCGTCCCCGTCATGGCCGCCCGGGCCGAGACCATCGCCCGGCACCCGGCCGGGGCGCCGGTGGAGATCCCCTCACGGCGGTACCCGCCGGGCAGCGAGTGGTCGTACGTCAAGCTGTACGCCGCCTTCGAACGCCACGACGAGATCATCGCCGGTCCGCTGCGGGAACTCATCGCGGAGCTGCGCGCAGAGGACGCAGTAGACCGCTGGTTCTACATCCGGTACGCCGATCCGCGCCCGCACCTTCGCATCAGAGTGCGCAGCGAACGGTCGTCGGTCCTGGGGCGACTCGCCGCCTGGGGCAGGAGCCTGGTGGACGCCGGTCTCGCCCAGGACGTCACCATGGACAGCTACTGCCCGGAGACCATGCGTTACGGCGGCCCCGCCACCTTCGAGTCGATCGAGCGCCTGTTTGAGGCCAATAGTGACACCACCGCCCATCTGATAGCGGCCCGCGCGGACCTGCCGCAACTGGTGGACGAGCACCTGGCTGTGGCCGCGGTGGACACCCTCCACCGCCACTGGGGCGTCCCGCTCGCCGAGCGCATGGACCTGCTCCCCGGCCACCGAGACGACAACGCCACGCGGGACGAATTCAGGAAGGCTCGCGCCTACCTCTGCGAACTGTTGCTGCCCTGGGACCGGTCCACCCATGAGGAGGGCCGTGCACACCGCATGGCGATCGCGGCGGCCCTCGCACCCCAGGAACCTGCGGTCCGTGCGGCATCCGCGGCGGTCCGCGAGGTCGCCGACCGCGGCCGTCTCGCGGTGCAGCCCGCCCATCTCCTCGGCAGCCTCGCGCACATGCAGATCAACCGCCTCCTGCCGGTCGATCTGGCCCGTGAGGAACGCTGCTACGGGCTGCTGCGGCACACGCTGCGTGCCCTCAGGGGCCGCCTCGCTGCTGAGGGGGCCAGGTGATCTGGCTCCGCGTGCTGCGGCTCTTCTGGAAGCTGAGCGCCCGGAAGGTCACCGCCTTCGCTGTCGCCTCGGTGCTCTCGGCTGCGATCCCCGGCGTACAGGTCGGGCTCACGGCGAGCGCGGTGCAGTCGGTGGCGCAGGCTGCCGGAGGCAACGAGGGGGCCGGACGGCAGGCTCTCCAGGCGGGCGTCGTCCTGCTGCTGATCGCGGTGGCCGGGCACCTGCTGGACGTGTGGGGCCAGTACCTTGATTCCCTGCTCCGCCTGGAACTCACCACCAAGATCGGTGAGCAGGTGATGGTCAAGGGCACCCGGCTCGACCTGGAGCAGTACGAGAACGCCGAGTCCTACGACAAGCTGCAACGCGCCTTCCAGGAAAGCAACGGGGGACGCATTTACCAGCTGTTCTCCGAAATGCTCACCGTCACCCGCGAGCTGGTCACCGTCATCTCGGTCGGCGCGGTGCTGTTCACCTGGTCACCGTGGGTGGCCCTGTTCATCCTGGTGTCGCCAGTCCCGTCCGTGGCCGCGCACATGATCTATACGAACAGGGCGTACGCCATCGAGTACGCGCGCGCAGCAGACCGCCGGCGGATGTACTACTACCAGTACCTGACCACGACGGATCACTCCTTCAAGGAAGTGCGCCTATTCCAGCTCGGACCGTACCTCGTCGAGCGGTACCGCAGACTGGTCCACGAGTTCTTCCGGGTCGACCGGCAGCTGGCCCGCCGCCAGTCGGGCATCGTGGGCTTGCTGGGCCTGCTGAGCGTCATCGCCTCCTCCGGGGCGCTGCTGTGGGCGATCGGGTCGGCCGCGGACGGCGGACAGGTGGGCCGCCTCGCGGGATACCTCCAGTCCATGGGTGCCATCCAGGTGTCGGCCCATGGACTGCTCCTGGGGATCGCCTCTCTCTACAGGGACACGCTCTTCCTCGGCAACCTCTTCGCGTTCTTGGACCTGCCCGAGCGCCAGATCACCGGTGGGAACAGGCGGTTCCCGGCGAAGCTGTGCAAGGGGATCGAGTTCCGGGACGTCAGCTTCGTGTACCCCGGCACCGACCGGCTCGTGCTCGATGGTGTCGACCTGCTCCTGCCGGCCGGGGAGTGCGTGGCGCTCGTGGGGCAGAACGGCGCCGGGAAGACGAGCATCGTCAAGCTGCTGACCCGGCTCTACGAGCCGACGAGCGGGCGGATCCTGATCGACGACGTACCGATCGAGGAATACGACGTCGACGACCTCCAGCGGCATATCGGCGTCATCTTCCAGGACTTCATCCGCTACGAGATGTCCGTCCGCGACAACATCGGCTTCGGCCGCGTCGAGGCGATGGACGACGACGAGCGCATCCGGGCCGCAGCCGTAGCCGGAGGAGTCGACACCGTTGTGTCCGACCTTCCGGACCGGTACGACACCATGCTCGGCCGGCACTTCGAGGAGGGCCGCCAACTGTCTGGCGGTCAATGGCAGAAGGTGGCTCTGAGTCGGGCCTTCATGAGGAGGGCTCCGGTGGTCGTGCTCGACGAACCCACGTCGGCCATCGACGCCGAGGCCGAGTCCGAGATCTTCGGCCGGCTTCGTGACATCGCGAGGGACACCACCTCCCTCATCATCGCGCACCGGTTCGCCACCGTGCGCATCGCCGACCGGATCGTGGTCCTGGACCGGGGCCGGGTGGTCGAGGAAGGAACGCACGAGGAACTGCTGAGCGCCGACGGAACGTACGCCCATCTGTTCAAACTGCAGGCAGCGGGATATCTCGGCGAACCCGCCTCTCAGTGAAGGCCACTTCATGCAAACTTCGGTCATCTTTCCGGTCATGCCCACGGCCCCCTCCGAGGCGGTTCCCTTCGCGGAACTCGTCAGAAGCGAGGACATGCCGCGGCTGTGGCAGGGCCAGTCCGTCACGATCGAAACCCATCAGATGTTCGCCTATCTCGCGGGCATGGGATTCCGCATCCCGTTCGGCACTGCCGTGACCCTGATGCCTTTGCGCCATCCAATGGAAGCAGCGGCACACGCCCGGTCCCTGGCCCGTCTGACCGGCAGGCGGGTGACGCTGGGACTCGGCCCGGGATCCCCCGACTTCGTGGTGAGTCTGCACGGAAAGCCGTACGATAGCCCGAAAGCCGCGTGCGCCGACTATCTCCGGCAGGTGCGCGGATTCCTCACCGAGCAGAGACACAAGGTGCCAGAGGCCGGTCGGCAGGCATCGGACCTACCGGATCTCGGTCATCCCGGTGTGGATATCGGCCTCGGAGTCCTCCGCCCTGCACTCGCCCGTCTCGCGGGCGAGACTGCCGACGTGGCGATCACCTGGATGACGCCGCCAGGATACCTGGCACGTGATGTGGTGCCGGCGCTCCGGCGCGGCGCTCGGGCGGCGAGCAGGCCGGTCCCGCGCCTGGTCACCGTCGTACATGTCGCCGTCGACCGCCACGGGCGCGATCCCCGCCAACTCGCCTACGCAGCCGCCCACACACACCTGGGCGCCCCGCACTACACGGACATGCTCAGGCGCGCGGGGTTGCGGGTGCACCCGTCACAGCCCTATCTCAACGCAGGTGCCTTGGTCGACTCGGGAACCTTCGCGTACGGCACCCCGCGGGAAGTGGCCGGCGCACTGGCCGAATACGCCCGAGTGGGCGTGGACGAAGTGGTCCTCAACTGCGCAGGGGTAGGTCTCGCGCATGGCTGGAATGCGGCCCTGGAGGACCTGGCGGAACTCTCGGCCGAAATGCGTACGGTCCGTTCGGGCGTGATCGCATAAAGGCTAGGCTCACCATGTCGAGAGGTGACGCGAAAGGAAATGGCGATGACCGAGGAAGTGCAACGATGGCTGAAAGAGAACGCCTTGCCCTTGAAAGGCCTGCACTCCGAGGCATCAGACCCGGACTACGGTGACCTGGAGCCACTGCGCAAGGTTCTGCGCGACGTACGCGTTCTGGGGATGGGGGAAGCGACGCACGGGACCGCCGAGTTTTTCCGACTCAAACACCTGTTACTGCGCTTCCTCGTCGAGGAGATGGGGTTCACCGCTCTGGCCATGGAGGCCAGTGCCTCCGCTGCTCAGGCGGTCGACGACTACGTGCTGCACGGAACCGGTGATGCCGTCGACGCAGTGGCCGGCCTCGGCTTCTGGACGTGGCGGACACGGGAAATGCTCGACGTCGTGGAGTGGATGCGAGACCACAACCGATCGGTTCCCCCGGACCGGGCCGTGCGTTTCGTGGGCATCGACCCCCAGCGATGCGGTCCTTCTCTGGTGGCGCTGGCCGCCGTGCTGCGCACGGTGGCACCGGAACGGGCGGACACCACCGGCGGCCTGCTCGGTAGGCTGGCGGAGGCCAGGACGGGATCACTCGTGGCCCAGCGCTCCCAGCTCCTTGCCGAGGCGCGTGACCTGGAGCGATTCCTCGAGGAAGAGCGTCCGCGGCTTGCCTCTCACATCGGCGGCACAGGCGTCGATCAGGCGCTCAGGCATGCGCGCCTGATCGTGGCCGCGGCCGACGTAGCCTCCCGGCCACCGCGCGGAGACGGTGAGGAGATGGGCGCGCTGGCCGCCCGGGACCACCACATGGCCCAGGCAGTGATTACCCTGGAGGAGGGGACTGCCGACAAGGTGGCCGTCTGGGCCCACAACGGCCACGTCTGCACCGACCGATATGCGCGAGACATTCCCGCCATGGGGCGTCACCTCAGGGATCACTACGGTGAGCGGTACTACGCCCTGGGCCTGCTGTTCGGCGAGGGCGCCTTCCGCGCCCGCCCCGGAAACTCCGCAACACGACCGCCCAGGAAGCACACCATCAGTGCGGCGGGCCCGCGCTCCGTCGAGGCCCAATTGGCGTCGGCCAACTCCGCAGATCACCTGATCGACCTCCGGGCCGGCAGGGCCCAACTCGCCGTCGCAAAGTGGCTGGAGAGCCCGCAGTTCATGAGGTCCTTCGGTGCTGGCGTGCCACGCCTGACATACCGTTTCTCCATGACACAAACGGTGTTGATGCGTGAGTACGACGGATTGGCGTACGTGGCCCGCTCGACGCCTTCGATGCTATTGAGCTGAGAGCCAACACAGCTGTCCGGACTGGAGGCTAATTGGACAACACGTGAATCAGGTGCGGAAGTTCCTATGCGACGGGCTTGCCACGAGACAGAAGTCAGCCATTGACCTGGGCGTCCTTGAGGTTGGGCCGCCGGTAGGTTCTGGCGCTGACGCGGCGACGAGCAAGGCGTGCCTGACGGTGCTCGACGACCGGTCGGAGGCCGTCGCTGACGACGACCACAAGAACCGTTGGGCGGACTGGCTGCGCTGGTCGAACCTGCTGCAGTTTCTCCAGCCTGCAGCCAGCGACGAATTGCCGTGCTCCTTCCACCAGGTAGCAGTCTCCACCAGCGACCAAGGTGGACCCGCACACCGTTGCGTTGCTGACCAGCGCGTTGCCCTGGGTGCCATCGATATCAACAAGGTCACGGGTGGTATCGAGCTGATTGACCTGGGCAGCCTGTACGGCACCCTCAATGGCCAGACGAAGAGTGCGGACAACACGGCGGACATAAAGCCGGCGCTCTTCTAGGGCGTCTCCGACGCCGACTTCGAACGCCTCGGCGTCCACTCCTCCAGCGTCCCGGCACTCCGTGAGATCCACAGCGAGGACGCCGTCCTCGGCATGAGCAGGGCGAGGATGCGCGGATGAGGACCTGGCGGGCGCAGTGAGAGCCCGCGACGGCAGCGCCGCCATGGGCGCTGGTCCGGGTGAACTCGCCCTGAAACAGCGCCACTTGGCGGTATCGCCGCACTGGCTAGTACGTGTAGAACCCCGACCCGGTCTTCCGCCCCAGCCGGCCCGCCTCGACCATGCGCTGGAGCAGCGGGGGAGCGGCGTAGAGCGGCTCCTTGTACTCGGCGTACATCGAGTTGGCGATGGAGACGATGGTGTCCAGGCCGATCAGGTCGGACAGCTTCAGCGGGCCCATCGGGTGGGCGCAGCCCATCTCCATGCCGTTGTCGATGTCCTCGCGGCTCGCGATGCCCGACTCGAACATCCGGATCGCGGAGAGCAGATACGGCACCAGCAGCGCGTTCACCACGAAGCCGGAGCGGTCCTGGGCGCGGATGGCGTGCTTGCCGAGCACCTTCTCGGCGAAGACCTGGGCGCGGCTGAGGGTGCCCTCGGAGGTGGTGAGCGCCGGGATCAGCTCGACCAGCTTCTGCACCGGAGCCGGGTTGAAGAAGTGGATGCCGACCACATGGTCGGGGCGGGAGGTGGCAACCGCCAGCTTCACCAGCGGGATGGAGGAGGTGTTGGAGGCCAGGATCGCGTCGGGCCGGGTCATCACCTGGTCGAGCACCTGGAAGATCTCGGTCTTGACCTGCTCGTTCTCGACGACGGCCTCGATCACCAGATCACGGTCGGCGAACTCGCCGAGGTCCGTGGTGAAGCTCAGCCGCGCCTGGGTGGCGTCCCGCTCCGCCTCGCTGATCTTGCCGCGTTCGGCGGCCTTGGCCAGGGAGTTGAGCAGCCGGGTGCGGCCGAACTCCAGGGCCTCGCCGGTGGTCTCGGCGACCTTCACGTCCAGTCCCGCCCGGGCGCACACCTCGGCGATACCCGCGCCCATCTGGCCGCAGCCCACGACTCCGACGCGCTCGATGTCGGTCACATCGTTCCCTTCGCTGGTTCTGTCGGCTCCTGGCAGGACCCCCGGGTTTCGGCGCCTGCTCCGATCGTGCACGTTACCGCCAAGTATCGATGATCGATCGGCCGGGTGGGGGCATCCTGGGCCCGGAACGATCCGCGACGAGACGGATCCGGAGCGTAGGGATGTGCGGATGGGGCGTCTGTCACGGCGGGCTTTCACCCTGGCGGCGCTGACGGCCATGGTCCCGGCCGAGGGCGCGGCGGCGGCCGGGGGCGCGGGGCGGGCCACGGCCGAGATGCGGGGCGTGTGGGTGGCGACCGTCGGCAACCGGGACTGGCCCGCCGAGCCCGGCGGCACCGCCTCCGCCCAGCGCAAGGAGCTGACCGCGCTCCTGGACAAGGCGGTACGCGACCGGCTCAACACGGTGTTCCTCCAGGTGCGGCCCGCGGCCGACGCCCTGTGGCCGTCGCCGTACGAGCCGTGGTCCGAGGTGCTCACCGGCACGCAGGGCAAGAACCCCGGCTGGGACCCGCTGGGCACCGCCGTCGCGGAGGCCCGCGCCCGGGGTCTGCGGCTGCACGCCTGGTTCAACCCGTACCGGATCGCCAACCACACCGACCTCGGGCGGCTCGCCGCCTCCCACCCGGCCCGCAAGCACCCGGACTGGGTGGTGCCGTACGGCGGGAAGCTCTACTACAACCCCGGTCTGCCCCAGGTCCGGTCCTTCGTCCAGCAGGCGATGCTCGACGCCGTCGCCCGCTACCCGGTCGACGGGGTCCACTTCGACGACTACTTCTACCCCTATCCGGTCGCCGGGCAGACCTTCGACGACGACGACGCCTACGACCGCTACGGCGGCGACTTCGGCAGCCGGGCCGCCTGGCGGCGGGACAACATCGACACGCTGGTGCGGGAGACGGCCGCCGCGGTCCGCCGGATCCGGCCCGGCACCGCGTTCGGGATCAGCCCCTTCGGGGTGTGGCGCAACGCCTCCACCGACTCCCGGGGCTCGGACACCCGGGCGGGCGTGCAGACGTACGACGATCTGTACGCGGACACCCGGACATGGGTCCGGAAGAACTGGATCGACTACATCGTCCCGCAGCTGTACTGGCACATCGGCTTCGCCGCCGCCGACTACGCGGAGCTGGTCGACTGGTGGGCGTCGGTCGCGAAGGGCACCGCCACCCGGCTCTACATCGGCGAGGCGCTCTACAAGGCGGGCGCCTCCGGGCAGCCCTCGGCGTGGCAGGACCCGGTCGAACTGTCCCGCCACCTCACCCTCGCCGCCCGCTTCCCCCAGGTGCGCGGGCATGTCTTCTTCGCCGCCAGGGACCTGGCGGCGGACCCCATCGGGGCGATGGCGCGCGTGGTCGCCGATCACTACGGGCGACCGGCGCCGCCGCCGCGCTGAGCTACCGCTGTGGTTCGCCCTTGTGCTTGACCTGGCAGTCGGGACCGGGGGACATGATCGCCTCGTGTCCGTCCTGGAACCGGACGCGGTAGGGCGGGTTGCCCTCGGAGCCCAGCACCTCGACCACTTCCGAGACCTGGTCGTGCTGTCCGACCACTCTGCCGTGCTGGACCAGCTGGTCGCCCTTGGAAGCACGCATGTCAGGCCCTCCTCACGATCACGACCGTTGCGTGACGGCGATGCACACGAGCACCGCCACAGCGGTCAGCGGGGCGGCCGCCGTGAAGTGCTCGCCCAGCAGCAGCGCCGACCACACCAGTGTGAGCAGCGGCTGGGCCAACTGCAACTGGCTCGCCCGCGGGATGCCGATGGCCGCCATGCCCCGGTACCACACCACCAGGCCGAGGAACTGCGAGCCCGCCGCCAGCCACAGCAGTCCGGCGATGCCGTGCCCGGTGAGATGGACGGGCTCATGGGCCAGGGCCACCGCGGCGGCCGGCACGCTCAGCGGCAGGCACATCACCAGCGCCCACCCGATCACCTGCCAGCCCGGCATCACCCGGGCCAGCCGGCCGCCCTCGGTGTAGCCGGCCGCGCACACCAGCAGGGCCGCGAACAGACAGCCGTCGGCCGCCGTGACCGCGCCTCCGCTCTGGCTGATCGTGAAGCCGGCCACCGCAGCCGCTCCGGCCAGCGCCGCCAGCCAGAACCGGCGCGAGGGCCGGCTGCCCATGCGCAGGGCCGACAGGACGGCGGTCGTCAGCGGCAGCAGCCCCACCACGACGGCGGCATGGGCGGTGGTGGAGGTCTGCAACGCGAGCGTGGTCAGCAGCGGGAAGCCCAGCACCACCCCGGCCCCGACGACGGCCAGCCCCGGCAGATGGCGCCGCTCGGGCAGCCGTACGCCGCGCGCGAGCAGACAGCCGCCCGCGATGAGGGCGGCCAGCACCGCGCGCACGGCCACCAGGGACCAGGGGCCGAAGCTCTCCAGCCCCCAGGCGGTGGCCGGGAAGGTCAGCGAGAAGGAGGCCACACCCAGGGCGGCCTGGGCGGTGCCGAGGCTCCGGCGCTTCGCGGGGACGCTGACTGCTATCGATGTCGCGGTAGTAGCGCTACTCTGTATCCTCATGCAGCAGAGTAGCAGTGTGGCTGAACTCGCGGAACAGCTCCGGCGGGAGCTGGACCGCTACTCGCCGGGAGGAAAGCTCCCGTCGAGCCGGGCGCTGGTGGAGCGGTTCCGGGTGAGTCCGGTGACCGTCTCCCGGGCCCTCGCCCAGCTCGCCGCCGAGGGGCTGGTGGTCACCCGCCCCGGCGCCGGTGCCTTCCGGGCCCGGCCGCGGACGGCCCCGACCCCGGCCGGGGACACCTCCTGGCAGGAGGTCGCGCTGAGCGCCGACGGCACCGGCGACCTGGTCCCGCGCACGGTGGACGCCTCCGGGGTCACCGTCTCGCTCGCCGTGCCGCCGCCCGGGGTGCTGGAGTTCAACGGCGGCTATCTGCACCCCTCGCTCCAGCCGGAGCGGGCCATGGCGGCGGCCCTCGCCCGGGCCGGGCGGCGCCCCGGTGCCTGGGGGAGACCGCCGCTGGAGGGCCTGCCGGAGCTGCGGGAGTGGTTCGCCCGGGGGATCGGCGGGGCCGTCACCGCGGCCGAGGTGCTGATCGCGGCGGGCGGCCAGTCCGCGCTGGCCACCGCCCTGCGCGCGGTCGCCCCGCCCGGCGCCCCGGTGCTCGTCGAGTCGCCGACCTACCCGGGGATGCTCGCCCTCGCCCGGGCGGCCGGGCTGCGGCCGGTGCCGGTCCCGGTGGACCCCGACGGCGTACGGCCCGAGCTGCTCGCCGATGCCTTCCGGGCCAGCGGCGCCCGGGTGTTCGTCTGCCAGCCGCTGTTCCAGAACCCGACCGGCGCGGTCCTCGCCCCGCAGCGGCGCGGCGAGGTGCTGCGCATCGCCCGCGAGGCCGGCGCCTTCGTCATCGAGGACGACTTCGTCCGCCGCCTGGTGCACGCCGACGCCGGACCGCTGCCCCGCCCGCTGGCCGCCGACGACCCGGACGGCGTCGTGGTGCACGTCGGGTCGCTGACCAAGGCCACCTCGCCCAGCTTCCGGGTGAGCGCGCTGGCCGCGCACGGGCCGGTGCTGGAGCGGCTGCGCGCCATCCAGGTCGTGGACAGCTTCTTCGTCCCCCGGCCGTTGCAGGAGGCCGCCCTGGAACTCGTCGGCTCCCCGGCCTGGCCCCGCCATCTCCGGGCACTCTCGGCCGCCCTGAAGGACCGCCGCGACGCCATGACCGGCGCGCTCGCGCTGCATGTGCCGGAGCTGGCCCTTCCGCACATCCCGTCCGGCGGCTACCACCTCTGGGTGCGCCTGCCCGACGGCGCCGACGAGGCGGCGCTGGCCGCCGCCGCCCTCCGCGCGGGCGTCGCCCTCACCCCCGGCCGCCCCTACTTCAGCGCCGAACCTCCCGCGGCCCACCTCCGCCTGAGCTTCGCGGCGGTCGCCGGGACCGGGGAGATCGCGGAGGGCGTCCGGCGACTGCGGACGGTCTGCGACGAGGTGCTCTAGGCGCCCGGCACCAGGGCGGTGGTGAACTCCAGGGAGGCGAACAGTTCGCGGGTCAGCCGGACGCCCGTGATGCGTTCGGCGAGGGCGAAGGCGGCCTCGGTGTGCAGGTCGATGTCCCGCTCCCCGTGCTCCCTCAGA
Organism: Streptomyces sp. NPDC001606; assembly: GCF_053596835.1. Taxonomy (NCBI): domain Bacteria; kingdom Bacillati; phylum Actinomycetota; class Actinomycetes; order Kitasatosporales; family Streptomycetaceae; genus Streptomyces; species Streptomyces sp. NPDC001606. Next base: position 237,879 of record NZ_JBSFHC010000003.1, read on the forward strand.
TCGAAGCCGGACTCCCGCATCTGCGTCACGAGTTCGTCCGGGTGGGTGCCGTGGCGCTGGGTCGGGAACAGCGGCTCGAACTGGAGCCGTATCTCGCCGTCCTCGAACCAGTAGAAGTGGTCCACCGCGTTGATGTTCCGGAAGTGCGAGACGGCCGTACGGCCACGGGACACCGGCAGCATCACGTCCGCGAGCGTGCCCAGGAACCCGTTGTACTCGACCATCAGAGTCCAGTCGCCGAGCGCCGCGACACCGACCAGCACGCTCAGGCCGTCGTGCTCGTCCCAGGCGTCGTAGCACGGCTCCTCCAGCTCGGCCACGCCGGTGACGCTGCCCTCCTTCTCCGCCTTCAGCTCCTTCAGCAGCTGCTCGGGCGCGAGCCCCTTCACCAGCGTGACGCAGTAGGCCTCGAGCAGGGGCGCGTGCTCCTCGCGGAGCCACCGGTAGTCCGCGGCCGTCGTGATCTCTGTCATGCCCGCCAGCATGCCACCCCCCACTGACAACCCGTCACGGGTCACTCATCGGTAACACCCCCTTGACCGGTCACCTTCCGCGGCCCACCATCACCGCATGCCACTGAGGGTGACGTTCGTCGCCGCCGCGCGCAGCGCACCCCTGCTCGCGGAGCGCTTCGACGACGACCGGCCGCTGGACGGGGCCGGCTGGGACGAGGTGCAGCGGGTCGCCGGAGAGCTGCTGCCGCTGGCCGCGGCCGAGCTGCGCTACTGCTCGCCGACCCCGCGCAGCCGCGCCACCGGCGACGCCCTGGGGTACGCCCCGCTGGTGCAGCCGGCGCTGCGCGACTGCGACATGGGCCGCTGGCGCGGGCTGACCCTGGGCGAGGCGATGGCCCGCGAGCCGGAGGCGGTGGACGCCTGGCTGGCCGACCCGCGCGCCACCCCGCACGGCGGCGAGTCGCTGCTGGGCTTCATCTCCCGGGTCGGCGGCTGGCTGGAGACCCGGCCGACGACGGACGGCGGCCGGATCGTGGCGGTCGCCGAGCCGTCCGTGATCCGGGCGGCCCTCGTGTACGCGCTGAAGGCGCCGCCGTCGAGCTACTGGAACATCGATGTCCGGCCGCTGAGCACGAGCACCGTCTCCGGCCGGGGCGGCCGCTGGAACCTCTGCCTCGACGCCGTCCCCGCTCAGCGCACGCGCGTGTAGTCGGTGACGAGCAGCAGGTCCTTCGCCGGGCCGCCGACCCGCCACACCGTGCGCCAGCGTCCGGCGTCCGTGACGGTGAACTCGCCCCGGTAGAGGTCCGCCGCGCAGGGGTGCTCGGCGACGTACCGCCCGGTGGTCAGGTCCAGCGTGTGGAAGGGGCGGCCGTCGGCGAACCGGACGTCCGCCGTGCCTGGCGCGGACCCCGGCAGGAACCGCAGCGTCCGGCTCGCCGGCCTCGTCACGCCCTGCCAGGTGAAGGTGCCCGACTCCGTGTGCAGCAGCCCGCCCTCGTCCGCCGCGCTGAACTCGGTGCGCCCCTCGAAGCGCCCCTCGTCCCCGCTCGCCAGATCCCGCACGCTCCGCTCGACCCGCCAGCACCCGGCCAGGTACGCGAGGACATCCGGGACGGGCCACGGGACGTCGGGGTCGAGCGGTGGCCGGGGCGTGTCCATGGGCGGAGCTTATGCGGTGGGCCCTTCTGCGACCCTCCCACGCCCCTCCCTCCGCACCCATTGACGTGTCCTTACCCCGTCTTTAAGGTTCGTCCGAAGTGCTGACCAATGTCTGATATTTCGAACACCCAGAGCCGCGGAGTATCCATGTCACGCACCGCCCGCTGGAGACTCGGTCTCGGCGCGAGCGCCGTTCTGCTCGCCACGGCCGTCCTTCCCGCGCCCGCCCACGCCGAGGACGTCACCGACTACGCCATCACGGTCGACCCCTCGGCCCAGGGGCCCGCCATCGACAGGACGATGTACGGCGTCTTCTTCGAGGACATCAACCGGGCCGCCGACGGGGGCCTGTACGCCGAACTCGTGCAGAACCGGTCTTTCGAGTACACGAAGGACGACAACACGTCGTACACGCCGCTGACCGCCTGGACGGTCTCCGGTACCGCGCAGGTCCTGGACGACTCCGGCCGGCTGAACGACCGCAACCGCACCTACCTGGCCCTGGGCGCGGACTCCGCGGTCACCAACTCCGGCTACAACACCGGTGTCGCGGTGCAGAAGGGCAAGGCCTACGACTTCTCGGTGTGGGCCCGCGCCGACGCCGGCACCACGCTCACCGTCACCCTCCACGACACCGACGGCACCACGCTCGCCACCGCCCGCCGGATCGCCGTGCGGAAGGGCGGCTGGGCTCAGTACAAGGCCTCCTTCGTCGCCACCCGCACCAGCACCACCGGCCGCCTCACCGTGGCCTCCGGCGCCGCCACCGCCCTCGACATGGTCTCGCTCTTCCCGCGCGACACCTACAAGCACGAGCCCAACGGCCTGCGCAAGGACCTCGCCGAGAAGGTCGCCGCCCTGCACCCGGGCTTCCTCCGCTTTCCCGGCGGCTGCCTGGTCAACACCGGCTCCATGCAGGACTACAGCGCGGCCTCCGGCTGGCAGCGCAAGCGTTCCTACCAGTGGAAGGACACGATCGGCCCGGTCGAGCAGCGGGCCGTCAACGCCAACTTCTGGGGTTACAACCAGAGCTACGGCCTCGGCTACTACGAGTACTTCCGGTTCGCCGAGGACATCGGCGCCATGCCGCTGCCCGTCGTGCCCGCCCTGGTGACCGGCTGCGGCCAGAACAAGGCCACCGACGACGACGCCCTGCTCGAGCGGCACATCCAGGACACCCTGGACCTGATCGAGTTCGCCAACGGCCCGGCCACCTCGACCTGGGGCAGGGTGCGCGCCCGGATGGGCCACCCCAAGCCCTTCCACCTGACCCACATCGAGGTCGGCAACGAGGAGAACCTGCCCACCGAGTTCTTCGCCCGCTTCACGCGGTTCCGCGCGGCGATCCAGGCGAAGTACCCGTCCATGCAGGTGATCTCCAACGCCGGCCCGGACGACTCGGGCACCACCTTCGACACCGCCTGGAAGCTCAACCGGGACGCCAAGGTCGACATGGTCGACGAGCACTACTACAACAGCCCGCAGTGGTTCCTCCAGAACAACGGCCGCTACGACTCGTACGACCGCTCCGGCCCCAAGGTCTTCCTCGGCGAGTACGCCTCCGGCGGCAACGCCTTCAAGAACGGCCTGGCCGAGGCGGCGTACATGACCGGCCTGGAGCGCAACGCCGATGTCGTCAAGCTCGCCTCCTACGCCCCGCTGTTCGCCAACGAGGACTCCGTGCAGTGGAGCCCGGACATGGTGTGGTTCAACAACCACGCCTCCTGGGGCTCGGCGAACTACGAGGTCCAGAAGCTGTTCATGAACAACGTCGGCGACCGGGTCGTCCCGAGCACGGCGACCGGTACCCCGACTCTGCCGGCCCCCATCTCCGGCGCCGTCGGCCTGTCCACCTGGAACACCAGCGCCGCCTACGACGATGTGAAGGTCACCGCCGCCGACGGCTCGGCGCTGCTCAGCGACGACTTCTCCGGTGACGCCGGCCGGTGGACCCACACCGGCACCGGCAGCTGGAGCGTCCAGGACGGCCAGTACGTCCAGACCGACGCCACCGCCCAGAACACCATGGTCTCGGCCGGCGACCCGTCCTGGCACGACTACGACCTGCATGTGAAGGCCACCAAGAAGTCCGGCCAGGAGGGCTTCCTCGTCGCCTTCGGGGTCAAGGACACCGGCACCTACTACTGGTGGAACCTCGGCGGCTGGAACAACACCCAGAGCGCGGTCGAGCAGGCCGTGGACGGCGCCAAGTCCACGCTGATCGCCAAGCCGGGCTCGGTCGACACCGGCCGCGCCTACGACGTCGACATCACGGTGCGCGGCCGCCAGGTCACGCTCTACCTCGACGGACAGCAGTGGGGCAGCTTCACCGACGACACGCCGGCCGAGCCGTTCCGCCAGGTCGTGACCCGGGACGCGAAGACCGGTGAGCTGATCGTCAAGGTCGTCAACGCGCAGGCCTCGGCGGCCCGTACGGCGATCGACCTGGGCGGTGCGAAGGTCGCCGGCACGGCGCAGGCGACCACGCTCGCCGCCGCCCCGGACGCGGTGAACACCGAGACGGCCACCGCGGTCGCCCCGGTCACGTCCACCGTCACCGGGGTCGCCGGCAGGTTCACGTACACCTTCCCGGCGAACTCCGTCACCTTCCTGAGGATCAGGCAGAAGTAGCGGTCGCCTCCGCGGGCTGCTGTCCGAGCGGCAGCAGCCCGCGCTCGGCGAAGACCTTCTTCGCCGCGAAGGTCGCGTTCAGCGCCTTCGGCATGCCGCAGTAGACGGCGGAGTGCAGCAGCGCCTCCACGATCTCCTCCGGCGTGAGCCCCACGTTGAGGGCCGCGTTCACATGCACGTCCAGCTGGGCCTCGCAGCCGCCGAGCGCGGTGAGCATGCCCAGGGTGACCAGCTGGCGGTCGCGCGGGGCCAGCCCGGGCCGGTCGTATATCTCCCCGAAGGCCCAGGAGACGACCTGGTGGCCCAGCTCCGGGCTGATGTCGGCGAGCGAGTCCACGACTCGCTGCCCGGCCTCCCCGTCGACCCTCTTCAGGACCTCCAGGCCGTGGGCGAAGCGCTCGTCACGGGTGGTGCTCTTGCTCATCTCTCGCCTTCCGTCCCCGGCTGCGGGGCGTCCAGCAGCCGTTCGTCGTGTTCGATCTTGTCCTCCGCTCGATGAACGGTAGGACTTGGAGTGCGCTCCAGGTCAAGCCGCGGACCGGCGGCCGGCTCCGGCGGTCGCACCGCCCGTACGGCCGGTGTTTTCCGCGGCGTCATTTAATTCACGCCGTGTTTCCCGAATTCCCTGGATGACGCACCAATTTCCGGTGAGCGCACAACCAACCGGAATCAGTGCCCGTCTAGGACGGCGAAAAGACCCGGAGATATCTGCCGAGGGGGCGCCGGAAATGCATCGACACCCGGACGGGAACAGGGCGTGAAAGCGGTATCGCGTCCGAAAGGAGCCGCCGCGCTGCTCGCGGCGGCCGTCGCCACCGCGGTGTTCTGCGCCGCCGACGCCCTCGCCCGCAGCTACCCCTTCGGCCCCCGCACCCGCAGCGTCAACGACCTGGGCAACCAGTACGTGCCCTTCCACGCCCACCTCTGGGACCTGCTGCACGGCCGCGCCGACGGCGGTCTCCTCGTCAACTGGCAGTCCGGCTACGGCTCCTCCTTCCTGCCCGACCTCGGCACCTACCTCGGCAGCCCGTTCGCCCCGCTCGTGGCGCTCTTCCCGCGGGACGAGATCGACCTCGCCGTCTACACCGTCACCGTCCTGAAGACCGCCTGCGCCGCGGCCGCCATGGCCTGCCTGCTGCTCACCCTGCGCTCCGGCCGCTGGTGGGCGGCCGCACTGCTCGGCGCCTCCTACGCGCTGTGCGGCTGGACCGTCGCCGACGCCGCCTACAACCCCATGTGGCTCGACGGCCTGATCGCCCTGCCGCTGCTGTGCCTGGCCGGGGAGCGCGCCCTGGCGGGCCGCCGGTGGCTGCCCGGGGTGCCGCTCGTCGCCCTCGCCTGGACCGCCAACTTCTACACCGCGTACATGGCCACCCTGGGCGCCGGTCTGGTCGTCCTGCTGCGTCTGCTGCTCGCCCGGCCGTCCCGCGGGCAGGCACTGCGCGCCGCCGGACGCGCCCTGCTCACCCTCGCCCTCGGCGTCGGCCTGGCCGCCCCGCTCGTCACGGTCGTCTACTTCGGCACCCGGCACGCCTACCCGGGCCAGGTGCGGCAGTTCGGCCCGGTGCCCACCGAGGACCTGCTCGCCCGGCTGCTGCCCACGACCTACGGCTTCGGCTCCCCGGCCCTCTACGTGGGCACCACCGCCCTGCTGCTCGCCCTCGCCCTGCCCTTCCACCGGGCGGTGCCCGCCCGGGTCCGCGCGGGCTGGACCGGGCTGGTGCTCGCGGTGACCCTCTCCCTCCAGTGGGCGCCCACCCACCTCCTCTGGCACGCCTTCGCCACCCCGCAGGGCAGCCCCTACCGGCAGACCTTCGTCCTGTGCGGGCTGCTGGTCCTCGCCGCATGGCACGCCCTGGCCTACGGCCCGCCGGACCGGCGCGCCCTGGCGGCCGGGACCGCGCTGCTCGTCCTGCTCGCCGCCGTCGCGGCCCGCAGCCCGCTGGTACGGCCGCACACCTGGCCGGTGCTGCTGCTCGGCGCCGCCGGCACCCTCGGCGGCCTCGCCCTGCTGCGCCGCGCCGGGCACCGCACGGCCCTGGCCGCCCTGGCCGCCGTCCTCCTGCTCGGCGCGCAGGCCGGGGAGACCGCCGCCACCTCCGCCGTCGCCACCGGGCTGCGGCTGCGCCACCTGGACCACTACGCGCCCTGGGGGCAGTGGCAGGCCCGGCAGGCGGCTGCGGTCGCCGCGGCCGACGACTGGCCCCGCCACCGCACCGACCCCGGCCGCGAACAGACCACCGGCAACGACCCGCTGCTGGTCGGCGGCCAGGGCGCCGCCTACTACAGCAGCCTGACCTCCGACGTCCTCAGCCGCACCCTCACCGCGCTGGGCGGCGGCTGGACCTCGCGCGGGCGCAGCGTGCAGAGCCTGGACAACGCCGTCACGGACGTCCTCTTCTCCGTCGGCGCCCGGGTGCACAGCCCGCCGCCGGGCCAGGCAGGCCCGGTGCGCGTCACCCGCCGGGCCGTCCCGCCCCTGGTCACGGTGCGGGCCGCGCCGGAGAGGCGGCCCTTCGGCCGCTCGCCGTACCGCAACCAGGAACTCCTGCTCGGCAGCCGCGTCTACACCGTGCCCCGGCTCACCGTGGCGGACGACACCGGACGGCCGGTGAGGTCCGGCCGGGTCGGCTCGGGCACCGCGGCGACCCACCCCGTGGTCACCGCCCGCTGCCCGGCCGGGACCGAGGTGCACCTGTGGGCGCCGTACTACTCCGGGACCGCCCGGCTCGCGCGCGGCGGCGCCGGCCCGGCCCGCTTCCACGCCGCCTATCCGCGCAACCGCGCGGCCATGGCACCGCTGGGCACCGCGCCGGTCTCCGGGCGGGTGCGGATCGAGCTGAGCCCGGACCGGCCCGGCAGCATCCCGTCCGGCGCGGTCGGCTGCCTGGACACCGGGCGGCTGCGCGCCGCCGCCGCCCGGCTGACGGCGGGCGGGGCCACCCGCGTCACCGTCTCGGACGGCACCCTGCGGGCCCGGCTGCCCGCCGGCAGCACCGGGATCGCGGTCGTCGCCGCACCCCGGATCGCCGGCTGGCGCTGCGCCACCGGCGCCGGGCCCGAGCGCCCCGCCGGGCGGTACCACGGCCTGATCGCCGTGCCCTTGGAGCCCGGCGCCACCACGCTGACCTGCACTTTCCATCCGCCCGGCGAGCGGCTCGGGCTGACCGTCGGGGCCGGTTCGCTGCTCGTCCTCGGGCTGCTCGCGGCGCCCGCCGCGCTGCGCCGCCGCCGCGCCCCTGCGCCACCCATGACCACACCGCCGCGCGAGCGCCTGACCACCGCCCGCTGACCGCGTCCCTGGGGGGAACCCGCCATGCTGATCTCGATCGTCGCGCCCTGCTACAACGAGGAAGCCGTCCTCGCCCGCTTCCACGAGGAGGTCCAGAAGGTCGCGGAGGAGCTGCTCCCGCTCGGCCACGACATGGAGTTCGTCTACGTCGACGACGGCAGCCGGGACGGCACCCTCGCCGTCCTGGAACGCCTCGCCGGCCTCGACGCCCGCGTCCGGTACGTCTCCTTCAGCCGCAACTTCGGCAAGGAGGCCGCCCTGCTGGCCGGTCTGCGGCACGCCGCCGGCGACTCGGTGATCGTCATGGACGCCGACCTCCAGCACCCGCCGGAGCTGATCAAGCGGATGGTGGCCCTGCGCGAACAGGGCCACGACCAGGTCATCGCCCGCCGCGACCGCACCGGCGACGGCGTCACCCGGACCCTCACCACGCGCCTGTACTACCGGCTCGTCAACCGCCTGGTCGACGTCGAGCTGGTGGACGGCGTCGGCGACTTCCGGCTGCTGTCGCGCCGGGTGGTGGACGCCGTGCTCGCGCTGACCGAGTACAACCGCTTCTCCAAGGGCCTGTTCGCCTGGGTGGGCTTCCCGAGCGTCACCTTCGACTACCCGAACGCCGCGCGCGAGGGCGGCAGCAGCTCCTGGAACCTGCGCGGCCTGCTCAACTACGGCATCGACGGCCTGCTGTCCTTCAACAACCGCCCGCTGCGCGCCGCCCTCTGGCTCGGTATGGCCCTGCTGCTGTGCGCCGGGCTCTACACGGCCTGGATCGTGGGCGCCGCCCTCGTCCACGGCGTCCAGACGCCCGGCTATGTGACCATCATCACCGCCGTCACGGCCCTCGCGGGCGTGCAGATGGTCATGCTGGGAGTGATCGGGGAGTACACGGGACGCATCTACTACGAGGTGAAGGGCCGCCCGCACTTCCTGGTGAAGGCGACCAACGTGGAACGGACGAAAGACCTCATCCCTTGATCCCCAGGCAGATATTCACCTTCGCCGCGGTAGGCGTCGTCAATACGGCCGCCTATTACCTGCTGTACCTGGTGTTCCTCACCTGGCTGCCGTACCTGGCCGCGCATGTGCTGGCCTTCGCGATCAGCATGGTCGGCTCCTTTTTCCTGAACGCGCGCTTCACCTACCGGGTCCGGCCCACCTGGCGGAAATTCCTGCTGTTCCCGCTGACGAACCTGGCGAACTTCCTGATCACCACGGCGGGCGTCTACGTGATCGTGGACGTCCTGCACGCAGGGAGCCGCTTCGCCCCCCTCGTCGCCTCGGCGGCCGCCATCCCGATCACCTTCCTGGTGTCCCGCTGGGTGATGCTCCCCAAGTCGATTGCATAAACGTGCAGCGATACGTATAGTCATGCCATCCAGAGGAGGGTGGACATGGCGGTACGTGCGGCGGTGGCCGGGGCGAGCGGATACGCGGGCGGAGAGGTCCTGCGTCTGCTCCTCGCGCACCCCGAGGTCGAGATCGGTGCCCTGACCGGCAACACCAACGCCGGCCAGCGGCTCGGCGCGCTCCAGCCGCACCTGCTGCCGCTGGCCGACCGGCTGCTGACCGAGACCACGGCCGAGGCGCTCGCCGGGCACGACGTGGTCTTCCTCGCGCTGCCCCACGGGCAGTCCGCCGCCGTGGCCGAGCAGCTCGGCCCGGACGTCCTCGTGATCGACATGGGCGCCGACTTCCGGCTGAAGGACCCGGCCGACTGGGAGAAGTTCTACGGCTCCCCGCACGCCGGCACCTGGCCCTACGGCCTCCCCGAACTTCCGGGTGCCCGCACCGCGCTGGAGGGGTCCAAGCGCATCGCGGTACCCGGTTGCTACCCCACCGCCGTCACCCTCGCCCTGTACCCCGCCTACGCGGCCGGACTCGCGGAGCCGGAGGCGGTGATCGTCGCCGCGTCCGGCACCTCCGGCGCCGGCAAGGCACCCAAGCCGCACCTGCTCGGCAGCGAGGTCATGGGCTCCATGTCGCCGTACGGCGTCGGCGGCGGCCACCGGCACACCCCCGAGATGATCCAGAACCTCAGCGGGGCGGCCGGGCAGCGGGTCGCCGTCTCCTTCACGCCGACCCTGGCGCCGATGCCCCGCGGAATCCTGGCCACCTGTAACGCCAAGGCCGTCCCCGGGGTGACGGGGGAGTCGCTGCGCGCCGCCTACCAGAAGGCCTACGCCGACGAGCCCTTCGTGCACCTGCTCCCCGAGGGCCAGTGGCCGGCGACCGCGTCCGTGTACGGCTCCAACGCCGTCCAGGTGCAGGTCGCGTACGACGGGTCCACCGACCGCATCATCGTGATCAGCGCCATCGACAACCTGACCAAGGGCACCGCGGGCGGTGCCGTACAGAGCATGAACATCGCCTTGGGGCTTGATGAGAGCACCGGGCTTTCGACGATCGGAGTCGCACCGTGAGCGTCACGGCAGCCAAGGGATTCGCGGCGGCGGGTATCGCCGCCGGGATCAAGGAGAACGGCAATCCCGACCTGGCCCTCGTGGTCAACAACGGGCCACGCCGTGCCGCCGCGGGCGTCTTCACCTCCAACCGTGTGAAGGCCGCGCCGGTGCTATGGTCCGAGCAGGTCCTCAAGAGCGGCCAGGTCTCCGCCGTCGTCCTCAACTCCGGCGGCGCCAACGCCTGCACGGGCCCCCAGGGCTTCCAGGACACCCACGCCACCGCCGAGAAGGTCGCCGAGGTGCTGGGCCGGGGCGCCATCGAGGTGGCCGTCTGCTCCACCGGTCTCATCGGCGTCCTGCTCCCCATGGACAAGGTCCTCACCGGCGTCGAGACGGCCGCCGCCCAGCTGTCCGAGCACGGCGGCGAGAAGGCCGCCATCGCCATCAAGACCACCGACACCGTGCACAAGACGTCCGTCGTCACCAAGGACGGCTGGACCGTCGGCGGCATGGCCAAGGGCGCCGGCATGCTCGCCCCCGGCCTCGCCACCATGCTGGTCGTCCTCACCACCGACGCCGACCTCGACGGCGAGACCCTGGACCGGGCCCTGCGCGCCGCGACCAGGGTCACCTTCGACCGGGTCGACTCCGACGGCTGCATGTCCACCAACGACACCGTCCTCCTGCTCTCCTCCGGCGCCTCCGGCATCACCCCCGAGTACAGCGAGTTCGCCGAGGCCGTACGCGAGGTCTGCGCCGACCTCGGCCGCCAGCTGATCGGCGACGCCGAGGGCGCCAGCAAGGACATCAAGGTCGAGGTGGTGGGCGCGGCCAGCGAGGAGGACGCCGTCGAGGTGGGCCGCTCCATCGCCCGCAACAACCTCCTCAAGTGCGCGATCCACGGCGAGGACCCCAACTGGGGCCGGGTGCTGTCCGCCATCGGCACCACCTCCGCCGCCTTCGAGCCGGACCAGCTCAACGTGGCCATCAACGGCGTCTGGGTGTGCAAGAACGGCTCCGTCGGCGAGGACCGCGAGCTGGTCGACATGCGCTACCGCGAGGTGCACATCGTCGCCGACCTGGCCGCGGGCACCGAGACCGCGACCATCTGGACCAACGACCTGACCGCCGACTACGTCCACGAGAACAGCGCCTACTCGTCATGAGCACTCGGAAGCACACGGCCCTGCCGAAAGCGCAGATCCTCATCGAGGCGCTGCCCTGGCTGACCCGGCACCACGGCAAGATCGTCGTCATCAAGTTCGGCGGCAACGCCATGGTGAACGAGGAACTGAAGGCCGCCTTCGCCCAGGACGTCGTCTTCCTGCGGCACGCCGGCCTCAAGCCGGTCGTCGTCCACGGCGGCGGCCCGCAGATCAGCGCCGCCCTCGACAAGCACGGCATCGTCAGCGAGTTCAAGGCGGGCCTGCGCGTCACCACCGAGGACGCCATGGACGTCGTACGGATGGTGCTGGCCGGACAGGTCCAGCGCGAACTGGTCGGCCTGCTCAACCAGCACGGCCCGCTCGCCGTCGGTCTGACCGGCGAGGACGCGCACACCATCACCGCCGTCAAGCACCAGCCGGAGATCGACGGCGAACTGGTCGACATCGGCCGGGTCGGCGAGATCACCGGCATCGACACCGGCGCGATCGAGGCGCTGCTGGCCGACGGCCGGATCCCGGTCGTCTCCTCGATCGCCCGCTCCGAGGACGACCACCATGTCTACAACGTCAATGCTGATACGGCGGCTGCGGCACTCGCTGCGGCACTGGGCGCCGAGACCCTCATGGTCCTCACCGACGTCGAGGGCCTCTACGAGGACTGGCCGAACTCCGACGAGGTGATCAGCCGTCTCACCGCCTCCCAGCTGGAGAAGCTGCTGCCGGAGCTCAGCGCCGGCATGGTGCCGAAGATGGAGGGCTGCCTGCACGCCGTGCGCAACGGCGTGACCACCGCCCGGGTCATCGACGGCCGGGTCCAGCACTCGATCCTGCTGGAGATCTTCACCGACGAGGGCATCGGCACCATGGTCGTGCCCGACGAGCACAAGGGGGACGCGCAGTGACGGGCAACCAGGAGCTGACCCAGCGGTGGCAGGGCTCGCTCATGAACAACTACGGCACCCCGCGGCTGCCCCTGATGCGCGGTGAGGGCACGAAGCTGTGGGACGCCGACGGCCGCGTCTACCTCGACTTCGTCGGCGGTATCGCCACCAACGCCCTCGGCCACGCCCACCCGGCGATCGTCGAGGCCGTCGGCAGGCAGATCGGCTCCCTCGGCCATGTCTCCAACCTCTTCATGGCCGAGCCCACCATCGCCCTCGCCGAGCGGCTGCTGACGCTCTTCGGCCGCGAGGGCCGGGTCTTCTTCTGCAACTCCGGCGCCGAGGCCAACGAGGCCGCCTTCAAGATCGGCCGGCTGACCGGGCGCACCCATATGGTCGCCACCAGCGGCGGCTTCCACGGCCGGACCATGGGCGCCCTCGCGCTCACCGGCCAGCCCGGCAAGCAGGAGCCCTTCCTGCCGCTGCCCGGCGACGTCACCCACGTCCCCTACGGCGACGCCCAGGCCCTGGCCGCCGCCGTCACCGAGGACACCGCCCTCGTCATCATCGAACCCGTCCAGGGCGAGAACGGCGTCGTCGTCCCGCCCGCCGGCTACCTCAAGGCCGCCCGCGCGATCACCGCCGCCACCGGTGCCCTGCTGGTCCTGGACGAGGTGCAGACCGGCATCGGCCGCACCGGCACCTGGTTCGAGTACCAGGCCCACGAGGGCGTCCTGCCCGACGTCGTCACCCTCGCCAAGCAACTCGGCGGCGGACTCCCGCTCGGTGCGACCGTCGCCTTCGGCCGCGCCGCCGAGCTGCTCCAGCCCGGCCAGCACGGGACCACCTTCGGCGGCAACCCGGTCGCCTGCGCGGCCGGCCTGGCGGTGCTCGACACGATCGCGGCCGAGGGACTGCTGGAGAACGTCAAGCGGCAGGGCGAGAAGCTCCGCCAGGGAATCGAGGCCCTGGGCCACCCGCTGATCGATCACGTCCGTGGTGCCGGCCTGCTCCTGGGTATCGTGCTCACCGGGCCGTACGCAGCGCAGGTGCAGCAGACGGCCCAGGAGGCCGGGTTCCTGGTGAACGCGCCCGCCCCCGACGTCGTGCGGCTCATGCCGCCGCTGAACCTCCGCGACGACGAGACGGGCGCGCTGCTCCAGGCACTGCCCGGCATCCTCGACGCAGCGAACCCGGTGGACGGGGACGGACGATCCGGAGAATGAGACGACGATGAGCCAGGCGCAGGACCAGGAGCAGGCGGCGGGGGCCGGACCGGCCGTACCGCAGACCCGCACCGCACGGCACCGCCGGATCGTGGACATCCTCAACCGGCAGCCGGTGCGCTCGCAGAGCCAGCTGGCCAAGCTGCTCGCCGACGACGGGCTGAGCGTCACCCAGGCGACGCTCTCCCGGGACCTCGACGAGCTGAACGCGGTCAAGATCCGCAACAACGACGGCGACCTGATCTACGCGGTGCCGAGCGAGGGCGGTTTCCGCACCCCGCGCGCTCCGCTGGGCGAGTCGGCGAAGGAGGAGCGGATGCGGCGCCTGTCGCAGGAGCTGCTGATCTCCGCGGAGGCCTCCGCCAACCTCGTGGTCCTGCGCACCCCGCCGGGCGCGGCCCAGTTCCTGGCCTCGGCCATCGACCAGGCCGAGCTGCACGACATCCTCGGCACCATCGCCGGTGACGACACCCTGCTGCTGATCAGCCGGAACCCGACCGGCGGCCAGGCGCTGGCGGACCATCTGCTGCGCCTCGCGCAGAACGGGCACTGACCGGCACCGGCACACCCTGCGGGGTCCCGCCCGGCGGCGGACGATGAAGAGGTGGTCCTCCGTCGCCGGCGGGCAATCCCCGGGCGGCCGCCGGCCGTATACACAGATGTGTCGGGTTTCCGGTTCCCCGTGGGCCGTCTCCCGGACGAGGCGCTGCTGTCCGGGCTGGCCACCGGCGATCCCGAACTCGCCGTCGTCTTCGTCCGCCGCTTCCAGCACCGGGTCTTCGGCGTCGCCATGGCCGTCACCGGGGACCAGCAGCTCGCCGAGGACGTCGCCCAGCTGACCTTCGAGCGCGCCTGGCGGCACGCGCAGATCTACGACTCGCGCCGTGGCTCGGTCACCACCTGGCTGACGACCATCGCGCACAACCTCGCCGTCGACGCCGTCCGGGCCCGGCGGACGGAGCCCATGGCCCCCGAGGACATCGACGCCCTCCTCGGTGTCGTCACCGAGACACCCGAGCAGTGGGCCCTGGCCGACGAGGCCTCCACCCAGCTGCGCGCCGCCGTGTCCCGGCTGCCCCGGGAACAGGCCCGAGCCCTGACCATGGCCGGCGTCTACGGCATGACGGCCCAACAGATCGCCGACGCGGAGCACATCCCGCTGGGCACCGCCAAGACACGGATCAGGGCGGCCATGGCCAAACTGCGCGGTACCGTCGCGCCGTCCGAGCGAGGCGACCATGACCAGTGAACCGAACTGCGGCAGACTGCGGGAGATCGGCGCCGAGCTGGCGCTGGGCGTACTGCCGGGCCGCGAGCGGGCCGAGGCGGTCGCCCATCTGGACCGGTGCGCGGACTGCCGGGAGTACGTACGGCAGCTGACCCTGGTCGGCGACCGGCTGATCGGCCTGCTGCCGGACGCCGAGCCGCCGCTCGGCTTCGAGACCCGGGTGGCCCGCAGGCTGGCGGCGAGCACCGGCCGGGCGCCCGGCCGGCGCTTCTCCGGCCGCACCCGCCGCCTCCGGCTGCGGGTCGCGGCCGCCGGGGCCGCGCTGACGGCCGCCGTCGGGTTCACCGGCTGGGCGGTCGGCACCGCCGTCCAGGACCTCACCGCCGCCCCCTCCGCCGCCGTCGAGTCCGAGCCCATGCTGGTCGGGGACATGACCGCGAGCGGCCGCGCCGGCCGGCCGGCCGGCGAGGTCTACGCCCGCCCCGGCCACCCCGGCTGGATCTTCCTGTCCGTCGCTCTCACCGGCCCGCACGCCCGCTACTCCGGGCCGGTCACCTGTGTCCTGGTGCGCCCCGACGGCACGGCCGTCCGCCTCGGCGCCTTCGCCCTGCACGACGGGCACGGCGACTGGGGCGCGACGGCGGCCGTCGACCCCGCCGCCGTCTCCGGTGCCCGCCTGCTCACCCCGGACGGCACGGTCCTCGCCACCGCCCACCTCGGCACCGGCCGCGTGGTGGCACCCGAGCAATGAGGTGCAGGTTCACAGGGGACCGGGCTTCGATACGGACGCCTCCAGGGCGGTGGTGAGTTCGGCGACCGTGGGGCGGGCGGCGGGGTCGGGCCGCAGACAGGCGTCGACCGCCTCCGCGAGCGGGCGGGGCAGCCGCCGCCGGGACGCGACCGGAGGGGCGCTCCGCACCGTCTGCGGACACCGGTCCGGCCCGGTGCCCGTGCCGGTCCCCGTGCGGTCGAACGGCGGCTCCCCGCAGGCGACCTCGAACAGCGTGATACCGACGCCCCACACATCGGCGGCGGCCGTGAGCGGCCCCTCGCGGGCCTGCTCCGGAGCCAGATAGCAGGCGGTGCCGAGGCCGGCGGGGGCGGGCCCGGGCGGCCGCGCCACACTCAGGTCCAGCACCTTCGCATGGCCGCGCTCCACCACCACGTTGGACGGCTTGAGATCCAGATGCAGCAGACCCCGGCCGTGCAGATAGTGGACCGCCGAGCACAACTGCACCCCGAGCAGCGCCACATCACCGGCGGCCGGCCGGTGCCGCAGCCGGCGCACCAGATGCGCGAGCGTCTCCCCGGTGAGCGTCTCCAGGACGACCAGCGGCTCCGGCGCGGCGAAGGTGTCGTAACCGCGCACCAGATGCGGATGGGTGAACTCCCGCAGCCACCGGCCCTCCCGCAGCAGCCGCTCACCGAGCCGCCGCTCGCCCCGCCGGTCCGGGCGCACCGCCTTGAGCACACACCGGCAGGCCCGTTCCGCGCTCCAGGCGTCGTAGACGTCGAGCCAGCCGGTGCGCACCAGATGGCCGAGGACCGTGTAGCCCGGCACCGGTTCGGTGCCCGCCGCCCAGGGCGCGGGGCCGCTCACGACAGCACCGCGCCCGCGTTCAGCCGGTGCAGCCGGGCGTAGGGTCCCGCCCTGCCGAGCAGTTCCGCAGGCGCGCCGTCCTCCACCACCCGGCCGTGATCGAGCACCACGATCCGCGTGGCGTCCCGCACGGTCAGCAGGTTGTGCGAGATCACCACGGTGGTCCGCCCGGCCATGAGCCGGCGCAACGGCTCCATGATCCGCCGCCCCGACCGCACGTCCAGCCCGGTGGTCGGCTCGTCCAGCAGCAGCACCGGGGCGTCCCGGATCATCGCCCGCGCGATCGCCAGCCGCTGGCACTGTCCGCCCGACAGGGTGCGGCCGCGCTGGCCGACGAGGGTGTCGTAGCCCTCCGGGAGCCGCTCGATGAACTCGGCCGCGTCCGCGGCCCGCGCCGCCGCCACGATGTCCGCGTCACTCGCCCCCGGCCGCCCGTAGGCGATGTTCTCCCGCACGGTGCCATGGAAGACGAGCGTCTCCTGGAGCACCACCGCGATGCCCTCCCGCACCTCGGCGAGCCGCAGGTCCCGCAGATCGATGCCGTCCAGCCGGACCGCTCCCCGCTCCGGGTCGTAGAACCGCAGCTGGAGCCGGGCGACCGTCGACTTGCCGGCCCCGCTCGCCCCGACCAGCGCGAGTGTCTCCCCGGGCGCCACCCGGAACGACACGTCCGACAGCGCCCAGGACCCGCTGCCGGGGTAGCGGAACCACACGCCGTCGAACTCCACCTCCCCCCGCACCCGGCCCAGCCGTCGGGGATGGTCCGCCTCCACGACCTGCGGCCGCTGGTCCAGCAGCTCGATGATCCGCTCCGCCGAGGCGGAGGCGCCGTAGAAGGCGGTGCCGAGCCGGGACAGGTCGCGCACCGGGCCGTAGAGCTTGCCGATCAGCGCCAGGAAGACCAGCAGACCGCCCAGCGTCAGCTGGCCCTGGGACAGCTTCCAGGTGCCGAGGCCCATCACCGCGAGGCCCCCGCACACCTCGATCAGCTCCACCACGGGCCGGTACAGGGCACGCACCCGCGCCGCGGCCAGCGCCGCCCGGAACCGGCCCGCGCTCTCCCGCGCGAAGCGGCGCTCCTCCCAGCTCTGCCGGTTGTACGCCTGCACCAGCGCGACATTGCCGAGCGACTCCTCCACGATCGCGCTGATCGAACCGGTGCGCCGCCGGCGCTCCCGGGAGGCGTCCTTGACCAGCCGGGAGAAGTGCCGCGCGGCCCCCCAGAACAGCGGCACGATGACCAGGGCCAGCAGCGTCAGGTCCCAGCGCAGATAGAACAGCAGGCCCAGGAAGACACCCAGCCGGATCACGTAGTACAGGGCGTCGGCGACCCCCGAGAGCAGGAACGTCTCGACCGCGTCGACATCGCCGGTGATCCGGGACAGCACGTCTCCGAGGCGGCGCCGTTCGAAGAAGCCCAGGGACAGGCCCTGGACATGGCGGAAGACGTCCGCGCGCAGGGCGAGCAGGAAGCGCTCGCCGACCCAGGTGGACGTCATGTCGTCGGCGAACCCCAGCACACCGGAGCACAGCACCAGCCCCACGTAGGCCGGTGCGATCCAGCGGAAGGGGCTCAGGTCGTGGGGGACCAGCACCTGGTCCACGACCGTCTTGAAGAGCCACAGCTCGGCGGCGTCGACGGCGGGGGCGGTCAGACCGAGCAGCAGCACGGGCAGCAGCCAGCGCCGGCCGCCGCGCGTGTAGGGCCAGAACCGCCGGAACACCTCACGCGGCGACACCTGGGGCGCGGCGGGGACGACGGCAGGAGCGGACCGGGGCGGTCGGTCCCCGGTCCGCTCGGCCCTCATCGGTGGTCACCACCGGTGGCCGGAGTGGTCGTCGGTACGACGGTCACGATGCCGCCTGCGGAACATCGTGGTGTCGTCGTGGTGCGAGGTCGTGTCCCTCCTGTCCTTGTCGTGACCGCGGTCGGCGGGCATGAGCCTGCTGAAGATCGCCATGGGGTTCCTCCCAGAACATCCGGTATGGGGGATACGTTTCAGAACCGGAATCGGATGGCGTCCCCGGCGTTCCGCAGCGTGCCTTCCGGAAGGTCAGCCGAGCCGCGCGGCCAGCCCCCCGGTGCAGCGCACCTCGTCGCCCGCCGTGATCAGCAGCCCCTCCACCTCCGGCAGCGACTCCAGCCAGGCCAGACCCGCCCGCGAGCCCATCGCGAAGGCCGCCGTGGCCCAGCAGTCCACCCAGGTCAGCCGGGGGCCCACCACGGTCACGGCCACCAGGTCCGTCACCGCCGGCCGGCCGGTGCGCGGATCGACGATGTGCGCGCCCCGCTCGGCCGTGCCGGACGTCGCGACGGACAGCTCGTCCAGCCCCGCACTGGAGATCACCGCCGCCAGCCCGCCCGGCCGGAGCGGGTCCGCGATCCCCACCCGCCACGGCCGCCCGGGCTCCGGCGTACCGAACATCTGCACGTCGCCGCCCCCGTTGACGCTGACCCCACGCACCCCGGGCACCTCCGCCAGCAGCCGCGCCGCCCGTTCCGCCGCCCAGCCCTTGACGATGCCGGTGGGGTCCAGCGCGCCCCGGTATCGGGTGCTGAACCAGCCGTCGCTCACCCGCTCCGCCTCGTCCGCCAGCCGCAGCACCTCGGCCACCTCGGGCGCGCACTCCGCGGTCTCCAGCTCGCCCCGGGCCAGCCGCGACACCTCGCTGTCCGCGCGATAGGTGCTGAAGATGCCGTCCGCCCGGTGCAGCCCGGCCACGGCCGTGCCGAGCGCCGCCCGCACCGCACCGGGTTCCCCGCCGCGGACGTCGAAGGAGAAGACCGTCCCCATGACCTCCTCCGCATGACGCACCGCGGCGGGAGCCTGTGCCGACCCGCCCACCGGATCAGCCACCCGCCTGGTCCAGCGCCGATTGCAGCGACTGCCGGTAACCGGTGCTGGTGTAGGTCGCACCGGAGACGGCGTCGATGCGGGCGTTCCCGGCCATCACGGCCTCCTGGTTCAGTTTGGGTACGGCGAGTGCGGTCTTCTGGTCGCTGAGGCCGCCCTTGGGTGCCTGGACGGCCTCGGCTTTGGTGATCTTGCCGCCGTTGACGGTGATCCGCACCTGGACCGGGCCGTACTGGGTCTGCTCGACGCGGCCGGTGATCGTGCGGGAGGTGGAGGAGCCGGCGGGTGGTAGCTGGTCCAGTGCCGACTGGAGGGACTGTTTGTAGCCGGTGCTGGTGTAGGTGGCTCCGGAGACGGCGTCGATGCGCGCGCTCTGCGCTGCCACGGCCTCCTGGTTCAGTTTGGGTACGGCGAGTGCGGTCTTCTGGTCGCTGAGGCCGCCCTTGGGTGCCTGGACGGCCTCGGCTTTGGTGATCTTGCCGCTATTGACGGTGATCCGCACCTGGACCGGGCCGTACTGGGTCTGCTCGACGCGGCCGGTGATCGTGCGGGAGGTGGAGGAGCCGGCGGGTGGTAGCTGGTCCAGTGCCGACTGGAGGGACTGTTTGTAGCCGGTGCTGGTGTAGGTGGCTCCGGACACCGAGTCGATACGCGCGCTCTGCGCCGCCACGGCCTCCTGGCCGAGCTTGGGTACGGCCAGTGCGGTTTTCTGGTCGCTGAGGCCGCCCTTGGGTGCCTGGACGGCCTCGGCTTTGGTGATCTTGCCGTCGTTGACGGTGATCCGCACCTGGACCGGGCCGTACTGGGTCTGCACCACCCGCCCGCTGACCGTGCCCGTACCGCCCTGCGGTGACTGCCGTCCCGCCGCCGTCTGCTGCGGGGCGGCGCCCGCCGCCGACGCCGCGGACGGGTCGGACGCCGGCTTGAACGCCAGCAGCAGCACGACACCGGACACGGTCGCGGCGGTGGCCAGCACGACCCGCCGGACGGGGTGGTTCTTCCTCATCGTTCTCCCAGCTCCGCTCACATCTCGAACGACTCGTGATGGATGCGGCGGGCGGGAACCCCCGCACCGCGCAGTGCCTCGTACACCGACTGTGCGAACCCGGGCGGGCCGCACATGAACACGTCGTGCCGGTCGACGTCCGGGATCTTCCGCTGGAGGTTCTCCGCGGAGATGTCCGGACGCTCACCGTCCGGGCTGTTCACCGCGTACATCAGCCGGGCGCCCCGCTCCTCGGCGATCGCCGCCAGCTCGTCCCACAGCGCCAGATCCTGGGTGGTGTTGGCCCGGTAGAGCAGGGTGATGTCCCCGGCCGCGCCGGGCAGCGTCTCGAACAGGGCGCGCATCGGCGTGATGCCGACTCCGCCGGCGATCAGCAGCACCTTGCCCCGGCTGCGGCGCTGCGCGGTCAGCGCGCCGTACGGCCCCTCCGCCCACACCCGGGTGCCCGGCGTCAGCTCGCGCAGCCGCTCGCTGTGGTCGCCGATCGCCTTCACCGTGATCCGCAGCATGCCCGGGCGGGGCGCTGCCGACAGCGAGTACGGGTGCGAGCTGAACCGCATGCCCGGCGCGAGGAACCGCCAGCGGAAGAACTGGCCCGCCTCCGCGCCCATCCGGTGCAGCCGCCGGCCGCCGATCAGCACCGACACGATGCCCGGCGCCTCCTCGACGACCGCCTCGACCCGCATCCGGTGCCGGAAGTTGAGCCGGACCGGGGTGAGGATCCGGTACCAGAGCACCAGCGCGGTGACGGCGCCGTACAGGCCGTACCAGAAGGTCTTCGCGGCAGGCGTCACCGCGAAGTCGTTGCCGGTGGTGATCTGGTGCCAGAACGTCAGGAACACCGCCGCGTAGGTCAGCAGATGCACGTGGTACCAGGTGTCGTACGGCAGCCTGCGGCGGATCCCGCCGATCGAGCTGAGCCCGATCAGCAGGAACAGTCCGGTGCCGACGGCCGCCTTGCCCATGTCGGGCAGCTGCTCCACCGAGTCGACCGTCTGCTGCACGATGTCGCCGAGCGACCTGCCCGCCTGGAGCGCGTACCCCCACATGGTGAGGAAGACATGCGCGGCGATCAGACAGAGCGTGTAGCGGCCGCTCATCGCGTGCCAGCGGGCCACCCGGTCGGAGCCGACCCGCCGCTCCAGCGCCGGGACGCGGGCCATCTGGAGCACGACCAGCGCCAGCAGATAGCCGGCCAGCAGCCCGGTGATCCGGCCCGCGTTGAGGATCCGGCCGGTGTCGTCGGCGACGGACGGCGTGTCCTGCCACCAGAGCCACAGCACGGCCGCCGCGCCCGCCCAGACGGCGAGCAGCAGGGGGACGGCCGGCGAGCGGCGCGGGCGGATGCGCCGCATCGTCTGTCGGCGGGCGGCACGGCCGCCTGCGAGCGTGGTGGACACGGCTCCTCCGTGGTTCCTCCGTAGGGGACTTGACCCTCGGCCCACAGATACGTGCCGGATACGCCCGGTGTTCAGCGGCCCCGCCTCACAGACCGGCCGAGTCCAGCGCGGACTGGAGGGACTGCTTGTAGCCGGTGCTGGTGTAGGTGGCGCCGGACACCATGTCGATGTCCGCGCTCTGCGCGGCCAGCGCCTCCCGCCGCAGCTGCGGGATGGCGTAGCTGTTGATCTCCTGGTCGCGCGGGTTGTCCGACGGGTACCGCACCGCCGTCACCTCGGTGAGCCTGCCGCTCCTGATCGTCACGCGCACCTGGACCGGACCCCAGCGGGTCTGCACGGTGTCGCCGGTGACGGTCCCGGAAACGGTCGTGGAACCGGAACCGGAGCCGTCCTTCGACCCGCCGGAGGGGGCCGAACTGCTCGACACCGACGGCGACGTGCCCTCCGCCATCGCCGGCACCGGAGCCGTGTGCGGCTTCAGCGACAGCAGCAGCACCATCCCGGACACCGTGGCGGCACTCGCCAGCACGATCCGGCGCAGCGGGCGGTTCTTCCTCAAGGCGTGCACGTGTCTGCCTCCCGGCTCTCAGAACTCGAACGACTCGTGGTGGATACGGCGGTCCGGCACCCCGGCCGCCCGCAGCGCCTCGTACACGTCCCGCGCGAAGCCGTGCGGCCCGCAGATGTACACGTCATGACCGGCGAGGCCCGGGAAGCTCGCGCGCAGCGACTCCGCGGTGAAGGCCGGCCGCCGCCCGCCGGGCCCGTTGAGCGCGTACAGCACCCGCGCCCCGCGCCACCGGGCGATCGCCTCCAGCTCCCCGCCCAGCGCCAGATCCTCCGCGGACCGCGCCCGGTACAGCAGCGTGACCTCGCCCGGCAGCGTCTCGAACAGCGCCCGCAGCGGGGTGACACCGACACCGGCCGCGATCAGCAGCGAGCGGTGGCCGGTGGCCCGGTCCGCGGTGAGCGAGCCGTACGGCCCCTCCGCCCACACCCGGGTGCCCGGCCGCAGCAGCACCACCGCCGCACTGTGGTCGCCGAGCGCCTTCACGGTGATCCGCAAGCGGTCCTGGCGGGGCGGCGCGGACAGCGAGTACGGCGTCGACGTCCAGCCCATGCCCTCGCCGAGGAACCTCCAGCGGAAGAACTGGCCGGGCCGCGCGCCCAGCTCCGCCAGGTGCCGGCCGCGCACGACGACCGAGTACACCCCCGGCGCCTCCGGCTGCACCGACTCCACCCGCAGCCGGTGCCGCCGGTTGAGCCGGACCGGCGCGAGGATCCGGAACCACAGCACCAGCGCCGCGACACCGCCGTACAGCGCGTACCAGGCGCCGGTGGCGAGCGGGTCGCCGGTGAAGTCGTCACCCAGCGACAGCTGGTGGAAGAAGGCCAGGAACACGGCCGCGTACGTCAGCAGATGGACGTAGTACCAGAACTCGTAGCTGGTGCGGCGGCGCGCGGCCCGTATCGAGGTGATGCCGACGGCGAACAGGATCACCGTGCCGGCGGTCGCCTTGAGCATGTCCGGGTAGTCCAGGACGACGGTCACCGTCTCGTGCCACAGCGACGCCCGGTCCTGCGCCGCGTACCCGGCGAGGATCAGCACGATGTGGGCGACGAGCAGGCTGATCGTGTACCGGCCGGCCATCGCGTGCCAGCGCGCCACCCGGTCCGAGCCCACCCGGGTCTCCAGCAGCGGAACCCGCGCCATCAGGCCGACCAGCACCGCGCAGGCGTATCCGCACAGCAGCCCGGCGATCCGCCCGGCGCCGGTCAGCCAGCCCGCGGTACCGACCACGGACCCGGTGTCCGACCACCACAGCGCCACCACGGCCGCCGCCCCCGCCCACAGCACGGCCAGCACCGCACCGGCGGGGGAGCGCCGTGCGGTCAGGGGCATGGGCGGGGCCGCCCGGCCGGTCCCGACGGTCGTCATGAGTGCCGTCCCTTCGTTCGTCCTGCCCGGCCACTGTGCGGGCCGAAGCTCTGAGGGACCTCTGAACACAGGCCCTGCGGGGCCCTTCCGAAGGAACTCTCAGGCTTTCCTCATCCAGGCCCCACGGGACGGGGGCGGTACTCAGAGAAAACTCAGAGGGGACGGGGTGGGATCCACCCCCGCGCACGAGCGATGCTGGTAGGCGCGATGAACACCACCCGTTCCGGCCGCCCGGCCCTCACCCGCCCCGACGGCACCGCGCTGCGCGTCCTCGTCGTCGACGACGACCCCGACCTCGCCGAGGTCCTCACCGGCGCCCTGCGCTACGAGGGCTGGGAGGTCCGCGCCGCCGCCGACGGCACCACGGCCCTCGCCGCCTTCCGCGAGCTGCTGCCCGACGCCGTCGTCCTCGACGTCATGCTCCCCGACACCGACGGCTTCGCCGTGCTGCGCCGGCTGCACGAGGTGAAACCCGACGTGTGCGTGCTCTTCCTCACCGCCCGGGACGCCGTCGAGGACCGTATCGCCGGCATCACGGCGGGCGGCGACGACTATGTCACCAAGCCCTTCAGCCTGGAGGAGGTCGTCGCCCGGCTGCGCGGACTGCTGCGCCGCGCCGGCATGGCCCGCCAGCAGGAGGAGGGCCCCCGGCTGGTCGTCGGCGACCTGATCATGGACGAGGAGGCCCGGGAGGTCACCCGCGCCGGTGAGCTGATCGAGCTGTCGCCGACCGAGTTCGAACTCCTCCGCTTCCTGATGCGCAACCCGCGCCGGGTGCTCAGCAAGACCCAGATCCTCGACCGCGTCTGGTCCTACGACTTCGGCGGCCGGGCCCATGTCGTGGAGCTGTACATCTCCTACCTGCGCAAGAAGATCGACGCGGGCCGCGAGCCCATGATCCACACGGTGCGCGGGGCGGGCTACGTCCTGAAACCGGTGACGGTGACCCCGTGAACCGGGTGCGCGCCGCCCTGCTCCGAGCCCGCCGGATGCCCCGCCCCCGCACCCTGCGCGCCCGGCTCACCGTCGGGCTGGTGGTGCTGCTCGCGGTGAGCTGCGCCGCCGTCGGCCTCGCCGCGGTCGTCGAGCTGAACGGCTTCCTCACCCAGCGCCTGGACGAACAGCTCACCCAGGTCGGCACCCGCTTCCCGGAGAGCCTGGAACACGGGGGCACCGTGCCGTCGGGAAAGCCCGACGACCACGACGGCGACGAGCACGCCGACACCCGCCGCATGGCCACCGGCACCTTCGGCGCCCGCCTGGTGCGGGGAACCGTCACCCACAAGGGGCTGATCCGCTCCGGCGACCCCGCCGCCGACCTCAACGTCGACCTCACGGCGGGCGACGCCCGGCGGCTGGCCGCGGTCCCCGCCGACGCCCGGCCGCACACCGTCGAACTCTCCTCCCTGGACGACTACCGCGTCATCGCCACCACCGGCCGGGACGGCGACGTCCTGATCGTCGGCCTCCCGCTGGAGCCCGTCCAGGCCACCGTGCACCGCCTGGAACTGGTCGCCGGGATCGTCTTCGGCCTCGCCCTCGTGGTGACCGGCGTGGCCGGCGCCTACTGGGTCCGCTGGTCCCTGCGCCCCCTGCGCCGGGTCACCGCCACCGCCACCCGGGTCAGCGAACTCCCGCTGGCCAGCGGCGAGGTCGCCCTGCCGCCGCGCGCCCCGGACGCCGACCCGCACAGCGAGGTCGGCCAGGTCGCCGCGGCCCTGGACCGCATGCTCGGCCATGTCGAGGACGCCCTGACCAAGCGGCACGCCAGCGAGGAGCGGCTGCGCCGGTTCGCCGCCGACGCCAGCCACGAGCTGCGCACCCCGGTCGCCTCCGTCCGCGGCCACGCCGAACTGGCCCTGCTCCACCCCGGCCCGGTGCCCCCGGAGGTCACCCGCGCCCTGGAGCGCATCAGCGCCGAGTCCGCCCGGATGGGCCTGATGGTCGACGACCTGCTGCTGCTCGCCCGGCTCGACGCGGGCCGCCCGCTGGAGCGCCGCCCGGTCGACCTCACCCACCTGGTCCTGGACGCGGTCACCGACGCCCGCGCGGCGGGCCCCGGGCACCGCTGGACCCTGGACCTCCCCGAGGAACCGGTCACGGTCACCGGCGACGCCCACCGCCTGCATCAGGTGCTGGCCAACCTGCTCGCCAACGCCCGCACCCACACACCCGCCGGTACGAAGGTCACGGTCACCCTGGAGACCCGGGACGACGCCACCGTCCTCTCCGTCCACGACGACGGACCCGGTGTCCCGCAGGACGTCCAGCCCGGTGTCTTCGAGCGCTTCACCCGCGCCGAACACCGCCGCCCCGCCGGCACCGGGGGCTCCGGCGCGGGCCTCGGCCTGTCCATCGTGGCGGCGGTGACACAGGCGCACGGCGGCACCGTGGACCTGGACAGCCACCCGGGCTCCACGACGTTCACGGTACGACTGCCCCGGCCGGCGGGCTGAGCAGCTCGCCCGGCACCGGCGGCCTCGTCAACCGCCCCCTGCGCCACACTCCGGCACCGGCGTCACCGACAGGACCGTGCGGGCGGGCAGCACGGTCCGCCCGCTCTCCCCGTCCGGCCGCAGCGCCACCCCGTCCGCCCCCGACCCGAGGAACTCCCCGCACCGCTCGCCGGTGGTCGTGGTGACCCGGACCAGATGGTCCGGCACCGCCCCGGTGGTCGTCCAGGCCACGACCACCGCGCCGCTCACCAGCACGATCCCCGCCACACAGCACACCGAGGCCTGCCGCAGCGCCCCGGTGACCCGCACGGTCTCCGCCTCGGTCCACCGGCGCAGTGCCTGACCGGCGAGCAGCACCCGGCTCCCGGGCCGGCCGTGCGCGGCGCGCACCGCGAGCACCGAGCCGGCGACCAGCAGCACGAACGCGGCCCCCAGCAGCAGGGTGGCCGCCAGCCGGGCGGCGGAGGGCAGCTGGGACAGATCGTCGCGCCCCTTGAGCGTCACCAGTACCGCCAGCAGCGCGGTGAGCCCGGTCAGCCCGTTCCGCCAGCCCTCGGCCTGCCTCCGCAACTCGGTGAGCTGGGAGAACTCCAGCTCACGGGCGAGCTGCGCCCAGCGCCGCGCGGACTGCCCACTCATCACACATCCCCGATCCGCCAGCTGGCCCCGCACCCGGTGAACGGCGCGTTCTCCGGAAGGTCCGGGTGCGGATGCCCGCACTCGCAGAAGTGCGTCTCCCGGGTCACGAGGCCGGCGTCGGCATCCGGATCGGGCGCGGGCTGCCGACCGCCCAGCCAGGAACGCAGCCCCTTGGTGCCGGTGCCGGGCGCGCCGTGCCGGTACTCCGTCGACGTCCGCCCATGACAGCGCGGACACGCCCCCTCGACCACGATGCCGAGCCCGTCGGGGGAGGGGGTCCGGGTGAAGGGGGCGACCGCCAGCCCCATGTCCCGCTCCGCGTAGGCGAGCCCGAAGTCGTGGCCGGGCGGGAAGGGTTCAGTCATCTGGGAGCGCCTCACTCTCGGTCTCGGGGACGGTCAAACCGAACATCCCGGCGTACAGCAGCAGCCGCCCCCTGATCCACTCCGCGCTCTCCCGGGTCGCCTCGGCGGCGAGCGCGATATGGCGCCGGCTCACCGTCCCCTCGACCGCCGGGAGCCTGCCGTCGAAGTGCCGGCTGAGCAGCGTGAGGTCCTGCCAGCAGGGGACGGTGTCCGTGGCGGGGGCTGCGGGCAGCGCCGTACGGCCGGGCAGGAGGGGCAGATACGGCGTGATCCGGCGCACGGTCTCGGAGACGGGCTCCCCGAGCCGGGCGGCGATGCTGACGAGGTCCAGGGGGGTGTAGGGGGTGTCGGGGTCGGAGACGCGGTAGGTGGGGGAGAGGGCGTCGATGTCCCAATCGTCTGGCACGTCGTCGGGTAGTGCGGCCAGTTCCTGCGGGGTGAGGGGTGGCACGAGGGCGCCGAGGGGGCGGTATGCGCTCAACTGGTGGTAGGCGACGGTCGGCGGGAGAGCGAGGCTCCGGGCGTACCGGGCCAGCGCCTCGGGGGTCAGGGGCGTCCACGTGGGTGTGTCCACGTTCATCTGGCGTCCGTTGAACCGGCCGAGCGCGGCACACAGGTGCTCGGAAGGGCGTGCGTCGGCGAGCGCCGGCGGGAGGGGCGGCAGTTGCAGACCGAAGGTGGGGACGTGCTGGGCGGCCAGATCCCAGACTTCGCGCAGCGACTCCTGCAAGAGCGCGGCGGCGTTGACGAACACGGCCGTGGTCAGCGCGGCGGCGGGATGGTCGTAGTCCTCGAAGGCAGCGTCGTTGCCCGACAAGGCGTAGCGGCTGCGCAGATCCAGGGATTCCCATGCCTTCCTGTTGATCCTTCCCTCGGGTACAGAGACCCCGAGGGCGCGCAGGCCGGTCAACGCCTCCTCCGAGACGACGTCATCCTGCTCGGAGAAGTAGAGGTCCCGCAGATCGACACCGCTCTCGAGGCGGACTTTCTGGTCCTCCATGAGGTACTCGAGGAATGCGACGGCGTCGGGGGCGGGGACCACGGTGCCGTCCAGCCCGCCTTCGCCGTAGCGGGGTTCGTACACCAGCCCGAGTGCGGTCGCCATCTCGGCCATGCGATGCTCGGCTTCACCAAGGGAGAGGCCGAAGATGTCGGCGGCGAGGACGGTGGCGGCCCAGTCCAGCTGGAAACGTCCGTCCCGCAGCAGGGAGACGTGGTCGGCCACGATGTATCTGCTGTCGTCGTCCAGATCCAGCCAGGGGGCCATTTCCGCCGGTGAGGGCGGCGTCCAGCCGAGCCAGCTGAATTCCCTCAGCCGGTCGAGTATCCCGGAACTCTTGGAGAGGCGGGAAAGGGCGTGGATGTCGGCCGGGCCTGCTACACGCCGAAAGCTGAGGTAACCCGTGCTCACGAACAGAGCGTTGATCTCCTGCTGGGTACAGACGTGGTCCACATGGTGGTCCGGTGGCGCTGGCACCGTCAGACCATGGAGCGGAGCGAGGCGAGCCAGCCGCTCCGCCAGCTCGCCCAGTGGCGCGTCCAGCGCCGCCGAGGCCAGGACCAGGCCGCCGAGGTCGTCGATGCGGTTCCCGGTCCAGGCGGTGCGCGTGGTCCCCCTCGGTTCGGCCTCCGACCTGCCCACGAGAGCGTTGGCCAGGAGGGCGTCCCGTCGGGAGGGTGCCCATGCGAGTGCGTCACCGGCGGTGGGGGGCGGCGAGAGGTCCGGGCCCAGGATGCGTAGCCTGCGCATGCGGTACAGCAAGTCGCTCAGAGGCACCTCGTTCCGCGCGGCGTAGGCGGCGACATCGTGCCAGGAATCGAAGCGCCTGACCACGATGTCCGCGTCGCCGGGTGAGGGAACGGGATAGCCGGCAAGGCTGCGGGGCCGTGCACGAGAGTGATGCCATGTGGGGCGGCCGAGGACGGAATAGCGCCACGCCTGGACCCGTCTCTCTCCGGTATGGGGCGTCGTGTGCTCGTCAAAGCGGAACCACCCCACCTCATCCAGCGGCAACCGTTTGCCATTCTTCCCGCCCACCGTGACGCCCTTCCCCCGCCACTTCTCGTCCAGCACCTGGGCCACGCGCAGGCTCTTCTCCTCCAAGTCCGCCGTCCATTTCAGGGTCAGCCCAGGCCACCCCGCCAACGCCTCCGCCCCCAGCCGGAACTGCCGCTCCGCCCACTCCCGGTCATAGTCCTGCAACTCCGTCCGGCTGACGCTGAGCCTGCCCGCGTGCGGTCCCGTCAGGTTCAGCACATAGCCGAAGGGCTTCTGATCGGTCGCGATCCCGTCGCACAGGACGGCCCCCTCACCGTCGACCCACCACAGCACATCCGGAACGGCGGCCAGGGCCTCAGGGACCTGCAACTCCCCGGGATTCCACCGGTGTCCGACCCCCTCCCCGTCCACCGCCTCCAGCGCGAACTCGCCGACCCGCACCAGATCCCGCAGCACCCGGGTGCACGACAGCCCGGTGCCGACGGCGTCGTCCCGGAGATAGAGCCGTACCCGGGTGCCGCCTTCCGCCAGCCCGTCCTCCGGGCCGGTGTGCCGCCGGATGCGGAACAGGCTGGCACTGCTGGGGATGTCGACGCGCAGGGCGTGCTCGGCCGGAATGCCGTCCGCGCTGACCTGGCGGGTCACGATCGTCATCTCGTCGGCCAGCATGAAGTAACTGAACACGCCGATGCCGAAACGGCTGTTGGGATACAGCCTGAGATTGCGGTCGTGCCGCAGCCAGCGCGACTGCTCCCGGCGGAACGCCTTGGACCGCTCGAAGCGGCTGCCGGCCCGGGTGAACGTGTGGGTGAGCAGCTCCGCGCTCATGCCCACGCCGTTGTCCCGGCACTCGACATACCGGCCGCGCTCGTCCTCGCCCTGGGTGAAGGTGATCCGCCCGCTCCAGTCGGCGGGCCGCGCCCCGCGCCCGCGCAGATACGTCCACCGCATCGCCCGGTACCGGCAGGCGTCCATCGCGTTCTGGTACAGCTCCCGCAGCGCGAGGGTCGGATCGCCGCCGTACAGCTGCTCGCCCATCAGCAGTTCCCGCACCTCGGACTGGGAGAGGTGGAACCGCAGCAGCGGCACGTCGTACGGCTCGTCCGCGCCGCCGGTGCGGGCCGGGCGCAGCTCGCGTGCGGTGACCCGCTGCGGTACGGCCGCGAGCAGCTCCGTCTCCGCGCCCGGCAGGTCGGCGGCCCGGTCCAGGAGCTGCGCGACGAGCTGGTCCGCCTCCTCGGCGACCTCGGCGAGGGCGGCGTGCACCGCCTGGTGCGGGCAGGGGGCGTCCAGGTGGAGTGCCGGGCCCTCGCGCTCCCAGCTCAGGCCGTGGGCGATGGCGACGACCTGCTGCGGCAGGACCGGGTCGGTCACGGCGAGGTGTTCCGCGACGACCTCGGGGAAGGTCCGTACGTCCACCGAGAGGACCGCCGCGAGCCGCAGCAGTGCGGCCAGCGGGCGGACGCGCAGCGGTTGCGGGCCGCAGGGCAGCACCACTTTGCCGGGCAGCCGCCCGGACAGCCGCTCGGGCGGCTCGTCCAGGCCGAGGGCCGAGGCCGCCGCGCACAGCAGCTCCGCCACCTCGTGCACCCGGTCGGGCGGTACGCCGAGCGCCGCGACCAGCTTCTGGGCCGGGCTCGCCGGTACGGGCTCGTCGTCGGTCTCGAACCGGTCGGTGATCCAGCGGTGCACCAGCCACATGACGACGGCGGTCTCGTCCTCCGTGCGGTCGCGGGCCCGGCACTGGGCCGCTTTGCGTACGATCCGCGCGTGCTGGTCGCCGACCTGCTCGAAGTGTCTGCGGTGGGCGTCCGCGCCCGGCTGCCGGTCGGGGTGGTACGGATCGATCTCGGCGGCCTGGCTCAGCCGGTCGGCCCAGGCGGCCTCCCGCAGGAACGGCGCCGCGACCAGGAACGCGGCCTCGACGGCGGACAGCGGCCGGTCCTCGGGCAGCACCTGGGGCAGCCGCCGGGTGACCAGGCGGACCGGGAAGTCCTCGTCGGACCAGGGGTCGGGGCGCGGCAGCCGGCCCTGCGCCAGATGCAGGGTGCGGGCGCACCGCTCCACGAAGGCGGCCAGGCACTCGGTGAAGCCGGGCACCGAGGCCTGGTCCTCGGGGCGCACCCGCTCCCACAGCGGTGTCCCGCGCACCGCCCGCAGCCAGGTCTCCAGGAGCGGTCGGCCCTCGCAGATCTCCGTCTCCTCGGTCACCTCCCTGGCGTGGGTGCCGTAGTCGATCCGGGCCGTCTGGGTCAGCCCGTGCCGGCGTGCCGTGGCGGCCGTGCGCGCCCGGGCCAGCTCGAAGACCTCGGCGACGGTCCGGGCGGGGGTCAACGGGCCGAGCGCGTCTGCCAGTCCACGGGTGAAGAAGCTGCCCTCGGCCGTGTATCCGCTGCGCTCGCCGGCCGAGCAGGCGGTGAGTACGGCGAAGCCGCCGCTCGGCGGCCCCTTGAGGAGGGCGTTGCCGAACGGTACGGCGTCGTCGCCGAGTTCGGTGCGGCACGCGTCGATCAGCCAGAGCACCGTGCCGGCCTTGCACTCGGCCAGCAGGGGGCTGATGTTCGCGTCCAGCAGCGAACCCAGGTACGGCTCCCGCCAGCCGCCCTCCCGGGGCGGCCGTGCGTCGGCCGGGACCAGGTAGTCGGTGCCGCCGGCTCGGACGCCGTGTCCGGTGAAGTACACCAGCAGGGTGCCGTCGGCCGGCATGTCGCTCGCCGTCTCGTACAGGCGGGCGCGGATCAGGCTGAGGTCCGCGTCGCGCAGGACGTCCACCTCGTACCCGGCGCCGTCCAGGACCGAGGCCAGCAGCCGCAGATCGGCCGTGACGGCCTCGTCCAGCGGTTCCAGCAGTCCTTCGGTGGCGGTTGCCTGCCCGATCCCGATCAGCAGCGCCCTGCGGGCTCGTTCCATGTGCCCTCCCCGCAGGACATCATGGCACCGCCCACTGACAGTGCGGGCGGCTCTCAGTAACGGGTGATCGCGGTCGCCCCGCCCGTCGTGCCGATGGCGATGTGCGGTGCCCGTCCGGGGTCGGCCCAGCGCAGGATCCGCCGCATGTCCTCCTCCGGCACCGACACGCAACCCGCCGTGGCGGCGGGGCCGTTGACGTGCAGGAAGATTCCGGCGCCGCGCCCGCGCACCGGGTGGTCGTAGTTGAAGCCGATGACCAGGGCGTACGCGTACTGGGTGCCGTAGGAGACGAGGTGTTCGGACTCCGAGGCGCGGCAGTCGGCCGGCAGCGGGTCGGTCCAGCGGTTGTACGACGCCGAGTCGTTGTCCTCGCACCACCAGGAACCGTCCCGCACCGCGCGGTAGCCGGTGCGGGTGCCGGCCGGCGCCGGCTGGATGCCGAAGGCGAAGGGGAGGCCGTACAGCCCGGTCGGGGTGGTTTTCGTGCCCTGGACGCGGGTGCTGCCCGCGACGAGGCCGTGCGCGCCGAACCGCGCCGGTGCCGAACCGGTCTGCGTCCAGCGGCCGTCGCGCAGGTCCCACCAGGTCAGCGTGCCCGTGGTGGAGCCGGTGTCCGGCGCCTCGGCGGTGATCAGCTGGCTGCCGCCGCCCGGGTCCGCCATCCGCGCGGGCAGCGGTACCGGGCCGGGGCCCGGCCCGGTACCCGGCAGGGCCAGCCAGGCGGCGGATGCCAGGGCGAGGAGGACACCGGGGTGCATGGTTCAGACGGTAGACGGGGGCAGCGGGAGCGGCAGCCCGGGTAGTCCGTCCAGGCTCGTCGCCACGTGCTCCTTCTTCTCGAAGTAGGCACTCAGCGAGGCGTCGTCCTCGCGCGCGAACCGCTTGCTGTGCAGGTCGCGGTCCTCCTCGTACGCCATGTGGGGGACGGCGTAGCCGCAGGTGTCGCGGACCAGTTCGGCGTGCACGACGATGACGGCCCGCAGGCCGTGCGGGGTCGGGTCGATGTCCGGGAAGTGGGTGAGCAGCTCGGGGAAGCGCGGGTCGTCGCGGAAGACCGGCTCGCCCCGGCCGTGCACGCGGACGATGTTCGGCGGGCCCTGGAAGGCGCACCACATCAGGGTGATCCGCCCGTTCTCCCGCAGATGCGCGATGGTCTCGGCGTTGGAGCCGGCGAAGTCCAGGTAGGCGAGGGTGCGTTCGTCGATGACGGCGAAGGAGCCCTTGAGGCCCTTGGGGGAGAGGTTGACCGTGCCGTCAGCGGCGAGCGGGGCGGTCGCGGTGAAGAAGAGGGGTTGTTCCTCGATGAAGGTGCGGAGTCTGCCGTCTATGCGCTCATAGGTCTTTCCCATGGGCGGTGATTATCGACGGAAATAGTTCGCCTGTCTAACGAATTGCCCGGCGTGGGGGGCCTGCGGCCGGCGCCCGCCGAGGGCGCCGGCCGGGACGGACGTCCGTTGGCTCACTTGGTGAGCGTGCAGGCGGCCAGGGCGTTGAGGCCGGTGGGTTTGGTGGTGGTGCGGCCGATGGCGAGGGCGATGCGGTCGATGGTGGAGTTCCGCTTGTCCTTGAGGGGTCCGAGGATGGCGTTGTCGACGAAGTGGGGTCCGCCCTGGCCGACGGTGTTCTGGAGGCGCTTGTCGGCTTCCTGGATCTGGGTCTGGAGGAGGGCGAGGTTGCGGTCGACCTCGGCCTTGGCGGACGCGGGGATCGCGGGCAGTCGGGAGGCGACGTCGGGGCAGCTGATCGTGCCCGCCCCGGTGTTCCGGCCGGCCGTCGTGCCCGCGTTGCTGCCGGACTGCCGGCCCGGCGCGGTGCCCGCGTCCGTGCCCGGTGCCGTGCCGCCGCCGGTGTTCAGGGTGCAGGCGGCCAGGGCGTTGAGGCCGGTGGGTTTGGTGGTGGTGCGGCCGATGGCGAGGGCGATGCGGTCGATGGTGGAGTTCCGCTTGTCCTTGAGGGGTCCGAGGATGGCGTTGTCGACGAAGTGGGGTCCGCCCTGGCCGACGGTGTTCTGGAGGCGCTTGTCGGCTTCCTGGATCTGGGTCTGGAGGAGGGCGAGGTTGCGGTCGACCTCGGCCTTGGCGGACGCGGGGATGGCCGGGAGCCGGGAGGCGACGTCGGGGCAGCTGATCGTGCCGGGGCTCGCGAGGGTGCGGGCGTTCGCCGTGCCGCCGCTCTGGGGGGGCGTCCCGGCGAGGGCCGTACCGGCGATCACCGCCCCGGACAACAGGACGGCGGCAGCGCCTCCGATGACCGCCACGCGACGCTTGTCGTACTTCGGAAGAGCCCTGGACATAAGGGTGCCTCACTTGGGTCGGGAGTGTCGTCGTCGGACGAACGCGGCGCCTGCGCTCGGCGGGAAGTACGAGAAAGCGGTTGCCGTTGTTCAAGCCCGCTCGTTCACTCTGGGGGGCGCCCTCCAAAGATTGACGAATCATGCAGACCTCTGCATACTCATGCATGCCAACGGTCGTCCATCACATCCCCTAGGAGCAGAGCAAGTGAGCAGCAACAGCGGTGACGTACGGCTCTGGGGCGCCCGTTTCGCCGACGGTCCCGCCGAGGCCCTGGCGAAGCTGTCCGCGTCCGTCCACTTCGACTGGCGGCTCGCGCCGTACGACATCGCCGGTTCCCGCGCTCACGCGCGCGTGCTGCACAAGGCCGGACTCCTCAGCGCGGACGAGCTGGAGCGCATGATCGCCGGCCTCGACCAGCTGGAGGCCGACGTCGCGTCCGGGGACTTCACGGGCACCCTCGCCGACGAGGACGTGCACACCGCCCTGGAGCGCGGCCTGCTGGAGCGCCTCGGCCCCGAGCTGGGCGGCAAGCTGCGCGCGGGCCGGTCGCGGAACGACCAGGTGGCCACCCTGTTCCGGATGTACCTCAGGGACCACGCCCGTACGATCGCCGGTCTGATCGCCGACCTCCAGGACGCGCTGATCGGCCTGGCCGAGGCCCACCCGGACGTC
Organism: Streptomyces sp. NPDC001606; assembly: GCF_053596835.1. NCBI lineage: Bacteria > Bacillati > Actinomycetota > Actinomycetes > Kitasatosporales > Streptomycetaceae > Streptomyces > Streptomyces sp. NPDC001606. Next base: position 272,456 of record NZ_JBSFHC010000003.1, read on the forward strand.
GCGATGCCCGGCCGCACCCACCTCCAGCACGCCCAGCCGGTGCTCTTCGCCCACCACATCCTCGCCCATGTCCACCCCCTGGCCCGGGACGCCGAGCGGCTGCGCCAGTGGGACGAGCGCACCGCCGTCTCCCCCTACGGCTCCGGCGCCCTGGCCGGCTCCTCCCTCGGTCTGGACCCGGAGGCGGTCGCGCAGGACCTCGGCTTCGAGCACGGCAGCGTGGGCAACTCCATCGACGGCACGGCCTCCCGTGACTTCGTCGCCGAGTTCCTCTTCATCACCGCGATGATCGGCGTCAACCTCTCCCGGATCGCCGAGGAGATCATCATCTGGAACACGAAGGAGTTCTCCTTCGTGACCCTGCACGACGCCTTCTCCACCGGCTCGTCGATCATGCCGCAGAAGAAGAACCCGGACATCGCCGAGCTGGCGCGCGGCAAGTCCGGCCGTCTCATCGGCAACCTGACCGGGCTCCTGGCCACCCTCAAGGCCATGCCGCTCGCCTACAACCGCGACCTCCAGGAGGACAAGGAGCCGGTCTTCGACGCCTGCGACCAGCTGGAGCTGCTGCTGCCCGCCTTCACCGGCATGATGGCCACCCTCACGATCCACCGCGAGCGCATGGAGGAACTGGCCCCGGCCGGCTTCTCGCTCGCCACGGACATCGCCGAGTGGCTGGTCAAGCAGGGCGTGCCGTTCCGGGTCGCGCACGAGGTGGCCGGCGAGTGCGTCAAGGTCGCCGAGGCCGAGGGCAAGGAGCTGGACGAGCTCACGGACGAGCAGTTCGCGAAGATCTCCCCGCATCTCACCCCGGAGGTCCGCTCCGTCCTCAACGTCCCGGGCGCCCTCGCCTCCCGGAGCGGGCGCGGCGGTACGGCGCCGAGCGCGGTCGCCGTCCAGCTGGCGGAGGCCAAGGCGGACGTGGCGGCCCAGCACGCGTGGGCCGAGGCCAAGCGGCAGGGCTGAGTCCGCCGCCCCGGAAGGGGCACGGGGAGCCGCGACCGGCCGCCGGACCGGCGCACACCCCGGGCCGTACGGCGATCACAACAGGGCGTCGCGGGTTACGTTGGTCGGAAGTCCCACCGGAGCCGACCGAACGGAGCCCGCGATGCCCTTCGCCCGTCTCGCGCACGCCACGACCCCGACCTGCCACATCGGCCTCGGTCTGGCCGCCGTCGGCCGCCCCGGTTACATCAACCTCGGCCGCGACGAGGACCTCGGCGGGAACCGCAGCGTCGACGCCCTCCGGGACCGTACCCACGACCTCCTCGACGCCGCCTACGCCCAGGGGGTGCGCTATGTCGACGTCGCCCGTTCCTACGGCCGCTCCGAGGAGTTCCTCGCCGACTGGCTGAACGCCCGCCCCGACATCGACGACGTGGTCGTCGGCAGCAAGTGGGGCTACACCTACACCGCCGGCTGGTCCACCGACGCCGAGCAGCACGAGGTCAAGGACCACACCCTGGCCACCTACGAGCGGCAGCGCGCGGAGACCGAGGCCCTGCTCGGCGACCGGCTCGACCTGTACCAGATCCACTCGGTGACCCCGGACAGCCCGGCCCTCACCGACAAGGACCTGCACGCGAAGCTCGCCGAGGCCGCCGCCCAGGGCCTCACCATCGGCTTCTCCACCAGCGGCCCCGCCCAGGCCGACGCGATCCGCGCCGCCCTCGCCGTCACGGTGGAGGGCGAGCCCCTCTTCCGTACCGTCCAGTCCACCTACAACGTGCTGGAGACCTCGGCCGCTCCCGCGCTCGCCGAGGCCCACGACGCCGGGCTCACCGTGATCGTCAAGGAGGGCATGGCCAACGGAAGGCTCGCCGCGCCCCACGCCCCGGACGTCCTGAAGGTCGTCGCCGAGGAGACCGAGCTGGGCTGCGACGCCGTGGCCCTCGCCTGGATCCTGCGCCAGCCCTGGGCCGGGGTCATCCTCTCCGGCGCGGCCACCGTCACCCAGCTGGGCTCCAACCTGCACGCCCCCGCCGTGGATCTCGACGCCGACCAGCTGACCCGGCTCGCCACGCTGGCCGAGGACCCGCGCGCCTACTGGGAGCGGCGCGCGCAACTGCCCTGGCACTGATCGCTCGCGCACTCCGGCCGCCGACTCGGTGATGCACGCATGCCTGAAGTGAGACAAAGATGTCTCATGTGGGTTACTCTTGTCTCATGGCCCTGGATCGTGACCATGTGCTGCGCAGCGCAGCCGCCCTGCTGACCCGTAAATCCACCGCGACCATGGACGAGGTCGCCAAGGCCGCCGGGATCAGCCGGGCCACGCTGCACCGCCACTTCGCCGGGCGCGACGCGCTCGTACGGGCGCTGGAGGCGCTCGGCATCGCGGAGTGCGAGGCGGCGCTGGACGCGGCCCGCCTGGACGACGGCCCGGCGGGCGAGGCCGTGCACCGCCTGGTCCGGGCGATCGAACCGGCGGCCGGTCTGCTCGCCTTCCTCTACACCGAGAACCAGCTCTTCGAGGGCGAGGGGCAGAACCAGGGCTGGGCCCGCATCGACGAGCGCCTCACGGCCCTGTTCCGGCGCGGCCAGGAGAGCGGCGAGTTCCGTATCGACCTCACCCCGGCCTGGCTCACCGAGGCGCTGTACGGCCTGCTGGCCTCCGGCGCCTGGGCGGTGGCGGAGGGCCGGGTGGCCGCCAAGGACTTCACCTACATGATCGTCGAGCTGCTGCTCGGCGGCGCACGGCGCACGCACGCGTAACGCGGCGACGCGCGCCGGAAGAGACCCGCGTACGACGCACCAGAAGAGAGGAATCATGACCAGCACCTTGCAGCCGGCGCGCGCGACGGAGGCGGAGAGGCGTCCGGGCCGCTGGCTCGCCCTGTCCGTCCTCGTCCTGGCCGTGCTGCTGGTGGCCGTCGACGCCACCGTCCTCGGCCTGGCGACCCCTTACATCAGCGAAGACCTCAACCCCTCCGGCACCCAGCTGCTGTGGATCGGCGACGTCTACTCCTTCGTCATCGCCGGTCTGCTGGTCTCCATGGGCAGCCTCGGCGACCGCATCGGCCGCAAGCGGATCCTGCTCGTCGGCGCCACGGCGTTCGGCGCGGTCTCCGTCCTCAACGCCTATGCGACGACACCCGAACTGATGATCCTGGCGCGGGCGCTGCTCGGTGTCGCGGGCGCGACCCTGATGCCCGCCACCCTCGCCCTGATCCGCAACATCTTCCACGACCCGCACGAGCGCAGCCTGGCCGTCGGCATCTGGGGCGCGACCGCCTCGGCCGGCACGGCCGTCGGCCCGATCGCGGGCGGCTTCCTCCTCGAACACTTCTGGTGGGGCTCGGTCTTCCTGATCAACCTGCCGGTGATGGCGGTCCTGGTCCTGGTCGGCATCCGCACGCTCCCCGAGTCCCGCAACCCGAACCCGGGCCCCTGGGACCTGGCCGGCGTCCTGCTGTCCCTGGTCGGTGTGATCGGCCTGGTGTACGCGGTGAAGGAGGCGGCCACCCACGGGTTCACCTGGGCCGTGCTCGGCGCGGCGCTGCTCGGTGCGGCGGCGCTCTGCGGCTTCGTCCACCGCCAGCTCACCCGGCCGGCCCCGCTGCTGGACATGCGGCTGTTCAGGAACCGAGGGTTCAGCGGTGCGGTGCTGGCCGACCTGCTGACCGTGCTCGGCATGTCCGGGCTGGTGTTCTTCCTCTCCCAGTACCTGCAACTCGTCCAGGGCAGGCACCCGTTCGAGGCCGGCCTCGCCGAACTGCCCGCAGCCGTCGGTGCGGTGGCGGCCGGTCTGGTCGCCGGTCGCGCGGCCCGGCGCTGCTCGGTCCGCGCGGTCGTCAGTGCGGGCCTGGCGGCCGTCGGCGCCGCCCTCGCCGCGCTGACGACCGTCGGGCAGTCCACCGGCTACCCGGTGCTGGGCGCCGCCCTGCTCGTGGTGGGTGTCGGCGCGGGCTTCTCCTTCACGGTCACCGCCGATGTCATCCTCTCCAGCGTGCCCAAGGAGCAGGCGGGCGCCGCCTCGGCGGTCTCCGAGACGGCCTACGAACTCGGCGCGGCCCTGGGCATCGCCCTGCTGGGCTCCGTCGTCACCGGCGTCTACCGCGACTTCACGGGCCCGGCCGGCACCCCGGCGGCAGCCCATGAGTCACTGGGCGCCGCGGTGCAGGCGGCGGACCACCTGCCCCCGCAGGCCGCGGCATCGCTGCTGACCGCGGCCCGCGACTCCTTCGTCCACGGCCTCCACCTGGCCTCGGGCGTCGGAGCGGCGGTGCTGCTCGCCACGGCGGCGGTGTCCTGGTTCCTGCTGAAGGGCCAGAAGCTGGAGAACGCGGGGGAGTGACCCGTCCCGGGAGGCGGGCAGCCACGGCTCACCCGCCCCCGGAGGACGACCGTGCACCGGCCCTCAGCGCTGATAGCCCAGCACCGTCATCATCCCGCTCTCCGAGTGGTACTGGTTGTGGCAGTGCAGCATCCACAGCCCGGGATTGTCGGCGTCGAACTCGACCACCAGCTTGCGGTGCGGCAGCACGATCGCGGTGTCCTTCCGCGTCCCCACCGCGTTCTCCCCGGTGAGGGCGAAGGTATGGCCGTGCAGATGCAGCGGGTGCCACATGCCGGTCGCGTTGATGAGCGACAGCCGTACCCGCTCACCGGCGCGGACCGGGTGCCGCCGGCGCACCGAGTAGGGCTGGTGGTCGAACCCCCAGTCGTACTTCGCCATGCTGCCGGTGACCTTGATCCGCAGCTCCCGGTCGGGTTTCCGGTCGTCCAGCGCCACCGCGTCGTCCGGCACCAGGCGCCGCGCCGGGACGGTCTTGCCGTCCAGCTCGTCCGGGCGGACATCGGCGGCGGGCAGGCTTCTCCCCTTGTCGGTACGGAGCACGGCAAGGGCCTGTCCCTGCTTGCCCTCCGCGAGCGCGACCAGCGGGAACACCCCGTCCTGGGCGGTGACCAGGACGTCGTACCGCTCCGCCATGCCGACCAGCAGCGCGTCGGTCCTCTTGTGCGCCACGGGATAGCCGTCGGTGTGGGTGACGGTCATGGTGTGGTCGCCCAGCGCCACTCGGAACGCGGTGTCGGAACCGGCGTTGATGATGCGCAGCCGGATCCGGTCGCCGGGCCGGCAGCGGAACACCGAGGGGCTGCCGGGCAGCCGCCCGTTGGCCAGGTAGTACGGGTAGTCGACGCTGCCGCCGTCCCCGTGCAGCATGCGACTGTGGGAGCCGCGCAGCACCCGCGAGGGACCCCCGGACCGCCCGGAGTGCGACGGGCTCGCGCTCGGGCGACCGGGACCCGGGCTGCCGTGGCCGGGGCCCATCGCCATGCCTCCCGCCTGCGCGGACCCGCCGCCCGGCCGGAGCTGGCCGAGGACCTGCTCGGGGGTGGAGCCGGCCACGCCGTCGAGCCAGTCGTCCAGGACGACGACCCACTCCTTGTCGTAGGAGAGGGGCTCCCGGGGATCGTCCACGATGAGCGGCGCGTACAGGGCGCGGTCGGCCTGGAGGCCCTGGTGGGAGTGGAGCAGATAGGTGCCCGGGTGGGCGACGGTGAAGCGGTAGCCGAAGTCCGTCCCGGCCGGGATGGCGTCCTGGGTCAGTCCCGGGGTGCCGTCCATGTCGCAGCGCAGCCGCACCCCGTGGGAGTGCAGCGTGGTGGCGGCGGGCAGCCGGTTGGCGAGGCCGAGGTCGAGGACGTCACCGGCGGTGACGCGGACCAGGGGGCCCGGGACGGTCTCGTTGTAGGCCCAGGTGTGCACGGTGCGGCCGCCCAGGTCCACCGTGGCCGCGGCGGCGGTGAACCGGACCCTGCGCACGCGGCCCGCGCCGCGCCGCTGCTCGGCGGCGATTACCTCCGGATCCGACGGATTGACGTACCCCTTGGGACCCGGGGGCACGAACGCCCCCATGGCGCCGGTGTGTCCGGGACCGGGGCGGGGTGCGGAGCCGGATTCTGTGCAGGCCGCCAGGAGCCCCGCGCCGGCAGCCGCGATCGGGGTACGGAGCAGGGTACGCCGGGAAGGTTTGTACATGTCTGAATAAGACATGTTGTGTGGTCATATGGCCGGTAACTGCGGCCGATCCGGCGCTGTGTCGGGGCCAGATTCCACCGGCAGGCGGACCCAACCGGAAGGCGGACGGACGCGGCGCGCGTCCGTCCGCCTTCCGCGTCCGTTCGGGTCCTGCTTTCAGGCAGCCTTCGCCTTCGTGGCGTACATGTCCACGTACTCCTGTCCCGACAGCCGCATGACCTCCGCCATCACGGAGTCGGTGACGGCCCGCAGCACATAGCGGTCCCGGTCCATCCCCTCGTACCGGGAGAACTCCATGGCCTCGCCGAACCGGACGGTCACCCGGCCGGGCCGCGGAATGCCCCGGCCGCCCGGCTGGAGCTTGTCCGTGCCGATCATCGCGAAGGGAACCACCGGCGCGCCGGTCATCAGCGTCAGCCGCGCGATACCGGTACGGCCCCGGTAGAGCCGGCCGTCGGGCGAGCGCGTGCCCTCGGGGTAGATGCCGAAGACCTTGCCCTCCTCCAGGACGCGTCGGCCGGTCATCAGCGCGGCCACACCACCGTTCGCGCCGTCCCGGTCCACCGGGATCATGCCGACACCGGTGAAGAACCACGCCATCAGCCGGCCCTTGAAGCCCTTGCCGGTGACGTACTCGTCCTTGCCGATGAAGTACACCTGCCGCTTGGTGACCACCGGCAGCACGATCGAGTCGATGAAGGTGAGGTGGTTGCCGGCCAGGATGACCGGGCCGTCCCCTGGGATGTTCTCCGCACCCTCCACCTGTGGGCGGAACATCAGGCGCATGATCGGTCCGAGCACTGCCTTGATGAGCGCGAAGCGGGACAACGGGTCCTCCGGTGCCGAGGGTGCGATATGAGTCTGTGCAGGTGAGGACATTACTCGCGGGCCGGTGGGTAGCGCACATCGGGTGCGGCCGGTTCACCGAGGTCTTACGAACAGTTGACGCTGCTTTACCTGCGGTGGCGTCCCGGAAACGGTCCGTCGCACCGGCGTGCCCGATGTGACGGAGATCGCCCCGACGGCGGCCACCCGGGCGACGGGCCGTCATCTCCCGCCGTCCACCGGCCACACGGCGTCAGCCGTGTGTTCGACACGGTGTCTCCCGTCCGTCATGTGGACACCCCTACGATCGCCCGGCAGTGAAGAGCAGCGGAGCGGACGGCAGGAGGCGCTCATGGACGGCGACCGGACGGACGAGCGGACACAGGGGACGGGACGGCGGGCACTGCTCGGCGCCGCGGTGCTGGGGGCGGGCGGAGCGGTCCTCGGACTGCCGGGCGCAGTCCAGGCGGCAGGCCGCCGCACGGGCCGCGGGCTGAAGGGGCTGCCGGTGCCGACGATCATCGGCCACCGCGGAGCCAGCGGCTACCGCCCCGAGCACACCTTCGGCTCCTACAACCTGGCCCTGGACCTGGGCGCGGACGTCGTCGAGGCCGGTGACCTGGTGCCCACCAAGGACGGCCATCTGGTCTGCCGTCACGAACCGGAGATCGGCGGCACCACGGACGTCGCCGAGCACCCCGAGTTCGCCGGCCGCAAGACCACCAAGGTGATCGACGGCGCCACGGTGACCGGCTGGTTCACCGAGGACTTCACGCTCGCGGAGCTGAAGACGCTGCGCGCCGTCGAGCGCATCCCCGCCAACCGGCCGCACAACACCCTCTACAACGGGCGCTGGGAGATCCCCACGTTCGAAGAGGTGCTGAAGTGGCAGGACGAGCAGACCCGCAGGCGCGGCAAGCAGGTCTGGATCTACCCCGAGACCAAGCACCCGACCTACTTCCGCAAACTGGGCCTCGGCCTGGAGGAGCGGGTGGCGAAGCTGCTGCGCAGATACGGCAAGGACGGCCGGAACGCGCCGGTCATCCTCCAGTCCTTCGAGCCCGGCAGCATCCAGCGGCTCAACCAGCTGGTCGACAACCCGCTCGTGGTGCTGCTGTCCTCCGCCGACAGCCGCCCCTACGACTTCGTCGAGGCGGGCGACCCGCGCACCGTCGCCGACCTGATCACCCCCAAGGGGCTGCGGGAGATCGCCGGTTACGCGCAGGGCATCGGCCCCACGCTGGACCTGGTCGTGCCGAAGAACGCGGACGGCACCCTGGGCGAGCCCACCACCCTGGTCTCCGACGCGCACAAGGTGGGTCTGGTGCTGCACCCCTGGACCCTGCGCAACGAGAATCCCTTCCTGCCGGCCGAGTACCGCAAGGGCAGCGCGGCCGACGGCTACGGCGACCCCTTCGGCGCCTTCCGGACCTACTTCGCGACCGGCATCGATGGCGTCTTCACCGACAACGCCGACACCGGCGTCCTGGCCCGCGCCGACTTCCTGGCGGGCTGAGCCCGCCCGGGCCCTTCGTCAACGGTTCGACCCGTCGCACCTCGTTCGGAGTGACTCCGCGCCGCCCCGGAAACCCGCCCCCGGGGCGGCGCGTCGTTCCGCATATGACGCCCGACCTGGTAGCCGCACTGCATCCCCTGCTCACCGCCGAGGCCTCGGCCGAGGCATATGCGGCCGGGAGCGAGCCGCGCGACCTGGAACAGGCGGTGTGGCTCCGGCTGCTGGAGCGGCTCCAGACGCACGGGCCGCCGCTCGATCCGCAGGGCTGGCTGCGCCGGGCCGTCCGGGCCGAGGCGCGCCGCAGCCGCCGTACCGCCCGACTCGAACGGCCGTACGGCACCGAGCCGGCCGACGACGCGCTGCCCGGACCCGAGCAGGCCGTGCTCACGGCCGCCGGGCGCCGGGCGCTGCGGGACACCGTCCGCCGGCTGCCCGGCCGCTGCCCCCGCCTCCTGGAGGCCCTGCTCTCCCCGCGGGACCTGACATACCGGGAGATCGCACGGGAGTTGGGTATCTCACAGGGGAGCCTCGGTCCGGAACGCTCCAGATGTCTGGCATGTCTGCGCCGATTGCTCACACCGGAGGTTGCGGCCCGCGAACTGCGGGGATAGGAGTGGGGGACGACAGGTGATCAGGTGAGCGGGAGGCATGCGCACATGGGCATGAGCGTGACCATCTCGGAGGCGACCGAGCAGGACACGGAGCAGATCTTCAAGCTCCAGTACCTGTGCTTCCAGAGCGAGGCGGCGCTGTACGGCAACTACCGCATCGACCCCCTCGTCCAAACCCTCGACTCGGTCCGCCAGGAGGTCGCCACCGACTGCGTCTTCGTCGCCCGGCTCGGTGACGAGGTGGTCGGCTCGGTGCGCGGCAAGGTCAACGAGGACGGCACGGCCGCGATCGGCAAGCTCTGCGTCCACCCCCGCCTCCAGGGGCACGGCATCGGCGCCCGGCTGCTGCGCGCGGCCGAGGGCGCGCTGGCCCAGGAGCGCGGCGCCACCCGCTTCCGCCTCTTCACCGGCCACCGCAGCGAGGGCAACCTGCGGCTGTACCGCCGCGTCGGCTACGAGGCCGTCGGCCGCTCGAAGGGCACCGACGGGGTCGAGATGGTCATCCTGGAGAAGCGGGCGGGAGCGTACGCGGCCACGGCGTGACACCGGGCGGGGGCGCGGGGCGCGAGCCTCAGGCGCCCCGCTCCTTCCGCGCCCTGCGCAGCCAGTACATCGCGGACAGCGGCAGCAGCACCGGGATGAAGACGTATCCCATGCCGTAGTCGGACCAGACCGTCGCGTCCGGGAACGCCGACCGGTCGACCAGCGTCCACGTGCCCACGATCAGCACGCCCGCCAGCTCGACGGCACAGCACACCAGCGCCGCCCGGCGCGCCGTCTCCCCGCCCCGGACCAGCGTGTACGTGATGAACCCGTACACCACACCGGCCACCGCCGACAGCGAGTAGGCGAGCGGTGCCCGCTGGAAGTCCGTGCTGATCTGGTACGCCGAACGCGACACCGCGCCGACCACCATCACGCCGTAGAACCACACCAGCAGCATGCCCGGCCCGCTGATCAGCCGGGTCGGCTTCTCCTCCACCGCCGTCATCTCAGCCTCCCCAGATGTCGTAGAGCCGTACCTCGAGAACGGCCAGCACCACGCCGCCCGCCGCGACCGTCACCGAACCCCAGCGGGTGCGCTCGGCCAGTGACATGAAACCCGCCGCCGGCACGCACGCGAACGCGCCCAGCAGATACGCCACGAAGATCGTCGTGCCCTGCTCCGGCTTCTCGCCCCGTGCCAGCAGCACGATCCCGGCCACCAGCTGGATCAGGGCCAGCAGCGACACCACGGCCATGCCGATGAAGTGCCAGTCCTTGGTCGGCTGGTCGCGGTGGGCGGCCCAGCCGCACCAGGCGGCGAGCAGCAGCGCGGCGACCCCGGTCACCAGCGTCAGGACAGTGAGCATGCGGTGACCCTATTACGGCCGAATCGGACTCCCGCCGCCGACCCCGCCGTACGCGGCCGCCGTGGCGTTGGCCACAGCCCCTCGTGCGGAGGGGCGGGAGGCGATCCGGTGGTGGCGGAGGCGTCGGCCCTTTCCGTGCTGGTCACCGGAGGGGTCGCAGGGCTCCCCGGCCGCCGCCGACTTCTCGGTCTGCGGTGTCCGCCGCTGTCCACTATGCGGACAGTTTCGACCGGTCAGCAGCGTCCGTCTGGTTTACTGATCGCATGACCACGACGAGCTGCCGCACCCTTGCGACCGAGGCGACCACGACGCCCGGTGCTCGTTGTATGTGTCGCGTGATGCGCCGAATGTGCGCCTTCTAGAGGGCCCCCGCATCATCTAGGCCTCGCGCCCCGAAGCGAGAGCCGCGGCAACTCCGTGCGCCACGAGCCGTACCGGACGCACATCTTCCGCTGTGCCGCCTCCATGCCAGAACCGCATGCATCCGTGCCCGGGCACACCCACGCCCGCGCACTCGACAGTGACGGAAATCCAGTGATCACCACATCGGGCCTGACCAAGGTCTACCGCTCCCGCGGCCGCGAGGTCACCGCCCTCGACGGCGTCGATCTCCACGTCCGCGAAGGCGAGGTCTACGGCGTCATCGGCCAGTCCGGCGCCGGTAAGTCCTCCCTCATCCGCTGCGTCAACCTGCTGGAGCGCCCCACCTCCGGCACCGTGACCGTCGACGGGCAGGACCTCACCGCCCTCGCCGGACGCGGCCCGCGCGCGGGCCGGGAACTGCGCCGGGCGCGCAACCGGATCGGCATGGTCTTCCAGCACTTCAACCTGCTGTCCTCGCGGACCGTGCAGGACAACGTCGAACTGCCGCTGGAGATCCTCGGCGTGTCCGGCAAGGAGCGCTCCCGCAAGGCGCTGGACCTGCTCGACCTGGTCGGTCTCGCCGACAAGGCACGGGCCTACCCGGCCCAGCTCTCCGGCGGTCAGAAGCAGCGCGTCGGCATCGCCCGCGCCCTCGCCGGCGACCCCAAGGTGCTCCTCTCCGACGAGGCCACCAGCGCCCTCGACCCGGACACCACCCGGTCCATCCTCCAGCTGCTGCGCGACCTGAACCAACAGCTGGGCCTCACCGTCCTGCTCATCACCCACGAGATGGACGTGGTGAAGTCGGTCTGCGACTCCGCCGCCCTGATGGAGCGGGGCCGGATCGTGGAGTCCGGCACCGTCAGCGAGCTGCTGGCCACCCCCGGCTCCGAGCTGGCCGCCGCCCTGTTCCCGGTGAGCGGCGAGCGGACCGGCGCCGACCGGACCGTCCTCGACGTGACCTTCCACGGAGAGGCCGCCACCCAGCCGGTCATCTCCCAGCTCTCGCGCACCTACAACATCGACATCTCGATCCTCGGCGCCGCCATCGACACCGTCGGCGGCCTCCAGATCGGCCGGATGCGCCTCGAACTCCCCGGCCGCTACGAGGAGAACGTGGTGCCCATCGGCTTCCTGCGCGAGCAGGGGCTCCAGATCGACGTGGTGGGCCAGGAGGCCGTACTGGTGAAGGAAGGTGCCAAGTGACCTGGTCCGAGATGCAGCCGCTGCTCTCCGAGGCGTGTTCCGAGACGTTCCGGATGGTGCTCTGGTCCACGCTGATCGCCGTCGCCGCCGGGCTCCCGCTCGGCCTCCTCCTCGTCCTCACCGACCGCGGCGGCCTGCTCCAGAACATCGTCGCCAACAAGGTGATCGGCCAGATCGTGAACGTCGGCCGGTCCATGCCCTTCATCATCCTGATGGTCGCGCTGATGACCTTCACCCGCTGGGTCACCGGGACCACCATCGGCACGACCGCCGCGATCGTGCCGCTCGCCATCGGCGGCATCCCGTTCTTCGCCCGCCTGGTCGAGACGGCCGTCCGCGAAGTGGACCACGGGCTGGTCGAGGCCGTGCAGTCCATGGGCGGCAACACCTGGACGATCGTCCGCAAGGTGCTCGTCCCCGAGGCGCTGCCCTCGCTGATCGCCTCCACCACCACCACGGTCATCGCCCTCATCGGCTACTCCGCCATGGCCGGCACGGTCGGCGGCGGCGGCCTCGGCGACCTCGCCGTCCGCTACGGCTACCAGCGCTTCGAGACCCAGCTGATGTGGATCACCGTCGCGATCCTCGCCGTCGTCATCTCCCTCATCCAGTTCGCCGGCGACCTCGCCGCCCGCTCGCTGCACAGCCGCGGCGGCCGCTCCGGCCCGGCACCCCGGCTCCGCCTGCTCAAGGCCAAGGAGCCGGCGGCGGCCGACGTCGACAAGGCCGCCTGAGCCCCCCAGGACTCCCCGTTCACCCGTACACGGGGTCGCACCACCCTTAAGGAAAGGCACTTTTCGTGCGTAACACCGCCAAGCTCACCACCGCCGTCCTCGCCGCCGGAGCCCTCACCTTCGGGCTGACCGCCTGCGGCTCCGGCAAGGACTCCGCCTCCACGGACTACAGCGGCCCGCTGGTCGTCGCCGCCAGCCCGACCCCGCACGCCGAGATCCTGGACTTCGTCAAGAAGAACCTGGCGAAGAAGGCCGGCCTCGACCTCGAGGTCAAGGAGTTCACCGACTACATCACGCCGAACACGGCGACCGAGGACGGCTCGGTGGACGCCAACTACTTCCAGAACCAGCCGTACCTGGACGACTTCAACAGCAAGCGCGGCACCCACATCGTGCCCGTCGTCACGGTGCACCTGGAGCCGCTCGGCCTGTACTCCCACAAGGTCAAGAAGGCCGACGCCCTCAAGAGCGGTGCGACCATCGCCGTCCCCAACGACGCCGTCAACGAGGCCCGCGCGCTGAAGCTGCTCGCGGACAACGGGCTCATCACCCTCAAGGCCGGCGCCGGCAACGAGGCGACCCCGCAGGACATCACCAAGAACCCCAAGAACCTCAAGTTCAAGGAGGTCGAGGCGGCCCAGACCCCGCGCTCCCTGGACGACGTGGACGCCGCGGTCGTCAACGGCAACTACGCCATCTCCGCCGGTCTGAAGCCCGCGAAGGACGCGATCGTCCTGGAGTCCGCGAAGAACAACCCGTACGGCAACTTCCTCGCCGTGAAGAAGGGCAACGAGAAGGACCCGCGGGTCAAGAAGCTCGCCAAGCTCCTCACCTCGCCCGAGGTCAAGAAGTTCATCGAGGACAAGTACCAGGGTTCGGTCATCGCATCCTTCTGACCGTCCTCCCGGCGGTCCCTCCGGCCGCCCGCCCGGCCGTCCCTCCGGCCCGGCTCGCACACCCGCGGGGTCCGCTCCTTCACAGGGAGTGGACCCCGTTGTGCGGTTCAGTGGTTTCATGCTGCATGCTGGGCAGTTCAGCGGGCCCGTCTCGGTCCTGACGGTGCCTCAAGGTTTTTCAGCGAAGGTTACGGAGCGGCGCATGACGAGCACCTTCCCCAACATCTCCATCAGCACGGAGCGGTTGGTGCTGCGGCCCCTCGACGAGGACGACGTGCCCGCCCTGACCGAGATGATGAACGACGAGCAGGTCGGCGCCTGGACCGGCGTACCCCAGCCCTACACCGAGGACCGGGCCCGCCGCTGGGTCACCCGGGACGCCCCCGCCGAACGCCTCGCGGGCCGCGGCCTCGACCTCGCCGTCGCCGAGTTCCTCACCCAGCGCCTGGTCGGCGTCGTCCGGCTCGCCAGGACCAACTGGCACGTGCGCTCCACCGAGATGTCCTACGTCATCGCCCCCTGGGCCCGCGGCGAGGGGTACGCCTCCGAGGCCGCGCTCGCCACCGCCCACTGGCTCTTCGGCGACCAGCGCTTCGAGCGCATCGAGCTGCGCACCGCGGCCGACAACACCGCCTCCCAGCAGGTCGCCCAGAAGATCGGCTGCATCAGCGAGGGCGTCCTGCGCAACGCCTGCATAGTCCACGTCCGCGCGGAGGACGGCACCTGGACCGAAGCCCGCTCCGACTACATCGTCTGGAGCCTGCTGCCGGAGGACCTGGAGGGCGCCGACGGGCAGCTCGCCGACACCGGAGGCTTCGCCTCCTACTCCGACTGGAACTGAGCCCCTGCACCTCCCCGGGGTACGCTCAGGGAGCCCGCACCCCTGACGACCTGCGAAGACCTGGAGAGAAACGACGATGGCCGACCGGGTCACGGTGATCGGCTGGGACGGCTCGCCGCTGACCGCCGCGGCACGCTCCGCCCTCGGCGCCGCCACGCTCGTGGCAGGCGCCGCCCACCACCTGGCACTGCCCGAGATCCCGCCCGCCGCCGAGCGCATCCGCCTGGGCAGCCTCACGCTCGCCGCCCGTCGCATCGCCGGCCACCGCGGCACCGCCGTGGTCCTCGCCGACGGCGACCCCGGCTTCTTCGGCGTGGTACGGACCCTGCGCGCCCCCGAGTACGGCCTGGAGGTCGAGGTCGTCCCCGCCGTCTCCGCGGTGGCCGCCGCCTTCGCCCGCGCCGGCATGCCCTGGGACGACGCCCAGGTCGTCGTCGCCCACCCGCGCACCCTGCGCCGGGCCGTGAACGTCTGCCGCGCCCACACCAAGGTCGCCGTCCTCACCGCACCGGGCGCCGGACCCGCCGAACTCGGCCTGCTGCTGGAGGGCGTGCACCGCACCTTCGTCATCTGCGAGGAACTGGGCACCGAACGCGAGCAGGTGACCGTCGTGACCTCCGAGCGGGCCGCCGACCACAGCTGGCGCGACCCCAACGTCGTCATCGTCATCGGCGGCCCGGCCGGCGCCGCCGACAGCGGCGGCTGGATCGCCGGCCGCGACCCCGGCGCCGGTCCGCGCGGCTGGGTCCAGCCCGACGAGGTGTACGGCCCCGATCCGGGCGAAGGCGAGACCGGACTGCTGCGCGCCGCCCAACTCGCCCGCCTCGGCCCCCGGGTCGGCGACCTCGTCTGGGACATCGGCTGCGGCAGCGGCGCGTTCGCCACCGAGGCCGCGCGCGCCGGAGCCGCCGTCATCGCCGTCGACGGCGACCCGCGCGCCTGCGCCCGCACCGACAGCGCCGCACGCCGCTTCGGCGTCCAGCTCCAGGTGGTGCACGGCAGCGCCCCGCAGGTCCTGGAGAACCTGCCGGAACCGGACGTCGTACGGGTCGGCGGCGGGGGAGCGGCCGTCGTCTCCGCGGTCGCCGACCGGCGCCCGCAGCGCATCGTCACCCACGCGGCCACCCGGGACGCGGCCGAACTCGTCGGCCGCGACCTGACCGAGCACGGCTACCGGGTCGAGTGCGCCCTGCTCCAGTCCGTCGAACTGGACACCCGGGCCTGGACCGAGACCGAGCGGAACGTTGCGTTCCTGCTCAGCGGGGTTCTGCCGGATCGCGCCCCGTGATCCTGTTGTCGTACCGCGCGGGGTAGGCTGGCCGATCGTTGTACCGCACCGGCGGCCCGGAACTTCGTTCGCCAATGTCCGGAACGCACGCCCGTCTTGGGGTGGGTGTGGTACGGCAGAACCCGAGGACGCGCAACGTGGCGCAGTCCACAGCGGGCTGTCGCGGATCATGCTGTCGCGACGGCGGAACGGCCGGGACAATGCCACTGAATGGCTTTGTCGCCTTTTCCGGCGGCTCGTTCGTGCCGCTGGGCACGGACGCTCGTTCTTCACTACGGGGCGGTCGGTGCGCCGTCCCGGGTGAGCTGGTCGTAGAAGCACTAACCGATGGGCGAGGGGTACGCATGACGGACACCGGCCAGGTCCCGGGCGAGGGGCAGCCGGAGAGCGCAGGCATGGTGGAGCAGCCGGGCGTCCCCGCGCACGGTGCGTACACCTACCTCTCCGAGGCGCCCGCCGAGGACGAGGAGCTGCTGCTGCCGGGTGCCCAGGGCGCGTGGGGCAACGAAGTGCCGCCACCGGCCCCGGAACCGGTGCTGGAGGCCCTGCACGAGCCGGGCCCGCACGAGACGGCCGGCCGCGACAGCGGCTCGGTGGACCTCAGCGGTGTCCGGCTGCCGAACCCGAACCCGGGGCCCGCGTCCGTGCCGTCGTCGCCCATCCTCTCGGCGCCGCACGACGCGACGGCCGCCGCACAGCCGCCGCGCCGCCCGCTGCACCTCGGTCCGCCGATCCCCGACGCCTCCGCCAGCCCGGTCCGCTCCCTCGCCGACCGCGGCCCCGCCGGCGCGCCGGTACGGCAGCCCGGCCCGTCGCAGGCCGGCCCCGAGTACCTCGACGTACAGCCGCAGTCGCTGCATGACATGGCCCCGCAGAGCGCCGCCCCCTGGGGTGCGCCCCTGGCCGCCCCCGCACCGGCGGGCGAGCAGCCGCACGCCACCCTGGCGCAGGCCGATGCGCAGGTGCCGATGGCCGCGGTGCAGGCCGATGTGCAGGCGCCGGTCGCCGCGGTGCAGGCCGATGCGCAGGCCGATGTGCAGGCACAGCCCGACGCGGTGGCCCAGACCGAAGCGCAGCCGCAGGTCGCCGCGGTGGCCCAGACCGATGCCCAGGCACCGGCTGCCGAAACGGTTGACCCCGCCGCCGTTCCCGCGCCGGAGGCCGCCGCGGATCCGTCCGGTGCCGCCCAGGCCGCCGTCGCCCGCCTCGCGACCCAGGCGGTCGCCCAGCAGCCGGCCCCCGCCCAGCCGGAGTACGGCCACGACGGCGTGCAGCCGGTGCCCGGCCAGGACGCGGAGTACGCCGTACCGGCCGGCCAGGGCCCGCAGGACATGCAGCAGCCCGGCGCGGAAGCCGGCCTGCCGGCCGAGGGCGCCGTGGCGATGGCGGGCGGCCCGGAAGCCGCGCAGCCCGCCGACGCGTCCGGCCAGGAGACCGCGGTTCCCCAGGAGCAGCAGGCGGCTCCGGTGCAGGAGGCGGCGCCCGCGGACGCGGGGGCCGTGCAGGAGGCCGTGGCCGAGGCGGCCGTGGTCCCGGAGACCGTGGCGCAGGAGGCCGTGGTCGCCGACGCGCCGGGCGAGGTGACGCCCGGCCCGGTGGCCGAGGAGGCGCCGGCCACGGACGGCGCCGAGGTGTCCGCGCCCGCCCAGCCGGCCGCTGACGCGCAGCTCGCCGACCCGGCGCAGGCACCGGTGCCCGCAGCGGAACCCGTCGCCGCCGAGCCGGTGCCCGGAACGGCGGACGCGGTTGCCGCCGAGGCCGTCGAGGTTGCCGCCGAGACCGTCGCCGTTCCCGCCGAGGCCGCTGTGCTTCCCCCGGAGGCCGTCGCGGTCGAGGCCGCCCCCGCGCAGGATGCCCCCGCTCAGCTCGTACCGGAAGCGGCCGTGGAACAGCAGGCGGCTGCCGAGCCGGTCGCCCCGGAGCCGGTCGCCGTGGCCGCTCCCGTCGACGTACCGGCGCAGGTCGCGCCGGAGGTCGGTGCCGAGCAGCCCGTCGCCTCCGAGGACGTGCCGCAGCCCGACCCCGCGGCGGTCCCGGTCCAGCCGCAGGACGCCCCCGCCGCCGAGGCGGAGCCGGTCGCCGTCGCCGTACCGGACGCTCCTGCGGCCGCCCCCGCCCCGGAGGCCGGACTCGCCCCGGAGGCCGAGGTCCTCATGGTGGCGCCCGCGGTGAACGCCGTACCGGAGCAGCCCGTCGCCGATGGCACCGCCGCGGCGGAACCGCACCAGCCGCAGGGCCCCCAGCTGGCCGCCCCCGTCGCGCCGCAGCCCGAGCCGGCGGCCGTGGCCGCCGAGCCCCTGCCCGCGAGCGCGCCCGGGGCGGCGCCGGACGGTGCCGCGCCCGCCGCGCAGCCGGAGGCGCTGCCCGTGGAGCCCGCGGCCGAGCAGCCCGCCCCGGCCGCCGCGGAGCCGCAGCCGGAGCAGCCGCTCGCCCAGTCCGCGCCCATGGCCGCTCAGCCGGCGGCCCCGCAGCCGGTCCCCGCCCAGTCGCAGCCCAGCACGCCGCCCGCGCAGGACGCGCAGGAGCAGACGGGGCAGCCGGAGCCGGTGGCCACCGTCCCCGCGCCGCGCGAGGCCGAGCCGGACGCGCCGGCCGCCGAGCAGGCCCCCGTCGTCGTACAGCAGGCGGAGGACCTCCAGACCCGCGGCGCCGAGCAGGAAGAGGGCCCGGCCGACGCGGCGGAGGCACAGCGCTCCACCGGTCCGGCCGCGCCGCCCTACGACGAGGTCGAGCGCGCGGCCGTCCTGAAGGTCATGCGCGAGCGCCGCGACATCCGCAACGGCTTCCGCAACGACCCGATCCCGCACGAGGTGCTGCTGCGCGTCCTGGAGGCCGCCCACACGGCACCCTCCGTGGGCCACTCGCAGCCCTGGGACTTCGTCGTCATCCGCTCCGCCGACACCCGGCGCACGATGCACGAACTGGCGATGCGGCAGCGGGAGGCGTACGCCAAGTCGCTGCCCAAGGGCCGGGCCAAGCAGTTCAAGGAACTGAAGATCGAGGCCATCCTCGACACCCCGGTCAACATCGTCGTCACCGCCGACCCCACCCGCGGCGGCCGGCACACCCTCGGCCGGTACACCCAGCCGCAGATGGCGCCGTACTCCGCCGCTCTCGCCGTCGAGAACCTCTGGCTCGCGGCCCGCGCCGAAGGCCTCGGCGTCGGCTGGGTCAGCTTCTTCGACGAGCGCGAGATGGTCCGCGCGCTCGGCCTGCCCGAGCACCTGGAGGTCATCGCCTACCTGTGCGTCGGGTACGTCGACGAGTTCCCGGACGAGCCCGAGCTGATGCAGGCCGGCTGGTCCAAGCGGCGCCCCCTGTCCTGGGTGGTGCACGAGGAGACGTACGGCCGCCGCGCCCTGCCCGGAGAGGAACCCCACGACCTGCTTGCCGAGACCGTCGCACAGATCCGCCCGCTCGACGCCAAGGCGCTCGGCGAGGCGTGGGAGCGCCAGAAGCGCATGACCAAGCCGGCCGGCGCGCTGGGCATGCTGGAGATCATCTCCGCCCAGCTGTCCGGGCTGTCCCGGCAGTGCCCGCCGCCGATCCCGGAGCCCGCCGCCGTCGCGATCTTCGCGGGTGACCACGGCGTGCACGCCCAGGGCGTCACCCCCTGGCCGCAGGAGGTCACCGCCCAGATGGTGGCCAACTTCCTCGGCGGGGGAGCCGTCTGCAACGCCTTCGCCAACCAGGTCGGCGCCGAGGTGTGCGTCGTGGACGTCGGCGTCGCCGCCGACCTGCCCGCCACCCCCGGCCTGCTGCCCCGCAAGATCCGCGGGGGCACGTCCGACATGACCACCGGCCCCGCCATGACCCGCGAGGAGGCCAAGGCGGCCATCGAGGTGGGCATCGAGACCGCCCGCGACCTGGTGGCGGCCGGCAACAGGGCGCTGCTCACCGGTGAGATGGGCATCGCCAACACCACGGCGTCCGCCGCGCTGATCTCCGTCTTCACCGGCGCCGACCCGGCCGAGGTGACCGGCCGCGGCACCGGCATCAACGACGAGACGCTGGCCCGCAAGACCGAGGTCGTGCGGCGCGCCCTGGACCTGCACAAGCCGGACCCGGCCGACCCCATCGGGGTCCTCGCGGCCCTCGGCGGCTTCGAGCACGCGGCCATGGTCGGCCTGCTCCTCGGCGGCGCCTCGCTGCGTACGCCGGTGATCCTGGACGGCGTCAGCGCCGGTGCGGCCGCTCTGGTGGCCCGCGCGATCGCCCCCGAGGTCCTCGCGGCCTGCATCGCCGGTCACCGCAGCGCCGAGCCCGGCCATGTGGCCGCCCTCAACAAGCTCGGTCTGCGCCCCCTGGTCGACCTCGACCTCCGCCTCGGCGAGGGCACGGGCGCGCTGCTGGCCCTGCCGCTGGTGCAGAGCGCGGCCCGGGCGATGCACGAGGTGGCGACGTTCGACTCGGCCGGAGTCACCGAGAAGTAGAGGTCACGGGCTCACCGCAGGGGTGGTCCGGCGTTCCAGCAGCCGGACCACCCCGTGCCCGCACCCCTGCTCACAGCTAAAATCCGCACGTCAGGGCCGCTCCGACGCCGCAGCGCGCCCACCGCACCGCCCTGGACGAGGAGCCGCCCCTCATGGCCGAACACCCCGCCTACCCCGTAGGCCTCCGCCTCGCCGGCCGCCGCGTGGTCGTCCTCGGCGCCGGCACGGTGGCCCAGCGCCGTCTCCCGGCACTCATCGCGGCCGGTGCGGACATCCTCGTCGTGTCCCCCGAGGCGACCCCCTCCGTGGAGGCCATGGCGGAAGCGGGCGAGATCACCTGGGCCAGGCGGCCGTACCAGGACGGCGATCTCGCCGAGGCCTGGTACGCCCTGATCGCCACCAGCGACCCCGCGACCAACGCCGCGGCCTCCGCCGAGGCGGAGCGCCACCGCGTCTGGTGCGTGCGCTCGGACGACGCCGACCAGGCCACCGCCTGGACCCCGGCGACCGGCCACAGCGAGGGCGTCACCGTCGCGGTGCTCACCACGGACGCACGCGGCCGCGACCCCCGCCACACCGCCGCCATCCGGGACGCGGTCGTCGAGGGCCTGCGCGACGGCACCCTGGTGGCCCCCCACCACCGCACCCGCACCCCGGGCGTCGCCCTGGTCGGCGGCGGCCCCGGCGACCCCGACCTGATCACGGTCCGCGGCCGGCGGCTGCTCGCCGAGGCGGACGTCGTCATCGCCGACCGGCTCGGCCCGCGCGACCTGCTCGCCGAACTCCCGTCGCACGTCGAGGTCATCGACGCGGCGAAGATCCCGTACGGCCGTTTCATGGCCCAGGAGGCCATCAACAACGCGCTGATCGAGCACGCCAAGCAGGGCAAGTCGGTGGTACGGCTCAAGGGCGGGGACCCCTATGTCTTCGGCCGGGGCATGGAGGAGGTCCAGGCGCTCGCCGAGGCCGGCATCCCGTGCACGGTCGTCCCGGGCATCTCCAGCTCGATCTCGGTGCCGGGCGCGGCCGGCATCCCGGTCACGCACCGGGGCGTCGCCCATGAGTTCACCGTGGTCAGCGGCCATGTCGCCCCGGACGACGAGCGCTCGCTGGTGGACTGGCCCGCGCTGGCCAAGCTCACCGGCACGCTGGTGGTCCTCATGGGCGTCGACAAGATCGGCAAGATCGCCGAGACGCTCGTCGCGCACGGAAGGTCGCCCGAGACCCCGGTCGCGCTGGTCCAGGAGGGTACGACGGCCGCGCAGCGCCGTGTCGACGCCACCCTCGCCACGGTCGCCGAGACCGTCCGGACCGAGGACGTGAAGCCGCCGGCGGTGATCGTCATCGGCGCGGTCGTCCAGGTCGGTCCGGAACCGGCCGCTTGATCATGTGTAACCCGGGGTAACACACCTCTACCCAGCCGTTGGCACCACACCCAGGACAAGGCAGTATCACCCCGTGGCCGATCTCATCACCGTCGAGGATCCCGACGACCCGCGCCTGCGTGACTACACGGGCCTGACCGACGTCGAGCTGCGCCGCAAGCGCGAGCCGGCCGAGGGCCTGTTCATCGCGGAGGGCGAGAAGGTCATCCGCAGGGCCAAGGAAGCCGGCTACGAGATGCGCTCCATGCTGCTCTCGGCCAAGTGGGTCGACGTCATGCGCGACGTCATCGACGAACTCCCGGCCCCCGTCTACGCGGTGAGCCCCGAGCTGGCCGAGCAGGTCACCGGCTACCACGTGCACCGCGGCGCGCTCGCCTCCATGCAGCGCAAGCCGCTGCCGACGGCGACGGAGCTGCTGCGCTCGGCCCGCCGCGTGGTGATCATGGAGTCGGTCAACGACCACACCAACATCGGCGCGATCTTCCGCTCGGCCGCCGCCCTCGGCATGGACGCGGTGCTGCTCTCCCCCGACTGCGCCGACCCGCTGTACCGCCGTAGCGTCAAGGTCTCCATGGGCGCGGTGTTCTCGGTGCCGTACGCCCGGCTGGAGACCTGGCCCAAGGGGCTGGAGCAGGTCCGCGAGGCAGGCTTCACGCTTCTCGCGCTCACCCCGGACGACAAGGCCCGCAGCCTGGACGAGGCGGCCCCGCACCGGATGGACCGGGTGGCTCTGATGCTCGGCGCCGAAGGGGACGGGCTGTCCACCCAGGCGCTGGTCGCGGCCGACGAGTGGGTGCGTATCCCGATGTCCCACGGCGTCGACTCGCTCAACGTGGGCGCGGCGGCAGCGGTGGCCTTCTACGCGGTCGCCACCGGCCGCCCGGAGTCCTGACCCACCCTCTCGGGCGGTATGTGCCGGGACCGGGGCTCGGCTGTGAGAAGGAGTCCGGCCCCTCGTCCGGCCCTTCGTCCGGATCCTCAGCCGAGGCGGGCGGGGGCCGGTGCCTTCGGCTGAGCGGAGGCGGCGTGGCTCGTCCCGGGCGTCGGCGGAGCCTCCTCGCCCAGCGCTCCGTCCGCCCTCGCCGTGCGGACCGGCTGCGCATGCCGCTGCGGCCGGCCGTCGTCGCCGCCCAGCCCCCGCGCCGGGCCCTCGCAGCCCTGCGCCAGCGCGATACCGAGCGCCACGAGCAGCGTCACCACGACGAACACGAACAGCCGCTGCCGCAGCAGCCGCGGATTGGCCGGCCGCAGCCGCGTACCCGTCGTACGCTGCGCCGGCCGCCCGGAGCCGCTGCGCTGAGCCGGCCGGACACCGCCGGCCGAGCGCCGGTCGCCGCCGCGCGGCACCGGGGTCGGCCGTGCCGTGCCCGGCCGGCCGCCGGTACCCGCGCCCCGCGGGCCGCTGCCGCCCCGTGACGGCACGGCCCCCCGGGACGGGGCACCACCCCGCGGCAACGGCGTGCCGGGGGAGGTCCGCCGCTGGCTGCGCTGCTGCTCGGGGTAGGTGTCCACGAGCCGCCCGGTGGGCCGGTCCGCCTCCGCGGCGCGCGGCGCGGGCGGCCGTACGTCGCCACCCAGGTCCTGTGCCTCGCGGGCGGCGATCTCCTTGAGCCGCAGCGACAGTTGCAGGGTGCTGGGCCGGTCCTCGGGGTCCTTGGCCAGACAGGCCCGGATCAGCGGGGCGAGCGCGTCCGGTACGCCGTACAGCTGGGGCTCCTCGTGCACCACCCGGTACAGCATCACCTCGGAACTGCCGTGCCCGAAGGGGGAGTCGCCGGTCGAGGCGTACGCCAGGGTCGCGCCCAGCGAGAACACGTCCGTCGCCGGGGTGACCATCGCGCCGCGCACCTGTTCGGGGGCGAGGAAGCCCGGGGAGCCGACCGCGGTGCCGACGTGCGTGAGGGTGGAGGCACCGGTGGCCCAGGCGATGCCGAAGTCGATGATCCGCGGCCCCTTGGGGGACAGCAGGATGTTGGAGGGCTTCAGGTCCCGGTGCACGACACCGGCCTCGTGCACGGCGACCAGCCCTTCGGAGAGGGCCGCGCCGACGGCCGCGGTCTCGGCCGCGCCGAGCGGGCCCTCGTCGGCGACCTTGTCGTGCAGCGAGGGGCCGGGCACGTACTGGGTCGCGAACCACGGCCGCTCGGCCTCCAGGTCCGCCGCGACCAGCCGGGCCGTGCAGCCGCCCCGGATCCGCCGCGCCGCCGAGACCTCCCGGGCGAACCGCGACCGGAACTCCTGGTCCTCCGCGAGATCGGGTCGGATCACCTTCAGCGCGACCCGCTGCCCCTTCTTGTCGGAGCCGAGGTAGACCACGCCCATACCGCCCGCGCCGAGCCGTCGGTGAAGCCTGAACGAGCCGACGACGCGCGGGTCCTCGCGCCTCAGGCGCATCATCGCCATGTTCATCCCCGCTGCCCGGTCCCTGTGACGTGGCACAGCTTACGTTTCCCACGCCGCCTGCGCGCAGAGGCCGCGCCCTCCGGCCCCTACGGATTGTGTGTGCCCACCGGCGGAGGTGAAACGCGGTCAGGAAGCCACCCCCAGCGGCACCTTTGGGCCCCGGGCAGCCCCAACCACGCGGCAGGGTGCGGTGGTTGGGCTCGTCACCGGCTCACCCCGGCCGGATGCCGCCCGCGTCGGACGGCCGCCCCGGACGGCCCGCAGGCCCGCCCGCGCGTCGCTTCCGATGCGGCGTACGGCGCACTCCGCACCCCCGCCTGGAGTGATCGAAGTCACTCCTTTCGGGCCCCCGGGACGCTTCGGAAATGGCCGGACACGGCGGGCACCCCCTCCGGGATGACCCCGATGTGCGCGCCTGCGTCTCCACCCAGGGGAGTACGTCGCAGGTCATGGCTCATCCTCCGGGAGGCCCGGCAATCGGTACGAGGGCATGACGCCCGCCGCCCGCTCCGCGCCTAGATTTGAGGTCAAGCGGCGGGTGCAGCACTCGTCCCCCGAGGTCAGGCGCCCGCCGCTGCTGACGACAACCGAGACGGTCGGGAGAGGGACCATGGCCCACACGGCACCGCGACGTACCACGTTCGCCCCGCGCCGGACGGGCCGCCGCCACCCCCTGGTGGCGACGCTCATGGCCCTTCCCCTGGCGGCCCTGCTCCTGCTGGTCTTCGACGGCTGGGAGACGGTGGCCACACAGGCGTCGTCCGTGGGTGCGATGCTGGGGCGCTGAGCGGCGACCCCAGGCCCGGAAGAGCGGTCCGGGCGGGGACATCCATCCATGAAACCCCGTGGGGACGGGGGTGCGACGGACGGCACGAATGCCGGCGCAGCTGGGGAGCTGCGCCGGCATTACCCCTTTGCGCCGCCGACCCGTAACGACAGAGCCCCCGGTCCGAAGACCAGGGGCTCTGTGCCGTGTGGACGATACTGGGATTGAACCAGTGACCTCTTCCGTGTCAGGGAAGCGCTCTCCCGCTGAGCTAATCGTCCGGGAGACGTGACCAAAGGGTCACGGAGTGTGCGCGATACTGGGATTGAACCAGTGACCTCTTCCGTGTCAGGGAAGCGCTCTCCCGCTGAGCTAATCGCGCGAGGGATCCAAGGATCCACGATCCGAAGATCGAGTGGACGATACTGGGATTGAACCAGTGACCTCTTCCGTGTCAGGGAAGCGCTCTCCCGCTGAGCTAATCGTCCTCGGGACGCGTGGACGATACTGGGATTGAACCAGTGACCTCTTCCGTGTCAGGGAAGCGCTCTCCCGCTGAGCTAATCGTCCTTGGAGGTGGAGACGGGATTTGAACCCGTGTAGACGGCTTTGCAGGCCGTTGCCTCGCCTCTCGGCCACTCCACCAGGAGTGTAGGGGATCGGGATGACCCCTTCTTCCTTCGAGCGGACGACGAGGCTCGAACTCGCGACCTCAACCTTGGCAAGGTTGCGCTCTACCAACTGAGCTACGTCCGCTTGTCGTTTCGGTCCGCTTCCGCGTCCCGGCGACGTGTTGAACTCTAGCGGATTCCTGGGCCAGCACAAAAACGCGTTTGCGCAGCGTGCTGCGGTGCGTCCGGTGAAGGTCGTGGTCAGGACCCCTCCGGGACATCCCCGGGTCATCCGCCGGACACCGGACCTAGACTCGAGCACGTGCTCGACCACCCCGCGAAACCCCTCCCCGCGCTCCCTCCCCTGGCCCGCTTCGGCGACCGCGTCGCCACCGGCCTGCTCGACGTCACCAGCGACCCCGCCGCCCTGGACTCCTCCGGCTTCTGGGCGGTCAGCGCGGACTTCGAGGGCCGTCTGACCTGCGCACGCTTCGCACACGTACGACAGGAGCCGGTGCCCGCGCCGGTGCCCGGCCGCTGGCGGGGCCCGGCACAGGCGGACTGGACCAGCTCCCTGGACCGGGCCGCCTACACCGCGGGCGTCCGCCGGATCCGCGAGCACATCGCGGCCGGCGAGGTCTACCAGGCCAACCTCTGCCGCGTGCTGAGCGCGCCGGTCGCCGCCGACGCCGACGTGGACGCCCTGACCGCGCTGCTCGCCCGCGGCAACCCGGCGCCGTACGCCGGGACGATCCGGCTGCCGGAACACGGCGTGGAGATCGCCACCGCCTCGCCCGAGCTGTTCCTGCGCCGGGACGGCCGGACCGTGGAGTCGGGCCCGATCAAGGGCACCGGGCGCACCGAGGCGGACCTCCTGGAGAAGGACTACGCCGAGAACGTGATGATCGTGGACCTGGTCCGCAACGACATCGGGCGCGTCTGCGCGACCGGCAGCGTGACCGTCCCCGACCTGTGCGTGGTGGAGAAGCACCCCGGCCTGGTCCACCTGGTCTCCACGGTCCGCGGCGAGCTGCGCCCCGGCGCCGGCTGGCCGGAGCTGCTCACGGCCGCCTTCCCGCCCGGCTCGGTCACCGGCGCGCCCAAGCAGAGCGCCCTGCGGATCATCGAGGCCCTCGAGACGGCCCCGCGCGGCCCCTACTGCGGGGGCATCGGCTGGGTGGACGCCGACCGGGGCACCGCCGAGCTGGCCGTCGGCATCCGCACCTTCTGGATCGACCGCGCCGAAGGCGTGCTGAGGTTCGGCACCGGAGCCGGCATCACCTGGGGGTCCGACCCGGAGGGGGAGTGGCGGGAGACCGAGCTGAAGGCGTCCCGGCTGCTCGCGGTAGCGTCGGGGGCGTACGAGCACAGCGGAGGGGCGTTGTCATGAAGATCTGGCTGGACGGCGGACTGCGGGACGCGGAGTCCGCCCATGTCTCCGTCTTCGACCACGGGCTGACGGTCGGCGACGGCGTCTTCGAGACGGTGAAGGCGCAGAACGGCAAGCCGTTCGCGCTCTCCCGGCACCTCGAGCGGCTGACCCGCTCGGCCCGGGGTCTCGGTCTGCCCGACCCCGACCACGCCGAGGTCCGCCAGGCCTGCGCGGCGGTCTTGGCGGCCAACCCGATGCCGCTCGGCCGGCTGCGGATCACCTACACCGGCGGCCACGGGCCGCTGGGCTCCGACCGCGGCGAGCACGGCCCGACCCTGGTGGTCGCCCTCGGCGAGACCACCCGCCGCCCGGACTCCACCGCGGTGATCACCGTTCCCTGGACGCGGAACGAGCGCGGCGCCCTCACCGGCCTGAAGACCACCTCGTACGCCGAGAACGTCGTCGCCCTGGCCCGCGCCCACCAGCACGGCGCCTCCGAGGCGCTGTTCGGCAACACGGTCGGACAGCTCTGCGAGGGCACCGGCTCGAATGTCTTCGTCGTCCTGGACGGCGAGATCCACACCCCGCCGGTCGCCTCCGGCTGCCTCCCGGGCATCACCCGGGCGCTCGCCGTCGAGTGGACGGGCGCCCGGGAGACCGACCTGCCGCTGGACGTGCTGGAACGTGCCGACGAGGTCTTCCTGACCTCCACCCTGCGGGACGTCCAGGCCGTGCACCGGGTCGACGGCCGTGAACTGCCCGGCACGCCCGGGCCGGTGACCGCCAAGGCGATGCGGATCTTCGACGAGCGGTCCGGCCAGGATCTGGACCCCTGAGCCGGGGGCCCGGGCTGAGAGCGGCTCGGCGGAACAGGCTGACGGGGCGGGGCCGCCGTGGGTAGAACACCTGTGATGACCACGACCCTGCGGCCGGCCGAGCCGCTCCAGGAGCACCCCGACGGCACCCGCTCGCGCCGCTACCGGGTGTGCGTCAACAGCCGTCCGGTGGGCGAGATCCACCTCGGCACCTCGCCGTCCCTGGGCGCCTCGGTGGCGCGCGTGATCGACCTGCGGGTCGAGGAGCCGTTCCGCCGGCGCGGCCGGGGCACGGTGGCCGCGCTCGCCGCGGAGGAGGTGGCGCGCGGCTGGGGCTGCCGGCAGATCGAGACCGTCGTCCCCGCCGAGGCGGACGCCGCCCTGCGGCTCTTCGGCACGCTCGGCTACACGCCCCGCAACCGCGCCATGGTGAAACGCCTCGGCACCGACCCGCCCGACCTGCCGCCGGGCAGCCGTGCCCGGCCCATGACCGCGGCCGAGTACGCGGTGTGGCAGGAAGCGGAGAGCGAGCGCTACGCGCGCACCTGGCTCGAGCTCGGCGTCCCCGAGGCCGCCGCCCGGGCCAAGGCCCACGACGACCACGCCCGGCTGCTGCCGCACGGCCTGGCCACCGACGGCATGCTCTTCAGCGTTCTGGAGCACGAGGGCGCCAGGGTGGGCACGCTGTGGCTGGCCCTGCGGGACGACAGCGCCTTCGTGTTCGACGTGCAGACCGATCCGGACCGCCGGGGCCGCGGACACGGCCGTACGCTCATGCGGCTGGCGGAGCGGCAGGCGATCGAGGCCGGCCGGCCGGTCCTCGGCCTCAACGTCTTCGCGGGCAACACCCCCGCCGAGCGGCTCTACGCGTCACTGGGCTACGAGACGACGTCCCTCAGCCTCGCCAAGCCGCTGCTGTAGGCGGGCGGGAGCGTCGACCGTACGGC
The DNA here is from genome assembly GCF_053596835.1 of Streptomyces sp. NPDC001606. Classification (NCBI taxonomy): domain Bacteria; kingdom Bacillati; phylum Actinomycetota; class Actinomycetes; order Kitasatosporales; family Streptomycetaceae; genus Streptomyces; species Streptomyces sp. NPDC001606. Next base: position 300,806 of record NZ_JBSFHC010000003.1, read on the forward strand.
GGGGCCCCGCCGTACGGTCAGGCCTCCCGCTCGGCGAGCAGCCGGTCCGCGATCTCCTCGATCCGCTCGCGCAGCCCCTCCTGGCTCTTCCCCCCGTCGAGGCGTTCGCCGCCGATGACGTACGTCGGCGTGCCGGTGACCCCGATCGCCTTGCCCTCGGCCTGGTCGGCGTCGACGATCAGGATGTGCCGGCCGTCGATCAGCGCGGTGTCGAACTCCTCGGCGTCCAGGCCCAGTTCGCGGGCCGTCTCGACCAGGAAGGACTCGCCCCGGCGGTCCAGCTCCTCGACCCGCCCGAGCACGGCCTCCACGTACGGCCAGCCGGTGCCCTGCTCCAGCGCCTCCTCGGCGGCCTGCGCGGCGGCGAAGGAGTGCTGGTGCTTCTCCAGCGGGAAGTGCCGAAGGCGCACCTCCAGCCGGTCGCCGTAGCGGGCGCGCAGGGCGCGGACGTCGTCCAGGGCGGTACGGCAGTCGGGGCACTGGAGTTCGCACCACACGTCGAGGACGAGGGCGTCGGTGGGTGCGGGGGAGGAGTCGCTCATGCGCACCAGTCTTCCAGGCGGGACGCGCGCGACCCAATCGGGAGCGCTGCCGCCGCGGACCGCCTCCGGGTGGGACAGGTGCCGGCGGCGGAACCGGTACCAGCGGAGGAGACGCCCTGGGGGAGACCCGGAGATGTCCCTGATGTCCGGCCGGGAGCATGGCCTCGCGGGGACCGGGCGGTGCAGGATGGAGGGGACGAAGCGCGCCCGTCGGTGTGGAGCGCCGTTCGCCGGGGTGATGTGCCCGCCTCCGGTGTCACCCGACCGAGCCCGCCAGGAGGACCGGATGATTGCCGAGACCGTCTGCTCCGCCGTGTCCGCGGCGGGCCTGGGCATCGCGGTGGTCACCGCCTACCGCAAGCGTTTCCTGGCGGCGGCCCGTATCGCGGCCTATGCGCTGGTGCCCGTGGCCCTGGTGATGACCGGCATCGTCGGCTGGCTCGCCGACACCGCCTTCAGCCCCACCGCGTGGGCGGGCTTCGGCGTCCTGGGCGCGGCCTGGCTGCTCTTCGCCGGCACCCGCGCGGTGGAGCGCCGGCGCGGCGGCACCCGGGCCGAGCGCAAGGCCGCCAAGGCGGCGGCAGGCCGGGCCGCGATGGCGCCGGGCGCCTCGGCGCCGTCCCTGGGCGGTGCTTCCGGGACCGGGTCCGCGGCGGGGCAGGGGCCCGGCGCGGCCGACGACTTCAGCGACATCGAGGCGATCCTGAAGAAGCGCGGCATATGACAGTCGTACGACTCCCTGAAACGACACAGTAAGTCCGCTGACGTCCGGAAACGTTCACCGGCCGAAGCGAGCCGAACGAGACATCGCGGTATTCGGCAAGATCCCTGTGGTGGATCGCGGGTGGAGTGCCGGGTGGGCCATCATCGGCCGCGAGATGCTGGACACGACGACACAGAGCGAGGCCACGCCGCCCAAGGACGAACCTCGCGGGTGCCTCTTCGCCCTTTCCCAGCCACCGCTGATGATCTTCCTTGCGGTGATCGGGTGTCTGCTCCTCATGGCTGCACTGCACGATCTGCTGTTGCTGTGAGCCGTACACGTCGGTCCCGGCGCCACCCGCCGGGACGGACGTCACCCGCCAGCACGGACGCCTTCCGCCAGGACGGGGAGCCGCGATCAGCCGGCCGCTTCCTTGCGCCGGGCCCGGTAGGCCGCCACATGCAGCCGGTTTCCGCAGGTGCGGCTGTCGCAGTAGCGGCGCGAGCGATTGCGGGAGGAGTCCACGAAGGCGCGTCGGCAGTCCGGTGCCTCGCAGCGCCGCAGCCGCTCCTGCTCCCCGGCCACCACGAAGAAGGCGAGCGCCATCCCGCAGTCCGCGGCGAGATGGTCGGCCACCGAGGCGCCCGGCGCGAAGTAGTGCACATGCCAGTCATAGCCGTCGTGGTCGGTCAGGCGCGGGGTGGTGCCCGCCGCTGCCACCAGCTCGTTGATCACACCGGCGGCGGACCGGGCGTCCGGCGCCGCGAAGACCGCCGCGAACCGGCTCCGGATCCGGCGCACCGCCGCGAGGTCCAGCTCCGAGAGCATCCCGACATCGCTGACCTGGTGACTTCGTACGAACTCCGTCAGAGCCGGGACGTCGGGCAGTCCGTCCGTCGCCGTCTCGTCCTCCGGCGCGGTGTTCACCAGATCCACCACGGTGTCGAGGGCGCACCGGGTGTCGTGGGTGATCAGCACGTTTCGCTCCCTGGCCTGAGGGTCGGGCGGGCGCCCGCCGATGCTGGCCGATGGTAGCGACATCCGCGCCCACCCCACCCGGCCCCACCCGAACGCGCCCGCTCTGGAAGAACGCCTCCGGGCCGCCAGGGGTTCCCGGAGCCGGACGCACGGTGGCGCCGGACGCACGCAGGGCGACGCCGCCCCGTGCGGGAGCACGGCGGCGGCGTCTGCGGTGCCGTATGCGGTTGTGTTCGCCCGAGCCGTCTCCCCGAGTGGACGGCGCCGGGCTGCTTTGGAGGGGGCCGAGGCCTAGCTCTCCGCCAGGATGTGGGACAGCTCCTGATCCAGGTCGAAATGGCGGTGCTCCGTGCCGGGCGGCACGGCGGCGTCGGTTCGCTTCAGGAAGGACTCCAGGGCCCGCGCCGGGGCCTCGAGCAGCGCCTCCCCCTCCGGGGAACTGAGGGCGATGCACACGACGCCCTGACCGTGGCTGCGGGAGGGCCAGACGCGGACGTCGCCGGTACCGGTGGGCCGGTGGAGCCCCTCGGCGAGGAGGTCGCGGGCGAACACCCACTCGACGGTCTCCTCGGCTCCGGTGTGGAAGGTGGCGTGCACGGCGTAGGGGTCGGCCGTGTCGTACCGCAGGCCTGCGGGGACAGGCAGGGAGGACTCGCTCGACACAACGAGGCGCAGGTGCAGCTCGCAGCTGACCGTGGTGTTCATAAGCGCCAGGGCCTTTCGCTCAGTGTGCGCTCGGGGATTCGCACGTCGGCGAAATCGACATGCCACCTACGGTGCCGTTGTAAACCCCTCTGAGGGTTTTGCGTGTCTTTACGTAACTCTTCCGGCCGAGAACTCGTACCAGATCTACGACCATTTCAGTGACCTGAATCACTCCGCTAGGGTTTGTCTGTATGAATACGGGGAGTGACGACAGGGGCGAGGTCGCTGTGGCGACGGACAACACCGACGGGGCGATGAACAAGACGGCGGGCGAGACGGCGGGGGAGGCGGCGGGCGAGGCGAAGGCGAAGGCGGACGAGCGCGTGGGTGAGGACGGGAGCGGGTCGGGGCTCGGCTCCCGGGCGCCGGAATTCATCAAGGCGCGCCGAGCCCTGCACCTCAGCTGGCAGGTCGGCGTCTTCGTGGTCGGCCTGGCGGTCGTCGGCGCCGGCATCGTCATGCTGCCGCTCCCCGGACCCGGCTGGGTCGTGATCTTCGCCGGCATGGCGATCTGGGCGACCGAGTTCGTCTGGGCCCAGCTCGTGCTCCGCTGGACCAAGCGCAAGGTCACCGAGGCCGCCCAGCGGGCACTCGACCCCCGGGTGCGGCGCCGCAACATCACCCTGACCGTGATCGGACTGGTGATCGTGGCGGTGCTGGCGGGGATCTACCTGTGGAAGTTCGGCCTCGTCATGCCCTGGAACATCCGGCACCAGTGACGCCCGTGGTCTCAGGCACCCCCTGACATGGGGTAATGTTCTTCCTGCGCCCGGGCGATTAGCTCAGTGGGAGAGCGCTTCGTTCACACCGAAGAGGTCACTGGTTCGAACCCAGTATCGCCCACCCGGACCGACGGCCCACCTGCACCAGCAGGTGGGCCGTCGGCGTTCCCGCCCCCCGGCGTCTGCGCCCGCGAGCCCAGCTGCTCCGGCAGCGAAACGCGGCGAACCACACCAAGGCCTTCCAGGCCAGCCGACCTGACCGAGATGGCCCCGCCCGTTCTAGGCAGGCCTCAGCTCTCAAGGGCGGCTGGGGCTGTGGCGGCTGGCGTGGGGCGGCTCTCGCGGTTGCGGTGGCAGGGGATGCTCCGGCCCTCCTGGCTCCCCTCGGGGGGCGGAGGCACCGGGCTGTCGCCCGCGGGGCCCCCGACCCACGTCCAAGGGCCCCCGGCCCGGTCCCGTGGCCCTGCCGTGGCTGGGGCACCACCGATCCCCGGCGTCCCGTCCCGCATGAGGGGCACCGTGCCGGGGCCCCCGTCCTGCGTCCCTGGCACGTCAGGGGGGAACCGAACCGCGGCGCGCCGTCTCGCGACAGGACCCCGGCCTCCGGCGCCCCCGACTCTAGGCAGAGGCATCCCGGCCCGGGCACCCCTCCCGCGGTCGCGGCGCGGCACCCCCGGCGCCGACGTACCGTCCCGCCGATAGGCGGCCCGGCCCCGGCGACCCGTCCCGCGGTGGAGCGACCCCGGCCACGGCACCCCTGCCGGCTCCGACGTGCTGTCGCAGGAGGGCCCAGCGTCCCTGCCCTGTGGTCGAGGGGGCCTCTGGCCGGTCCTGTGTCCCCCTCCCGCGGCAGAGCCACCACCGGCCTTCGGTGCCCATGTCGGCCCTGTCGGCCTGGAGGGCCGATCCGCACCCGGTGCCCTGCGGTCGAGGGGGTGCCTGGCCTGTCCTGGGACCCTGGCGCGCGGCCGGGCCATCCCCGATCCCCGGCGCTCATGACGGCTCCGGCGTGCTGTCGTGCGGCAGGGCCAATCGGCACCCTGTGCCGTTTGGGCCTGGCCTGTGTCCCCGTTCCACGGCCGGACCATCCCCGATGCCCGGCGCCCATGCCGGCCCCGGCGTCCTGTCGCCCAGGAGCGCCAACCCGCCTCCGTTGCCAGGGGCCGAGGGAGCCCCTGGCCCGTCCCGTGCCCCTGGCACGCGGCAGAGCCACCCGCGGCCCCCGGCGGCCCGGCCCGCAGGACTGGCACCCCCGACTGAGCAGCCCAGTCCGGCAGTACCGGCACCCCGTCCCGCAGCGGGCGGTGTTTTGCCGGAACGGCAATAACGCTCGTGTCCTTGCCGCTCTTCGCCGGAGCATGGGCCCCAGCCGGTCGCGACCGGTGTTCCCGCAGCCCAGGCCGACGCGGCGGCCGTCGACGGGGGCCTTGACCCGGCGGGCCGGTGCCCGGGGCGCCTCGGTCCGTCCGCCGCCGCAGGCCCCGCCTCAGGAGGTCCCATGCCGCAGAAACACCGTCTGGTGCGCTCGCCCGCCGGCCGCGTCCACCTCGTGGAGGAGGGCCACGGCCCGCTGGTACTGCTGCTCCACGGCTTCCCGGAGTGCTGGTACAGCTGGCGCCACCAGCTGCCCGCGCTGGCCGCCGCCGGCTACCGCGCCGTGGCCGTCGACGTCCGCGGCTACGGCCGTTCCTCCCGGCCGGCGGCCCTGGACGCCTACCGCATGCTCGAGCTGGTGGCGGACAACGTCGCCGTGGTCGAGGCGCTGGGGGAGAGGTCGGCGGTGGTCATCGGGCACGACTGGGGTGCCACGATCGCCGCCACCTCCGCGCTGACCAGGCCCGACGTCTTCCACGCGGTGGGCCTGCTGAGCGTGCCGTACACCCCGCCCGGTGGCCCGCGGCCCAGTGAGGTGTTCGCGCGGATGGGCGGGGAGGAGGAGTTCTACGTCTCCCGTTTCCAGCCGCCCGGCCGTGCGGAGGCGGAGATCGAGCCCGATGTCCGCGGCTGGCTCGCCGGCTTCTACGCGGCCCTCTCCCCGGAGACCGTTCCGCTGCTCACCGACACCGACACCGACACCGACACCGACACCCACATGGCCATCGACTTCGACACCGCCACCGCCCCGAGCCCGTACTTCGCACACCCGCACCGCACCCTGCGCGAACGCTTCCCCGCCGGGCGCCGGCCCGTCTGGCTCAGCGAGCATGACCTGGACGTCTTCGCCGGTGAGTTCGAGCGGACCGGGATGACCGGCGCACTGAACCGGTACCGCTCCATGGACCGGGACTGGGCGGACCTCGCGCCCCACCGGGGTGCCCCGCTCACCCAGCCGTCACTGTTCGTCGCCGGCGCCCAGGACGCGGCCCTCGGCTGGCTGGCCGACGCCGTGCGGGCGTTCCCCGACACCCTGCCGGGCCTGCTCGGCTCGCACCTGCTGGACGACTGCGGCCACTTCGTCCAGCAGGAACGCCCGGACGAGACGAATCGAATCCTCGTCGACTGGCTCGCCACCCTGCCCGCCCGGTCCTGCTGACCCCGCCGGTGACGATCCGTTACCACTGGTGGGGTCTTCGAGACGTTTCTGTCGCTCTGGGAGAAGTTCCAGACGCAGGCCGCGGGTGGAAATCCACCGGACGTTTTCCAAAACGCCGTCACATTTCTTCGGAAGTACGACAAGCGTGGAATTCTTCTCGGCCTCAAGTTCCAGGCACAGACAGGCAATCTGACCCCGGATCACTTCCGCGCGCCGTCGCACGGGCAGACTCCGTCCATGGACTGGATGCACTACCGCTTCCTCAGCCGATGGCCCCTGCCCGGCGCCGCGCCGGACACCGTGTACGCCGTACTCGAGCGGCCCGAGGACTATCCGCGCTGGTGGCCACAGGTCCGGTCGGTCACCAGGCTGGACGCCGACACCGGCGTGATCACCATCCGCTCCGCGCTGCCGTACGCCATGACCTGCACCCTGCGCACCGCCCGCCGCGACCCCGCCACCGGCACCCTGGAGGTCACCCTGTCCGGCGACATCGAAGGCTGGGCACGCTGGACGGTCACCGCCGAGGGCACCGGCACCCTCGTCCGGTACGAGCAGGAGGTCGACGTACGCAAGCCCCTGCTCAGACGGCTCGCGGTGCCCGGGCGGCCCCTCTTCCGCCTCAACCACCGGCTGATGATGCGGGCCGGACACCGCGGCCTGCTGCGCCATCTGCGGGCGGTTTGAACGAACGGCGCCCGGACCTGTATTGTTCAGTGCGTTCCCGGGCGATTAGCTCAGTGGGAGAGCGCTTCGTTCACACCGAAGAGGTCACTGGTTCGAACCCAGTATCGCCCACCGGGAGAGAGCCGGTCCGCAGCAGCGGACCGGCTCTTCTGCTGCCCGGCGGCCCTGCCGGTACGCCCCGCCCCTACGCCGCGGCGGGCAGCTCCGGCCGCAGCGGCCACTCGGTGCTCACCGTCTCCTCCGAACCGCTGCGCGCGAACCACGCCTGGAGCCCCCGCGCCTGCGCCGCATGCCAGCCGGCCTGGAGGGTGTGCAGCTCGCCGGGAGACAGCCGCTCCAGCCGGGTCGCGAAACGCCGGCCCAGCGCCCGTACGACCTCCAGCGCGGCCAGCGCGTCCGCGCCCGCGTCATGCGCGCCCTCCAGCGCCACCCCGTAGTGCTCGCACAGGTCGGTCAGCGTGCGCCGCCCCTTGCGGTACCGGTCCAGGTGCTTGTCCAGCACCCGCGGGTCCAGCACCCGCAACGGCACCGACCGGAACCAGCGGTCCAGCGAGGACGCCCGGTGCCGGCGCAACTCCCGGTCCAGCAGCGTCAGATCGAACGGCGCGTTCATCACCACCAGCGGACGGCCCAGCGCCGCGTGCTCCGCCAGCTGCTCGGCTATCTCGTACATGACCGGCGCCGGCCAGCGGCCGTTGCGCGCCAGGTGTTCCTCCGTCAGCCCGTGCACGTCCGTCGCCGCCTGGGGCACCGGCACACCCGGGTTCACCAGCCAGCGGGACACCCGGGGCCGGGTCCCCGGCGCGTCCTGGACGACGACGGCGGCCGACACGATCCGGTCGGTCTCGACGTCGACGCCCGTCGTCTCCGTGTCGAAGGCGGCCAGCGGCCCCTCGTACCAGGTCGTCATCGCAACCCAACTCCTCGCTCACCCACGGCAGATGGCGTTCCGTCTTCTGCCCGTTTGGTGATACCCGGGCCGTTTGCGCCGTACGCCGGTAGGAGACAACAGGAGTACGGGTCTTTGCAGTTCAGCGGCCCTCAGCGGGGAAACACTTTGGCTTGGAAGGCTGTTGGTCATGGCCATAGCGCAGCCCGAGCGGGGCGGGCTGCTGCCCGATCGCACGGGCACCCTTCGCGGCACGCTCGCCACCACCGCCTGCATGGAGACCTTGCAGGTCGGCTATCTGCACGCGGTCGCCGCCGCGGCCGGCTGCTCGCTGTCCCAGCCCTTCCCGGACAACGGCATCGACTGGCACGTCAGCCACAGCGCCCCCGGCCACACCGTCGACGACGAGGTCACGATCAAGGTCCAGCTGAAGGCCACGTACCAGGTCGCCCCCCGCCCTCCGGGGCCCTCCTTCTCCTTCACCCTCGACAACGACCACCTGCGCAAGCTCGCCCGCACCCCGGTCACGGTCCACAAGATCCTGGTCGTCATGATCGTCCCGCGCTCGCAGGACCAGTGGCTGCGCGCCGGACACGACCGGCTCGACCTCAGGCACTGCTGCTACTGGGTCAACCTCGCCGGCCACCCGGTCACCGGCCGGCAGCGGACCACCGTGCGGATCCCGACCTCGCGCATCTTCGACGACCGCGCGCTCTGCGAGATCATGACGCGGGTCGGGACGGGAGGCAGGCCATGACAAGCCGTCCGTACGGGCAACCGCCCCGCCAGGCCCGCCCGCACCCCGACGACCCGCCCTGGAACAGCCCGCCCGAGCCCGCCCGGGTCGACCCCGCCGTACTCGGCGCCCTGCTGCGCCGGCACGGCTGGCAGCGGCGCGGCGGAGCGCCCGGACGGTACGGCCGCTGGACCCCGCCCGGCCCGGCCGGCCATGCCACCAGCCTGCTCGTCCCCGAGAACCGCGCCTTCCCCGACAGCGACGACCTGCTCGGCGAGGCCCTCGGCGCCCTCGCCCGCAGCGACACCCCCGCCGCCCGCGAGGTGCTGATCTCCCTCGCCGTACCCAGCGACGAGATCCGCTGGTGGCGCCAGACCCCGAGCGGACCCGCCGGCACCGCGCCCTGGGCGGCCGACGAGCAACTGCACACCGCCGCCCGGCAGATGCTGCTCGCCGCCGCCCTCGCCACCCGCGCCCGGGCCGGCTACCACGGCGCCCGCCACCGCCGCCCCGCGGCCGCCCTCCTGGAACACCTCCTCGTCGGCCCCGCCACCGACGGCCACCGCCTCACCGTGTTCGCCCCCGTCCCCACCGCCCGCCCCCTCGCCGTCCGCCTCCACCAGGCCCTGTACGCCGCCCGCGAGGCCATCGACTACCGGCGGGCCACCGGCGGCATGGACGCCTTCGACGGCGCGGTCCAGGCCGGGGTCAGCCGGGAACTCACCGAGGCGCTCACCACCCTCGTACGGGGCACCGAGGGCGCCCGGATCGCCATCGCCTGGGCGCCCGGCGCCGGCGTCCCCGAGGGCTGCGCCGCCTCCGCCGAGCCCGTCGAGTTCTCGCCCGGCGACCTGCCCGCGCTGCGCGAGGCCGCCGCCCGCTATCTGCGCGCGGAACCCTCCGTACCGGTCCGGATCACCGGCGCCGTGGTCCGCATGCGCCGCGCCGGTCCCGGCGGCCCGGGCACGGTCCGGCTGCGCGTCCTCTCCGGAGCCGAGGTCCCGCACGTCCGCGTCACCCTGGACGAGGAGGACTACCGCATCGCCGGCCACGCCCACCTCGTCGGGCTGCCGGTGCGCATACACGGCCGGCTGGAGCGCCGCGGCGGCTTCCGCCGGCTCACCGGCGCCTCCGGCGTCGTCCCCGTCCAGGTGGACGAGGCCGAGCGGGACCGGCTGATGAAGTCCCTGCACGAGAACCTCGACTTCTTCGAGGAGGCATGCGGCGAGGCGTACGGGGACGGGGACTGAGGGTGACCGTTTCGCGGTCGGTGCCGTGAGGTCGGTACGATCGCCTGTGCGCGCGCTCCTGGTATGGCGCCGCACCCACCTTCAGTCAGGAGAGACCGGTGTCAGACGTCCGTGTGATCATCCAACGCGATTCCGAGCGGGAAGAACGCGTGGTGACGACGGGCACTACGGCCGCCGACCTCTTCGCGGGCGAGCGCTCGATCATCGCCGCGCGCGTGGGCGGCGAGCTGAAGGACCTCACGTACGCACTGTCCGACGGTGACGAGGTCGAGGGCGTCGAGATCTCGTCCGAGGACGGCCTGAACATCCTGCGCCACTCCACCGCGCACGTCATGGCGCAGGCCGTGCAGGAGCTCTTCCCCGAGGCCAAGCTGGGCATCGGCCCGCCGGTCAAGGACGGCTTCTACTACGACTTCGACGTCGAGAAGCCGTTCACGCCCGAGGATCTCAAGGCCATCGAGAAGAAGATGCAGGAGATCCAGAAGCGCGGGCAGAAGTTCGCCCGTCGCGTGGTCACCGACGAGGCGGCCCGCGAGGAGCTGGCGGACGAGCCGTACAAGCTGGAGCTGATCGGCCTCAAGGGCTCGGCGTCGCACGACGACGGCGCGGACGTCGAGGTCGGCGCCGGCGAGCTGACGATCTACGACAACCTGGACGCCAAGACCGGCGAGCTGTGCTGGAAGGACCTCTGCCGGGGCCCGCACCTGCCCTCGACCCGTCTCATCCCGGCGTTCAAGCTGATGCGCAACGCGGCCGCCTACTGGCGCGGCAGCGAGAAGAACCCGATGCTCCAGCGCATCTACGGCACCGCCTGGCCGTCCAAGGACGAGCTGAAGGCGTACCTGGACTTCCTCGCCGAGGCCGAGAAGCGCGACCACCGCAAGCTCGGCACCGAGCTGGACCTCTTCTCCATCCCGGAGCAGATCGGTTCCGGCCTCGCCGTCTTCCACCCCAAGGGCGGCATCATCCGCCGGGTCATGGAGGACTACTCGCGGCGCCGCCACGAGGAAGAGGGCTACGAGTTCGTCTACACCCCGCACGCGACGAAGGGGAAGCTCTTCGAGACCTCGGGCCACCTGGACTGGTACGCCGACGGCATGTACCCGCCCATGCAGCTCGACGAGGGCGTGGACTACTACCTCAAGCCCATGAACTGCCCGATGCACAACCTGATCTTCGACGCGCGCGGCCGCTCCTACCGCGAACTGCCGCTGCGGCTCTTCGAGTTCGGGACCGTGTACCGGTACGAGAAGTCGGGCGTCGTGCACGGTCTGACCCGGGCCCGCGGCTTCACCCAGGACGACGCGCACATCTACTGCACCCGTGAGCAGATGTCCGAGGAGCTGGACAAGACGCTCACCTTCGTCCTCGGCCTGCTGCGCGACTACGGTCTGACCGACTTCTACCTGGAGCTGTCCACCAAGGACCCGGAGAAGTTCGTCGGCTCCGACGAGGTCTGGGAGGAGGCGACCGAGACGCTGCGCCAGGTCGCCGAGAAGCAGGGCCTGCCGCTGGTCCCGGACCCGGGCGGCGCCGCCTTCTACGGCCCGAAGATCTCCGTCCAGGCCAAGGACGCGATCGGCCGCACCTGGCAGATGTCGACCATCCAGCTCGACTTCAACCTGCCCGAGCGGTTCAACCTGGAGTACACCGGCCCGGACGGCTCCAAGCAGCGCCCGGTCATGATCCACCGCGCGCTGTTCGGCTCCATCGAGCGGTTCTTCGCGGTGCTGCTGGAGCACTACGCGGGCGCCTTCCCGGCGTGGCTGGCGCCGGTCCAGGCGGTTGGTATTCCGGTGGGTGACGCCCACGTCGAGTACCTGGACAAGTTCGCCGCCGACGCCAGGAAGAAGGGACTGCGGGTCGAGGTCGACTCCTCCTCGGACCGTATGCAGAAGAAGATCAGGACGGCCCAGAAGCAGAAGGTGCCGTTCATGATCATCGTCGGCGACGACGACATGAACGCCGGCACGGTGTCGTTCCGCTACCGCGACGGGTCGCAGGAGAACGGCATTCCGCGTGACGAGGCGATCGCGAAGCTCGTTGATGTGGTGGAGCGTCGCGTACAGGTGTAATTGCTCCCCGCGCCCGCGGGGGTGATCCCAAGATCCGCAAGGCCCACACGCACAAGGTGCTCTGCTCCCCGCCGACGCGGGGGTCGGCCCCCGGTGACTGACTTGATCTCGCCGGGGGCCCTGCCCTGTACCTCACCCGGACGCCATATGCTGCCTAGCATGACGAGTGAGCCGGAGCAGCAGATCGGAGTCGGGACGCAGGATGCGTTCCAGCGCCTGTGGACCCCCCACCGCATGGCCTACATCCAGGGGGAGAACAAGCCGAGCGGTCCCGGAGCCGACGACGGCTGCCCCTTCTGCTCGATTCCGGCCAAGTCCGACGAGGACACGCTGATCGTCCGCCGCGGCGAGCATGTCTACGCCGTCCTCAACCTCTACCCGTACAACGGCGGCCATCTGATGACCGTGCCCTACCGGCATGTGGCCGACTACACGGATCTGACCGGCCCGGAGACCGCCGAGCTGGCCGAGCTGACCAAGCAGGCGATGACGGCGCTGCGCACCGCGTCCGGCGCGCACGGTTTCAACATCGGCATGAACCAGGGGTCCGTGGCGGGTGCCGGTATCGCCGCCCACCTGCACCAGCACATCGTCCCGCGCTGGGGCGGCGACACGAACTTCATGCCGGTGGTGGGCCACACCAAGGTGCTGCCGCAGCTCCTGGCGGACACCAGGAAGATGCTGGCGGAGGCGTGGCCCGCCTCGGCGTGAGCGCCTGAGCCGGCCGCCGGGGCTTACGCGTCGTAGAGGTCGGCCTTCTTCGGCATCGGGTCCTGCACCTGGGAGCTGAGGAATGCCGACCGTGTGCCGAACTTCTCGGTGTCCACGCCATGGTCCGCGAGCACCTTGAGCGCGGCCGAGTGCACCACCCGCAGTACCGGCGTGGCCGCGCGCAGTGCGTCGTCGGCCATGAAGCGGTGCCGCCAGGGCTGGTCGGCCCACGCGTGCCGCAGGCCGAACGGCTCGGGCAGGCCGAGTGAGCCGCCGAGCCAGTTGAGGAGCGGCGGGTACCAGGTCAGCGGGGCGCGTGCGGCGAGTCGTACCACCTCGTCGGCGGTGATCAGCGGCAGCATGATCTTGCGGGTCTCCCAGGGCTTGAGGGTCTTGGCGACCTCCTTGCTCGGGGCTTCCGGCTTGGTGGTGAACAGGGAGTTCACCGGGCCGAGGGCGTGCCCGGTGACCTCGATGCGCAGGGTCTGGTGCAGCACGGTGACCGTGATCAGCATGGTGATGACCAGCTGTCCGTCCCACAGGGTCCACTGCACGCCGAGGTAGTGCCGGTCGCCGCTGCCGAACTGCTGCTTGTTGCAGATGTCCTGTATGGCGTGCGGCTTGACCTGGAAGGCCTCGACGTCGGCGCCCTCGGGGCGGGACACGGCGGTGGCTCCCTCGCCGATGGGTGTGACGATCCAGTGCCGTATGGCCGGCTTGGGGAAGCCGCCGGTGTTCAGCGGGCCGCGTTCCAGCAGGGACAGCTGGTCGTGGATCGCGCGGATCACGTCCCAGCTGCGGAAGGGGTGGATCTCGCGGGTGGGGTCGGCGGACAGCAGGTCTTCGGCGAGCTGCCAGGAGCCCCAGCGGGTGCCCATGCCGAGTATGCCCTTGGGGCCGGCGTAGAAGACCGAGTTGGACTGCTGTTCGGCGCTGAGCCGGGCCAGGGACTGACGCAGTTCCTCGGCCGCGGTCTCGCCGGGGGCGCGGGGTACGGCTTCCGGGACCTTGGCGCCGACGCTGGTCCCGGACAGCAGGCCGTCCCAGCGGGCCCGCAGGTCGTGGGCGGTGCGTTCGCAGATCCGCTTGGCCAGGAACCAGCCCAGTACGGGCACGACGACGGCCGCGCGTGCGTACCAGGCCCAGAAGCCGGTGAACGGCATCTTGATCAGGAAGAGTGCGGCGAGCAGGCCGACGCCGAGGAGCAGCGCCGTGGCGAGGGGTCCGGCTCGTTTGTCGTCGCGTTTGGCGACGAACGTGCGCAGTTGGAAGACGAGCAGCCAGGCGAGGAGTCCGGGCAGGAACAGCAGGCCGCACAGCACGGTGACGGCGGTCAGCCGGTTGTCGCGCTCGCGGCGGATGTTGTTGGCGGCCAGGCAGTGTTCGACGACGAACTGGGGTTCGGAGCCGAAGGACTGGATGAGGGGCTTGCGGCCGGGCGCGAGCATGCGGTCGACGACGGCCCGCGCGTAGGCCTCGCCGAGGTTCGGCCGGAACAGCTTGATCCGGCCGGGCTTGACGGTCGACTGGTGCCATTCGTTGTCGGCCTTTTTGATCTCCTCGATCGGGCTGTCCCGGTACGCCGCGGAGGCCAGTGCGGCCGTCGCCGCCTGACTTCCGTCGCCCGAGACGGGCACCTGGGGTCCGTCCCACTCCGTTCCAAACGACATTCCCGCCCCCATCGCCGCCGGTGTCGCTGTTCCGGCCTTCCCGACTTCCCTGCTCCGCACACCTGTTGGACCGGTCGTGCTGTCGATTCCGGACGACTACCGGACGGTTGCGGCACGACGTGATCAGGTGATCAGCGTATCCGCCGCCACCGACAGGGCGGGGGCGGACGGCCGAAGCCGTCCGCCCCGCGCCGGGTGTCGCGCGGTGAACTAGGCGCTGTCTCCGGACTGTTGCCGGATGCGCTCCGCGACCTGGGGCGGCATCGGTTCGTGCCGGGCGTAGGTCCGGTCGAAGCGGGCGGTGCCGTGCGAGAGGGAGCGGAGGTCGACGGCGTACCGGCCGATCTCGAACTCGGGTACCTCGGCCCGGATCAGGGTCCGTCCGGAGCCCACCTGTTCGGTGCCGAGGACGCGGCCGCGCCGGCTCGACAGGTCGCTCATGACGGTGCCCACGTAGTCGTCGCCGACCAGCACGGTCACCTCGGCGACCGGCTCCAGCAGGTGGATCTTCGCGTCGGCCGCGGCCTCGCGCAGGGCGAGCGCGCCCGCGGTCTGGAAGGCGGCGTCGGAGGAGTCCACCGAGTGTGCCTTGCCGTCCAGCAGTGTGACCCGTACGTCCACGAGCGGATATCCGGCGGCGACGCCCTTGGCGGCCTGTGCGCGCACGCCCTTCTCCACGGACGGGATGAACTGGCGGGGTACGGCGCCGCCGACCACCTTGTCGACGAACTCGATGCCGGAGCCGCCGGGCAGCGGTTCGACCTCGATCTCGCAGATGGCGTACTGGCCGTGTCCGCCGGACTGTTTGACATGGCGGCCGCGGCCGGTGGCCCTGGTCGCGAAGGTCTCGCGGAGGGAGACCTTGTGCGGGACGACGTCGACCTGGACGCCGTAGCGGCTGCGCAGCCGTTCCAGGGCGACGTCCGCGTGTGCCTCGCCGAGGCACCACAGAACGACCTGGTGGGTGTTCTGGTTCTGCTCCAGGCGCATGGTCGGGTCCTCGGCGACCAGCCGGGACAGGCCCTGGGAGAGTTTGTCCTCGTCGGCCTTGCTGTGTGCCTGGATGGCGAGGGGCAGCAGGGGGTCCGGCATCTGCCAGGGCTCCATCAGCAGCGGGTCGTCCTTCGCGGAGAGGGTGTCGCCGGTCTCGGCGCGGCCGAGTTTGGCCACGCAGACCAGGTCGCCGGCGACGGCGTGCGGCACCGGGCGCTGCTGTTTGCCGAAGGGCATGGACAGGGCGCCGACCTTCTCGTCGACGTCGTGGTCCTCGTGCCCGCGGTCGGTGAGGCCGTGCCCGGAGACGTGCACGGTCTGGTCGGGGCGCAGGGTGCCGGAGAAGACCCGGACCAGTGAGATGCGGCCGACGTAGGGGTCGGAGGCGGTCTTGACGACCTCGGCGACCAGCGGACCGCTGATGTCGCACGGCTTCAGCTCGCGCGGCTTGCCGTCGATGGTGGTGACGCCGGGCAGGGGGTGCTCGAACGGTGTCGGGAAGCCGCCGGTGACCAGTTCGAGCAGCTCGACCGTGCCGAGGCCCTGGCGGGCGCCCTCGGCGGCGGGGGCGGCCGCGAGGACGGGGAAGAAGCTGCCGCGTGCGACGGCTCGCTCGAGGTCCTGGACCAGTGTGTCGAGGTCGACCTGTTCGCCGCCGAGGTAGCGGTCCATGAGGGTTTCGTCCTCGCTCTCGGCGATGATCCCCTCGATGAGCCGGTTGCGGGCCTCCTCGATGCCGGGCAGCTCGTCGGCGCCGGGTTCGGACTCCTTGCGTTCGCCGGTCGAGTAGTCGAAGAGCTTCTGGGTCAGCAGTCCGACCAGGCCGGTCACGGGCGCGTGTCCGTCGGGTCCCTCGGGGCCGCGCAGCGGCAGGTACAGCGGGAGCACGGCGTCGGGGTCGTCGCCGCCGAACACCTCCGCGCAGGTGCGGGTCATCTCCTCGAAGTCCGCGCGGGCGGCTTCCAGGTGGGTGATCACGATGGCGCGGGGCATGCCGACGGCCGCGCACTCCTCCCACACCATGCGGGTCGAGCCGTCCACGCCGTCGGAGGCGGAGACGACGAAGAGGGCCGCGTCCGCCGCCCGCAGGCCGGCCCGCAGTTCCCCGACGAAGTCGGCGTAGCCGGGGGTGTCCAGCAGGTTGATCTTGATGCCGTTCCATTCGACCGGCACCAGGGAGAGCTGTACGGAGCGCTGCTGCCGGTGCTCGATGTCGTCGTAGTCCGAGACGGTGCCGCCGTCCTCCACGCGGCCCGCCCGGTTCACCGCCCCCGCGGTCAGCGCGAGGGCCTCCACCAGGGTTGTCTTGCCCGAACCGGAGTGGCCGACCAGCACCACGTTCCGTACCGACGAGGGCTGGTCGGCCGTCAGAGCACTGCCGGCGGCCCCGGGGTGGTGTGTCTGTGTCTTGTCGCCCATGATCCTGCCTCCCGTACACGGTGAGGTCACTGTGGGCGCGGTCGCGCGGGACCCGCGTGCACTGGCGGCTCCGGCGACGCCCGCGGTTATTCGAGCTTTCCACTCCCGTCACGTGGCGTCCATACGAACGACGTCCGCCCACCGTGATCGCGCCACGCGCGCCCGCGCGTGTGCCGGTGCACACCGGCACACGGCACGGCTGCGGGTGCCCGCCCGTCACAGACGCACGCGCGTGGCTACGATGGGCCAGCCGGAGGCCACCAGGGCTACGGCGAGACGACCGTCGGGAAGGCCATGCTGAACAAGTACGCGCGTGCATTCTTCACGCGTGTCCTCACACCGTTCGCCGCGTTTCTCATCCGGAGGGGCGTGAGCCCCGACACGGTGACGCTCATCGGCACGGCCGGAGTCGTCGCGGGCGCGCTGGTCTTCTACCCCCGGGGCGAGTTCTTCTGGGGCACGGTCGTGATCACCCTCTTCGTCTTCTCCGACCTGGTCGACGGCAACATGGCCCGTCAGCTGGGCCGCTCCAGCCGCTGGGGGGCCTTCCTGGACTCCACCCTGGACCGGGTGGCCGACGGCGCGATCTTCGGCGGGTTCGCGCTCTGGTACGCGGGTCAGGGCGACGACAACGCCCTGTGCGCGGTCTCGATCTTCTGTCTGGCCAGCGGCCAGGTGGTGTCCTACACCAAGGCGCGCGGCGAGTCGATCGGGCTGCCGGTCGCCGTCAACGGGCTGGTCGAGCGCGCCGAGCGGCTGGTGATCTCGCTGGTCGCGGCCGGTCTCGCGGGCCTGCACACATTCGGTGTGCCGGGCATCCAGTGGCTGCTGCCGGTCGCCCTGTGGATCGTCGCCGTGGGCAGCCTCGTCACGCTGGTCCAGCGGGTCGTCACCGTCCGCCGCGAGTCCGCCGAGGCGGAGGCGGCAGCGCGGCAGGGCGCCGGAGAGGCCGCGCAGTGAGCGCCGCCGACCGGCTCACCGACGCGCTGTACGGGCTCGGCTGGAGCACCGTCAAGAGGCTTCCCGAGCCCGTGGCGGTCCGTCTCGGCCGCGGCATCGCCGACCTGGCGTGGAAGCGGCGCGGCAAGGGTGTGCGGCGGCTGGAGGCCAACTACGCGCGCGTGGTGCCCGACGCCACGCCCGAACGCCTCGCCGAGCTGTCGCGGGCGGGCATGCGCTCGTACCTGCGCTACTGGATGGAGTCCTTCCGGCTGCCCGCCTGGAGCCCGGAGCGCGTGAAGGCGGGCTTCGACCCGAAGGACCTGCACTATCTGACGGACGGGCTGGCCTCGGGCCGGGGTGTGATCCTGGCGCTGCCCCATCTGGCCAACTGGGACCTGGCCGGTGCCTGGGTCACCACCAAGCTGGAGACGCCGTTCACGACGGTCGCCGAGCGGCTGCGGCCCGAGACGCTGTACGACCGCTTCGTCGCCTACCGGGAGAGCCTCGGCATGGAGGTCCTGCCGCACAGCGGCGGCTCCGCCTTCGGCACGCTGGCCCGGCGGCTGCGCGACGGCGGTCTGGTCTGCCTGGTCGCCGACCGTGATCTGTCCGCCTCGGGTGTGGAGGTCGACTTCTTCAGCGAGAAGGCCCGGATGCCCGCGGGCCCGGCTCTGCTCGCCCAGCAGACCGGCGCGCTGCTGCTGCCGGTCACCCTCTGGTACGACGACTCGCCCGTCCTCCAGGGCCGGGTGCATCCGCCGGTCGAGGTGCCCGAGTCGGGCAGCCGGGCCGAGAAGACGTCTGTCATGACACAGGCGCTGGCCGACGCCTTCGCCTCCGGCATCGCCGACCACCCGGAGGACTGGCACATGCTCCAGCGGCTGTGGCTCGCCGACCTCGACCCCGCGAAGGGACCCTCGTGAGAATCGGGATCGTCTGCCCGTACTCCTGGGACGTGCCCGGTGGCGTCCAGTTCCACATCCGCGACCTCGCCGAGTACTTCATCCGGCTGGGCCACGAGGTCTCCGTGCTCGCCCCGGCCGACGACGACACCCCGCTGCCGCCGTACGTCGTCTCCGCCGGCCGTGCCGTGCCGGTGCCGTACAACGGCTCGGTGGCCCGGCTGAACTTCGGTTTCCTGTCCGCCGCGCGGGTCCGGCGCTGGCTGCACGACGGCGCCTTCGACGTGGTCCACATCCACGAGCCGACCTCGCCCTCGCTGGGGCTGCTGACCTGCTGGGCGGCTTCCGGTCCGATCGTGGCCACCTTCCACACGTCCAACCCGCGCTCGCGGGCCATGATCGCCGCCTATTCGATCCTCCAGGCGGCCCTGGAGAAGATCAGCGCGCGGATAGCGGTCAGCGAGTACGCCCGCCGCACCCTGGTCGAGCACCTGGGCGGGGACGCGGTGGTCATCCCCAACGGCGTCGACGTCGACTTCTTCGCCAAGGCCGAGCCCAGGGCGGAGTGGCAGGGGGACACCATCGGCTTCATCGGCCGTATCGACGAGCCGCGCAAGGGCCTGCCGGTGCTGATGAAGGCGCTGCCGGAGATCCTCGCGGCGCGGCCGGGGGCCCGCCTCCTGGTCGCCGGGCGTGGCGACGAGGAGGCCGCCGTCGAGGAGTTGCCCCGGGAGCTGCGCGCGCGGGTGGAGTTCCTCGGCATGATCAGCGACGAGGACAAGGCCCGTCTGCTGCGCAGTGTCGACCTGTACGTCGCTCCCAACACCGGCGGCGAGAGCTTCGGCATCATCCTCGTCGAGGCGATGTCCGCGGGCGCCCCCGTCCTCGCCTCCGACCTGGACGCCTTCGTGCAGGTCCTGGACCAGGGCGAAGCGGGCGAGGTGTTCCCGGTCGAGGACGCCGACGCGCTCGCCAAGGCGGCCGTACGGCTGCTGGCGGACCCGGAGCGGCGCGCGGCGCTGCGCGAGCGGGGCAGCGCGCACGTACGGCGCTTCGACTGGTCGACGGTCGGCGCGGACATCCTCTCCGTCTACGAGACCGTGACGGCCGGCGCGGCGGCGGTCGCGGCCGACGACCGCCCCCCAGGCCTACGAGCCCGCTTCGGCCTGGCCCGCGACTGACCGCGTCCCGGCCCCGGACCGGCTCCGAGGCGATCGACGGGGCGGGGTCGGTACGTGGATGGAGTGCGGGTGGGCTTCGGCCGTGTGTGAGGGGCGCGGGCCGCGACGGCTTCCGGCTCGGCTTCGGGCAAGCGGCGGGCTGTTGCGGCGTTCCGGCTCGGCTTCGGACAGACGGCGGACTGGCGGACCGTTATGGCTTTCGGGCTGGGCTTCGGGCAAGTGGCGGGCCGTTATAGCTTTCCGGATCGGCTTCGGACATGCGGCGGGCCAATACGGCCTTCGGGCCCGGGCTGGCTCCGGGCCGCGGCCGCTTTCGGGTCGGGTTTGCGGCGGCTCCGGGCCGTGACCGCTTTCGAGTCGAGTCTCCGGATGGCGCTGGGCCGCGGCCGCCTTCGGGACGGGATTCCGGGGTCCCGGCATGACCGGGCGGCGTCGGGCTGACCGGCGGCGGGGGTGGGGCCGGGTGGGCCGATAGCCTTCGGCCGTGACCGCAACCCTCATCTGGATCCTTCTCGCCCTGGTCGCGATCGGCGTGTACCTGAGCTGGACCGCCGGCCGGCTGGACCGGCTGCATGTGCGGATGGACGCCGCGCGCGCGGCGCTCGACGCCCAGCTGCTGCGGCGGGCCTCCGTGACCCAGGAACTGGCGACCTCGGGCGTGCTCGACCCGGCCGCCTCGATCGTGCTGTACGAGGCCGCGCACGGGGCCCGGCAGGCCGAGGAGGAGCAGCGGGAGGTCGCCGAGAGCGAGCTGAGCCAGGCGCTGCGCGCGGTCTTCGCGGACCCGGCGCAGGTGGAGGCCGTACGGGAGGCCCCGGGTGGTGAGGAGGCCGCCCGGGAGCTGGCGGAGGCCGTCCGCAGGGTCCCGATGGCGCGCCGCTTCCACAACGACGCCGTCGGAGCCGCCCGCCGGCTGCGCGAGCACCGCAAGGTCCGCTGGTTCCGGCTGGCCGGGCACGCGCCGTTCCCGCTGGCCTTCGAGATGGACGACGAGCCGCCCGCGGCCCTGGTGGAACGGGTGAGCTGAGCCCGCCGAGCCGAAAAGGATCCACCGGCTCGCCATTGGCCCTTGCTGTGGCCTGCTCCACTCACGTTTCCTCGGGGAAGCAGAAACCTTCTTTTCCCATGAGTGAGGTCACCCGTGTCCACCATCGAGAACCAGGCTCCCGAGACCGGCACCGCGCGCGTGAAGCGTGGCATGGCCGAGCAGCTCAAGGGCGGCGTGATCATGGACGTCGTCACGCCGGAGCAGGCGAAGATCGCCGAGGACGCGGGCGCCGTCGCCGTCATGGCCCTGGAGCGGGTCCCGGCCGACATCCGCAAGGACGGCGGCGTGGCCCGTATGTCCGACCCGGACATGATCGAGGGCATCATCGACGCCGTCTCCATCCCGGTCATGGCCAAGTCCCGCATCGGCCACTTCGTCGAGGCCCAGGTCCTCCAGTCCCTCGGCGTCGACTACATCGACGAGTCCGAGGTCCTCACCCCGGCCGACGAGGTCAACCACTCGGACAAGTGGTCCTTCACCACCCCGTTCGTGTGCGGTGCCACCAACCTGGGCGAGGCCCTGCGCCGCATCGCCGAGGGCGCCGCGATGATCCGCTCCAAGGGCGAGGCCGGCACCGGCAACGTGGTCGAGGCCGTCCGCCACCTGCGTCAGATCAAGGGCGACATCGCCCGCCTGCGCGGCCTGGACAACCACGAGCTGTACGCCGCCGCCAAGGAGCTGCGCGCCCCGTACGAGCTGGTCAAGGAGGTCGCCGAGCTGGGCAAGCTCCCGGTGGTGCTGTTCTCCGCCGGCGGTGTGGCCACCCCGGCCGACGCGGCCCTGATGCGCCAGCTCGGCGCCGAGGGCGTGTTCGTCGGCTCCGGCATCTTCAAGTCCGGCGACCCGGCCAAGCGTGCCGCGGCCATCGTTAAGGCCACCACCTTCTACGACGACCCGAAGATCATCGCGGACGCCTCCCGCAACCTCGGCGAGGCCATGGTCGGCATCAACTGCGACATCCTCCCCGAGTCCGAGCGCTACGCGAACCGCGGCTGGTAAGGCACTGCATCACATGAACACCCCCGTCATAGGCGTCCTGGCCCTCCAGGGCGACGTACGGGAGCACCTCATCGCCCTGGCCGCGGCCGACGCCGTGGCCAGGCCGGTGCGGCGCCCCGAGGAACTCGCCGAGGTCGACGGTCTCGTGCTGCCCGGCGGCGAGTCCACCACCATCTCCAAGCTGGCCGTCCTCTTCGGGCTGATGGAGCCCCTCCGCGCGCGCGTGCGCGGCGGCATGCCCGTCTACGGCACCTGCGCCGGCATGATCATGCTCGCCGACAAGATCCTCGACCCGCGCTCGGGCCAGGAGACCATCGGCGGCATCGACATGATCGTGCGCCGCAACGCCTTCGGCCGCCAGAACGAGTCCTTCGAGGCCGCGCTCGACGTCCGGGGCATCCCGGGCGATCCTGTGGAGGGCGTCTTCATCCGCGCCCCCTGGGTGGAGTCCGTCGGCGCCGGGACCGAGGTGCTCGCCGAGCACGAGGGCCACATCGTCGCCGTCCGCCAGGGCAATGCGCTCGCCACGTCGTTCCATCCGGAACTGACCGGCGACCACCGGGTGCACTCCCTCTTCGTCGACATGGTGCGCGCCAACGGGGCGGCGGAGTCCTTGTAGGATCTCTGGCGTTCGTTATGTAGATGGTTACGCGAAGGAGACAGGCAGATGTCCGGCCACTCTAAATGGGCTACGACGAAGCACAAGAAGGCCGTGATCGACGCCAAGCGCGGCAAGCTCTTCGCGAAGCTGATCAAGAACATCGAGGTCGCGGCGCGCATGGGCGGCGTCGACCTCGACGGTAACCCGACGCTGTACGACGCCGTCCAGAAGGCCAAGAAGCAATCGGTCCCGAACAAGAACATCGACTCCGCGATCAAGCGCGGTGGCGGTCTCGAGGCCGGCGGCGCCGACTACGAGACGATCATGTACGAGGGTTACGGCCCCAACGGTGTCGCGGTGCTCATCGAGTGCCTCACCGACAACCGCAACCGCGCCGCCTCCGACGTCCGTGTCGCCATGACCCGCAACGGCGGCTCCATGGCCGACCCGGGCTCCGTGTCGTACATGTTCAGCCGCAAGGGGGTCGTCATCGTCCCCAAGGGTGAGCTGACCGAGGACGACGTGCTCGGCGCCGTCCTGGACGCCGGTGCCGAGGAGGTCAACGACCTCGGCGAGACCTTCGAGGTCATCAGCGAGGCCTCCGACCTGGTCGCGGTCCGCACCGCCCTCCAGGAGGCCGGCATCGACTACGACTCCGCCGACTCCAGCTTCGTGCCGTCCGTCCAGGTCGAACTGGACGAGGAGGGCGCGAAGAAGATCTTCAAGCTGATCGACGCGCTCGAGGACAGCGACGACGTGCAGAACGTCTTCGCGAACTTCGACGTGAGCGACGAGATCATGGCGAAGGTCGACGCGTAACGCGTACGGCTGGCTGACCGGGCCGACGGGACACCCCCCGTCGGCCCGTCGCGTTCCCGGCGTCGGTGCGGGGCGTTGTCAGTGGCACCCGATAGCCTGCACAAACAGATGATCGAGCCGGCAGAGGGAGGGGCGCGGTGCGTGTTCTGGGGGTGGACCCCGGCCTGACGCGATGTGGCGTCGGTGTCGTCGAGGGGGTCGCGGGGCGCCCGCTCACCATGATCGGTGTCGGGGTCGTACGCACCCCGGTGGACGCCGACCTCAGCCACCGGCTGCTCGCCGTCGAGCGGGGCCTCGAGGAGTGGCTGGACGAGCACCGGCCCGAGTTCGTCGCGGTGGAGCGTGTCTTCAGCCAGCACAACGTCCGCACCGTCATGGGCACCGCCCAGGCCAGCGCCGTCGCCATGCTGTGCGCCGCCCGGCGCGGCATCCCCGTCGCCCTGCACACCCCCAGCGAGGTCAAGGCCGCCGTGACCGGCACCGGCCGTGCCGACAAGGCGCAGGTCGGCGCCATGGTCACCCGGCTGCTGCGGCTCGCCGCACCCCCCAAGCCCGCCGACGCCGCCGACGCCCTCGCCCTCGCCATCTGCCACATCTGGCGCGCCCCCGCGCAGAACCGGCTCCAGCAGGCCGTCGCCCGGCAGCAGATCCACGCAACGAAAGGCCGTACGGCATGATCGCCTTCGTCAGCGGCACGGTCGCCGCGCTCGCCCCCGACGCCGCGGTCGTCGAGGTCGGCGGGGTCGGCATGGCCGTCCAGTGCACGCCCAACACGCTGTCCACGCTCCGTCTCGGCCAGCCCGCCAAGCTGCACACCTCCCTGGTCGTGCGCGAGGACTCCCTCACCCTGTACGGCTTCGCCGACGACGACGAGCGCCAGGTCTTCGAGCTGCTCCAGACCGCGAGCGGGGTCGGCCCGCGCCTCGCCCAGGCGATGCTCGCCGTGCACACCCCGGACGCGCTGCGCCGGGCCGTCGCCACCGCCGACGAGAAGGCGCTCACCGCCGTCCCCGGCATCGGCAAGAAGGGCGCCCAGAAGCTGCTGCTGGAGCTGAAGGACCGCCTCGGCGAGCCCGTCGGCCCCCCCGCGGTCGGCGCCCCGGTCAGCCAGGGCTGGCGCGACCAGCTGCACGCGGCCCTGATCGGCCTCGGCTACGCCACCCGCGAGGCCGACGAGGCCGTGACCGCCGTGGCCCCCCAGGCGGAGGCGGCCGGCGGCACCCCGCAGGTGGGGCAGCTGCTCAAGGCGGCCCTCCAGACCCTGAACCGCGCCCGCTGACCCGACGACCATCGAGGCACATCACATGAACTGGGACGACACGGCCGACCCCGCCGCCGCCGAGCGGCTCGTCGGCGCGTCCGCCGACCGGGAGGACCAGGCCGTCGAGGCCGCGCTGCGCCCGAAGGACCTCGGCGAGTTCATCGGCCAGGAGAAGGTCCGCGAACAGCTCGATCTCGTCCTGCGGGCCGCACGCGCGCGCGGCGCCACCGCCGACCACGTACTCCTGTCCGGCGCGCCCGGTCTCGGCAAGACCACCCTGTCGATGATCATCGCGGCCGAGATGGGCGCCCCCATCCGGATCACCTCCGGCCCCGCCATCCAGCACGCCGGCGACCTCGCCGCGATCCTCTCCTCCCTCCAGGAGGGCGAGGTCCTCTTCCTCGACGAGATCCACCGCATGTCCCGGCCCGCCGAGGAGATGCTGTACATGGCGATGGAGGACTTCCGCGTCGACGTCATCGTCGGCAAGGGCCCCGGCGCCACCGCGATCCCGCTGGAGCTGCCCCCCTTCACCCTGGTGGGCGCCACCACGCGCGCGGGTCTGCTGCCGCCCCCGCTGCGCGACCGCTTCGGCTTCACCGCGCACATGGAGTTCTACGAGCCGCGCGAGCTGGAGCGGGTCGTGCACCGCTCGGCGCACCTGCTGGACGTCGGGATCGAGCCGGACGGCGCCGCCGAGATCGCCGGCCGCTCCCGGGGCACGCCCCGTATCGCCAACCGTCTGCTGCGCCGCGTCCGCGACTACGCGCAGGTCAAGGCGGACGGCCTGATCACCCGGGAGATCGCGGCCGCGGCGCTCGCCGTGTACGAGGTCGACGCGCGCGGCCTGGACCGGCTCGACCGTGCCGTCCTGGAGGCGCTGCTGAAGCTGTTCGGCGGCGGCCCGGTCGGCCTGTCCACGCTCGCGGTCGCGGTGGGGGAGGAGCGCGAGACCGTGGAAGAGGTGGCCGAACCGTTCCTGGTCCGGGAGGGTCTGCTGGCCCGCACACCGCGCGGCCGGGTCGCCACCCCGGCGGCCTGGGAGCACCTGGGCCTGACCCCGCCCAGGTCGTCGGTGGGGGGCAGCGGACAGCAGGATCTGTTCGGGACGTGACGGGCCGGCGGCGGCGAGGGCATTGGCCCACGCAGGAACCCAGGTGCCATGCTGAGCGTTGTTCCATGCACGCGGACTCGCTTAGACTCCGCCGATGCCGCTCTTGCGGGCGGCGCCGACCACACCCCCATCAATAGGCCGCTCACACGCGCGGTCGCGCGAAGGAAATTCCGTCCCGTGAATGCCTTTACCCTTCTCCCGTTCATCGTGCTCATCGCGGCCATGTTCCTGATGACGCGCTCGGCCAAGAAGAAGCAGCAGCAGGCTGCCCAGATGCGGAACGAGATGCAGCCCGGCTCCGGTGTCCGCACGATCGGGGGGATCTACGCGACGGTCAAGGAGGTCAACGAGGAGACCGTCCTCCTCGACGCCGGCCCCGGGGTCGAGCTCCTCTTCGCCAAGAACGCGATCGGCGCCGTCCTCTCCGACGACGAGTACAACCGCATCGTCCACGGCATCGAGCACGACCTGAAGTCCGACGCCGACATCGTCCCCGACGACGCCTCCTCCCTCACCGAGACCGACGAGACCGACGGATCTGCCGCCGCTGCCGCCGCCTCCGACGACAAGATCGACCTCGGTAAGAAGGACGCCGACGCCGCCGAGGACGGCACCGACGCGGCCGAGGCCGCCGAGGCCAAGGCGGAGGACGAGCCGAAGAAGACCGACGGCGACTCCGACGCGAAGTAGTCATGCCCCGGTGGTGCGCAAGGCGGCATAATCACGCCCCGCGCACCACCGGGCGCGTCTGTTCCCGTAGGGGAGCCCGACACCATGTCATGGCCGACCGCGCCGACCGGGCGCGAGCGGCCCGAGAGGGAGTACGAGAAGGTGGCAGCACCTAAGAGGGGCCGGAGCGCGAGCGCCCAGAGCAAGCCAGGGCGCTTGCTGGCCCTCATCCTGATCGCCATCGTGGCGCTCACCGGAGGGATGTTCGCCTCCGGGCACAAAACTCCGCGTCTCGGCATCGACCTCGCCGGTGGTACGAGCATCACGCTCAAGGCGAAGGCCGACCAGGGGTCCGCGATCAACAAGGCCAACATGGACACCGCGGTCGACATCATGAACCGGCGTGTCAACGGCCTGGGCGTCTCCGAGGCGGAGGTGCAGACCCAGGGGACCGACAACATCATCGTCAACATCCCCAAGGGCACCAACTCCAAGGAAGCCCAGCAGCAGGTGGGCACCACCGCCAAGCTGTACTTCCGCCCGGTCCTGGCCAGCGAGCCCAGCGGTACGGCCGCGCCGAGCCCCTCGCCGAGCACCTCCTCCAGCGGCGGCTCCAAGCCGAGCACCAGCCCGAGCCCCTCCGCGAGCGCCTCCGGGCAGCAGAAGGCATCCTCGTCCTCCTCCGCGTCCCCCTCGGCGTCGGCGACCTCCCAGGGCCGCGCCGTCACGGACGCGCTGAAGGCCGGCTCCACCCCCTCGCCGAGCGCCTCCGCGAGCGGCAGCGGCAAGCCGTCCGCCAGCCCGTCGGCCAGCCCCTCTGCGTCCGCCTCCGGCACCTCGGGCACCGCCGCGCTCCAGGCCCAGTACACGGCCCTGAACTGCGCCAAGCCCGCCGAGCGTGCCAACGCCGGCAAGAAGGCCAAGCCCGGTGAGCCCACCGTGGCCTGCGGCGAGATCAACAAGGTCTGGTACAAGTACCTGCTCGGCCCGGTCGCCGTGGACGGCACCGAGGTGAAGAAGGCGCAGGCCGTCTTCGACACCCAGGGCGCCTCCGGCTGGCAGGTCCAGATGAACTTCAACTCCAGCGGTTCGAAGAAGTTCGCGGACATCACCGACAAGCTGTCCAAGAACCAGCAGCCGCAGAACGAGTTCGCCATCGTCCTCGACGGTGACGTCGTCTCCAGCCCGTACGTCCAGCAGGCCATCACCGGCGGCCAGGCGGAGATCTCCGGCAGCTTCACGCAGACCGAGGCGCAGAGCCTCGCGAACATGCTGTCGTACGGCGCCCTGCCGCTCTCCTTCCAGGAGCAGTCCGTCACCACCGTGACCGCCGCGCTGGGCGGTGAGCAGCTGCACGCCGGTCTGCTGGCCGGCGCCATCGGCCTCGCCCTGGTCGTGATCTACCTGGTGGTCTACTACCGCGGTCTGTCGCTGGTCGCCATGGCCTCCCTGCTGGTCTCCGCGATCCTCACCTACGTGATCATGTCGCTGCTCGGCCCGGCCATCGGCTTCGCGCTGAACCTGCCGGCCGTCTGCGGTGCCATCGTCGCCATCGGTATCACCGCGGACTCGTTCATCGTGTACTTCGAACGCATCCGGGACGAGATCCGCGAGGGCCGCTCCCTGCGCCCCGCCGTCGAGCGGGCCTGGCCGCGCGCCCGGCGCACCATCCTGGTCTCCGACTTCGTGTCCTTCCTCGCCGCCGCCGTGCTGTTCGTCGTGACCGTCGGCAAGGTCCAGGGCTTCGCGTTCACGCTCGGCCTGACCACCGTGCTCGACGTGGTCGTCGTCTTCCTCTTCACCAAGCCGCTCATGACCCTCCTCGCCCGCCGCAAGTTCTTCGCGGACGGCCACAAGTGGTCCGGACTCGACCCGAAGAGCCTGGGCGCCAAGGCCCCGCTGCGCCGCACCCGCCGTCCCGCCGGTCCCGCCACCGGCTCTGCCGACCCGAAGGAGGCGTGAGCGATGTCGAAACTCGGCAACCTCGGCGCTCGACTGCACCGCGGCGAGATCTCCTACGACTTCGTCGGCAAGCGCAAGATCTGGTACGGCGTCTCCATCCTGATCACCATCACGGCCATCCTCGGCCTGGCGGTGCGCGGGCTGAACATGGGCATCGAGTTCAAGGGCGGCGCGGTCTTCACCACGCCCACCCACATGAGCACCTCGGTCGGCCAGGCGGAGACGTACGCCAAGGACGCCTCCGGTCATGACGCGATCGTGCAGAAGCTCGGCAACGGCAGCCTGCGCATCCAGATCGCCGGCATCGACACCGGCCAGTCCGACAAGATCAAGCAGGATCTGGCCAAGGACCTGAACCTCAACCCCGAGAAGCTCGCTGCCGACCTGGTCGGCCCGAGCTGGGGCCAGCAGATCGCCAACAAGGCCTGGGAGGGCCTGGCGATCTTCATGGTGCTGGTCGTGATCTATCTGGCGATCGCCTTCGAGTGGCGCATGGCCGTCGCGGCGCTGGTCGCGCTGATCCACGACATCACCATCACGACCGGTATCTACGCCCTGGTCGGCTTCGAGGTCACGCCCGGTACGGTCATCGGTCTGCTCACGATCCTCGGTTACTCGCTCTACGACACGGTCGTCGTCTTCGACAGCCTCAAGGAGCAGACGAAGGACATCACCAAGCAGACCCGCTGGACGTACAGCGAGATCGCCAACCGGTCGATCAACGGCACGCTGGTCCGTTCCATCAACACCACGGTCGTCGCCCTGCTGCCGGTCGCCGGTCTGCTCTTCATCGGCGGCGGTTTCCTCGGCGCCGGCACGCTGAACGACATCTCGCTGTCGCTGTTCGTCGGCCTCGCGGCCGGCGCGTACTCCTCGATCTTCATCGCCACGCCGCTCGTCGCGGACCTCAAGGAGCGCGAGCCCGCGATGAAGGCCCTCACCAAGCGGATCATGGCCAAGCGTGCCCAGGCCGCCGCCGGGGAGGACCTCCCCGACGCCGGCGCCGGGCTGGACGAGGACTCCGACGACGCGGCCCCCGCCGTGGTGGGCCCGCGCGACCAGTCCGCGTCCCGCAGCCGGGGCCGCGGCCGAACCTCCGGGAAGCGCCGATGACCGACATCCAGGAGCTGCTGCTCAGCCGTATCCGCGATGTCGCGGACTACCCGGAGCCGGGCGTGATGTTCAAGGACATCACCCCGCTGCTGGCGGACCCGGCGGCCTTCACGGCGCTCACCGACGCGCTCGCCGAGATCGCCGCCGGCACCGGGGCCACCAAGATCGTCGGCCTGGAGGCCCGCGGCTTCATCCTCGGCGCCCCGGTCGCCGTCCGCGCGGGCCTGGGGTTCATCCCGGTCCGCAAGGCGGGCAAGCTGCCGGGAGCCACCCTGCGGCAGGCGTACGACCTCGAGTACGGCTCGGCCGAGATCGAGGTGCACGCCGAGGACCTGACCTCCGGTGACCGGATCCTGATCGTGGACGACGTCCTGGCCACGGGCGGTACGGCCGAGGCGGCGATCCAGCTGATCGAGCGGGCCGGCGCCCAGGTCTCCGGCCTCGCGGTGCTGATGGAACTCGGCTTCCTGGGGGGCCGTACCCGTCTGGAGCCCGCGCTCGGCGGCGCGCCGCTGGAGGCACTGCTCCAGGTCTGAGCGCGTCTCTGCGGACACACGAGCGGCCCCGGCCTCGCCGGAGGCCGCTTCGTGTTTTCCACGCCGGCGGCAGCTCCTTTCCGGCAGCCGCCCGCGTCCGGACACCTCCCGCACACCCGCCGTCCACCTCCGCGGAATCCCACGGCAGCCCCTGTTGTTGCAGGGGAAGACGGTCCTTGCGGGCGCCTGGAGGCGATGACGGGGCGCAGGATCGCTACCATGGGGTATCCGGAGCCTGACCGGGGGACCCGGATCGCGCACGAGGAGCCCTCTTGCCAGACGAGGCCCAGCCACTGACCGCCGCCAAGCCCGAGCCCGCCTCGGCGCCCGCGGCCAAGCCCGCGCCGGACGCGTCCCACGCGAAGAACGACACCCGCGGGACGCTCGAGCACGCCCAGTCCGCGCCCGTCGAGAAGGCTGCCGAGGCCTCCCGCCCCAAACCGGCCCCGCCCGAGCGCCCGGCCCAGCCGCCGGTGGTGCGCCAGCCCGCCGCCCAGCCGACCCGCAGTGGCTCCTCCAACCGCGTCCGCGCCCGCCTCGCCCGCCTCGGCGTCCAGCGCGCGAACCCCTACAACCCGGTCCTGGAACCGCTGCTGCGCATAGTCCGCAGCAACGACCCCAAGATCGAGAACTCCACGCTGCGCCAGATCGAGCGCGCCTACCAGGTCGCCGAGCGCTGGCACCGCGGGCAGAAGCGCAAGAGCGGCGACCCGTACATCACGCACCCGCTCGCCGTGACCACCATCCTGGCCGAGCTGGGCATGGATCCGGCCACCCTGATGGCCGGGCTGCTGCACGACACCGTCGAGGACACCGAGTACGGCCTCGACCAACTGCGCCGCGACTTCGGCGACACCGTCGCGCTGCTCGTGGACGGCGTCACCAAGCTGGACAAGGTCAAGTTCGGCGAGGCCGCGCAGGCCGAGACCGTGCGCAAGATGGTCGTGGCCATGGCCAAGGACCCGCGCGTCCTGGTCATCAAGCTCGCCGACCGCCTGCACAACATGCGCACCATGCGCTACCTCAAGCGGGAGAAGCAGGAGAAGAAGGCGCGGGAGACCCTCGAGATCTACGCGCCGCTGGCCCACCGCCTCGGCATGAACACCATCAAGTGGGAGCTGGAGGACCTCGCCTTCGCGATCCTCTACCCCAAGATGTACGACGAGATCGTGCGTCTGGTGGCCGAGCGCGCGCCCAAGCGGGACGAGTACCTCGCCATAGTGACCGACGAGGTGCAGGCCGATCTCCGGGCCGCCCGCATCAAGGCGACCGTCACCGGCCGCCCGAAGCACTACTACAGCGTCTACCAGAAGATGATCGTGCGGGGCCGCGACTTCGCGGAGATCTACGACCTGGTGGGCATCCGTGTCCTCGTCGACACGGTCAGGGACTGCTACGCGGCCCTGGGCACCGTGCACGCGCGATGGAACCCGGTCCCCGGCCGGTTCAAGGACTACATCGCGATGCCCAAGTTCAACATGTACCAGTCGCTGCACACGACGGTCATCGGGCCCAACGGCAAGCCGGTGGAGCTCCAGATCCGCACCTTCGACATGCACCGGCGCGCCGAGTACGGCATCGCCGCGCACTGGAAGTACAAGCAGGAGGCCGTCGCCGGCGCCTCCAAGGTCCGCACGGACACGCCCAGGTCGTCCGCCAAGGACAAGGACGCCATCAACGACATGGCGTGGCTGCGGCAGCTGCTGGACTGGCAGAAGGAGACCGAGGACCCGGGCGAGTTCCTGGAGTCCCTGCGCTTCGACCTGTCCCGCAACGAGGTCTTCGTCTTCACGCCCAAGGGCGATGTCATCGCCCTGCCGGCGGGCGCCACCCCCGTCGACTTCGCGTACGCCGTCCACACCGAGGTCGGCCACCGCACCATAGGAGCGCGGGTCAACGGCAGGCTCGTACCGCTCGAGTCGACCCTGGACAACGGCGACCTGGTGGAGGTCTTCACCTCCAAGGCGCCCGGCGCCGGGCCGTCCCGGGACTGGCTCGGGTTCGTCAAGTCGCCGCGGGCGCGCAACAAGATCCGGGCCTGGTTCTCCAAGGAGCGCCGGGACGAGGCGATCGAGCAGGGCAAGGACGCCATCGTCCGCGCGATGCGCAAGCAGAACCTGCCGATCCAGCGCATCCTCACCGGCGACTCCCTGGTCACCCTGGCCCACGAGATGCGGTACTCGGACATCTCCGCGCTGTACGCGGCGATCGGCGAGGGCCATGTCTCCGCGCAGCACATCGTGCAGAAGCTCGTCCAGGCCCTGGGCGGCGAGGAGGCCGCCACCGAGGAGATCGACGAGGCGGTCCCACCCTCCCGCAGCCGCGCCCGCAAGCGCCGCTCCAGCGCGGACCCGGGTGTCGTCGTCAAGGGCGTCGACGATGTGTGGGTCAAGCTGGCCCGCTGCTGCACGCCGGTGCCGGGCGACCCGATCATCGGCTTCGTGACGCGCGGCAGTGGCGTATCGGTTCACCGCAGCGACTGCGTCAATGTCGAGTCGCTCTCCCGTGAGCCCGAGCGCATCCTCGACGTCGAGTGGGCGCCCACCCAGTCCTCGGTCTTCCTGGTCGCCATCCAGGTCGAGGCGCTGGACCGCTCCCGGCTGCTGTCGGACGTCACCCGCGTCCTGTCGGACCAGCACGTCAACATCCTGTCGGCGGCCGTCCAGACCTCCCGGGACCGGGTCGCCACCTCCCGCTTCACCTTCGAGATGGGCGACCCCAAGCACCTGGGGCACGTTCTGAAGGCCGTACGCGGCGTGGAGGGCGTGTACGACGTCTACCGCGTGACGTCGGGACGCAGCCGCTCGTAACCCCGCGGCAGGTAAGCCGAAGGGCCCCGTACCGACCGGTGCGGGGCCCTTTTGCGACGCTCGGGAGGAACTAGCCGCCGAACTCCTGAAGGCCCTTCAGAGCCTGCTCCAGCAGCGCCTGACGGCCCTCCAGCTCGCGCTCCAGCTTGTCGGCCTTGGAGCTGTTGCCCTGGGCGCGCGCCTGCTCGATCTGCCCCTTCAGCTTGTCCACGGCGGCCTGGAGCTGACCGGTCAGCCCCTCGGCACGCGCGCGTGCCTCCGGGTTGGTGCGGCGCCACTCGGCCTCCTCGGCCTCCTGGATCGCCCGCTCGACCGCGTGCATCCGGCCCTCGACCTTCGGACGAGCGTCCCGCGGGACGTGGCCGATGGCCTCCCAGCGCTCGTTGATCGAGCGGAAGGCGGCCCGCGCGGCCTTCAGGTCCGTGACCGGCAGGAGCTTCTCGGCCTCCTCGGCCAGCTCCTCCTTCAGCTTCAGGTTCTCGGCCTGCTCCGCGTCCCGCTCGGCGAAGACCGAGCTGCGGGCGGCGAAGAACACGTCCTGGGCGCCGCGGAAGCGGTTCCACAGCTCGTCCTCGTGCTCGCGCTGGGCGCGGCCCGCGGCCTTCCACTCCGCCATCAGCTCGCGGTAGCGGGCCGCGGTCGGACCCCAGTCCGTGGACCCGGACAGCGCCTCGGCCTCGGCGACCAGCCGCTCCTTGATCCTGCGCGCGTCCTCGCGCTGCGCGTCCAGCTGCGCGAAGTGCGCCTTGCGGCGCTTGGAGAACGCCGACCGCGCGTGCGAGAAGCGGTGCCACAGCTCGTCGTCGGACTTGCGGTCCAGACGCGGCAGGCCCTTCCAGGTGTCCACCAGCGCCCGCAGCCGCTCACCGGCCGCCCGCCACTGGTCGGACTGGGCCAGCTGCTCCGCCTCGGCGACCAGGTCCTCCTTGGCCTTGCGGGCCTCGTCGGACTGCTTGGCCCGCTGCACCTTGCGTTCCTCGCGGCGCGCCTCGACGGTCTCCACGAGCTTGTCCAGCCGCTTGCGCAGCGCGTCCAGATCGCCGACGGCGTGGTGCGCGTCGACCTGCTCGCGCAGATGACCGATCGCGGTCTGGGCGTCCTTCGCCGACAGGTCGGTGGTCTGCACGCGCTTCTCGAGGAGGCCGATCTCGACAACCAGGCCCTCGTACTTGCGCTCGAAGTAGGCAAGCGCCTCCTCGGGGGAGCCGGCCGCCCAGGATCCGACGACCTGCTCGCCGTCGGCCGTACGCACGTACACGGTCCCCGTCTCGTCGACGCGGCCCCACGGGTCGCTGCTCACAGCGCCTCCTCCACATGATGCCTGCGGGGGTTTCTGCGCCCCGGGCATCGTCCACAGTTTCGTCACGGCCAACATAGGCGACCAGCGGGTTGCCTGTCCGCATCCAGCGCGACCGAAATTCCGCAGTTGGCCGTTCTCGGGTTTACGACGACGTCAGGACTTCGTGACGGTCGCCTTGTTGATCACGACGGTCGCGTTCGGGGCGCCGTCGCCCTGGCCCGTGCTGTCGCCCGCGGCGGCGATCTTCTGGAGCACCTTCATGCCCGCCGCGTCGACCGTGCCGAACGGGGTGTAACTGGGCGGCAGCGGGCTGTCCTTGTAGACCAGGAAGAACTGGCTGCCCCCGGTGTGCTTCTGCCCGGTGTTGGCCATCGCCACCGTGCCCGCCGGGTAGGTGTGCTTCGCGAGGCTCTTGTCCTTCAGGTTCTCGTCCGGGAGCGTGTAGCCGGGCCCGCCCATGCCGGTGCCCTGCGGGTCGCCGCACTGGAGCACATAGATGCCCTGGGTGGTCAGCCGGTGGCACTTGGTGTGGTCGAAGTACCCCTTGCCCGCGAGGAAGTCGAAGGAGTTCACCGTGTGCGGGGCGGCCGCGGTCTTCAGCGCGACGCCGATGTCACCGCACGTCGTCGCGAGCTTCAGCGTGTAGTTCGCCGACGTGTCGATCGTCATCGCCGGCTCCTTCTTCCAGCTCAGCTTCTTCACGGCGCCCGCGGCCGGCTTCGCGCACGGGTCCGGCGCCTTGCTGGGGGCGGAGGGGCTCGGGCTGACCTGGTTGCCCGCGTTGGTCTTCTTGTCGTCGCCGCCCTTCATCACCCCGGTCGTGTACAGCGCGACGCTGCCGATCACGATCACGCCGAGGACCGACGCGATGACGGAGTTGCGCATACGGGACTTGCGCCGCGCGTCGGTGCGCCGCTGCTGCTGCCGCAAGAACTTCTCCCGGGCGAGCTGACGCCGCCGCTGCTCCTGGCTGACCACCGGGTTCTCTCCTCATGCGTGTCGTGTGTCGGGCGGTACGCGTAGGTACTCGTGAGCCGACCGCTGCGTGTAGCCCCGTACCGTATATGGGTTCGCTGAGGAAACGGCAGCGCCGGTAGGCTCTGACCGAAGCCGAAGCCGCCAGTAATCGACACAACGAAGGACGATCGTGCTCATTGCCGGGTTCCCCGCCGGGGCCTGGGGGACGAACTGTTATCTCGTCGCCCCCGCCGCCGGTGAGGAGTGCGTGATCATCGACCCCGGCCACCAGGCCGCCGCAGGCGTCGAGGAAGCGCTGAAGAAGCATCGGCTCAAGCCCGTCGCCGTCGTCCTCACCCACGGCCACATCGACCATGTGGCCTCGGTCGTCCCGGTGTGCGGCGCGCACGACGTGCCCGCCTGGATCCACCCCGAGGACCGCTACATGATGAGCGATCCCGAGAAGGCGCTCGGCCGGTCCATCGGCATGCCGCTGATGGGCGAGCTGACCGTGGGGGAGCCGGACGACGTCCGCGAGCTGACGCACGGCAGCACGCTGGAGCTGGCCGGGCTGGAGTTCTCCGTCGCGCACGCGCCGGGCCATACCAAGGGGTCGGTGACCTTCCGGATGCCCGAGACCGCCGACGTCCCGTCGGTGTTCTTCTCCGGGGATCTGCTGTTCGCCGGCTCCATCGGACGCACCGACCTGCCGGGCGGATCCATGGAGGACATGTTGCAGTCGCTGGCCCGCGTGTGCCTGCCGCTCGACGACTCGACCGTGGTGCTGTCCGGCCACGGCCCCCAGACGACCATCGGCCAGGAGCGCGCCACCAACCCCTATCTGCGGCAGGTGGCCGCCGGCCAGGGAGCTTCGCCGGCTCCCCGACGAGGAATGTGACGAGAGACTTCCGTGAGCACTTTCAAGGCCCCCAAGGGCACGTACGACCTGCTGCCGCCGGACAGCGCCAAGTTCCTGGCCGTCCGTGAGGCCATCGCCGCGCCGCTCAGGAACTCCGGCTACGGCTACATCGAGACGCCCGGGTTCGAGAACGTGGAGCTGTTCGCCCGCGGCGTGGGCGAGTCCACGGACATCGTGACGAAGGAGATGTACGTCTTCGAGACGAAGGGCGGCGACCGGCTGGCCCTGCGTCCGGAGACGACCGCGCCGGTGCTGCGCGCGGTCCTGGAGGCCAACCTGTACAAGACGGGCAACCTCCCGGTGAAGGTCTGGTACTCCGGTTCGCAGTACCGCTACGAGCGCCCGCAGAAGGGCCGCTACCGCCACTTCTCCCAGGTCGGCGCCGAGGCGATCGGCGCGGAGGACCCGGCGCTGGACGCCGAGCTGATCATCCTGGCCGACCAGGCGTACCGCTCGCTGGGCCTGCGCGAGTTCCGCATCCTGCTCAACAGCCTGGGTGACAAGGAGTGCCGGCCGGTGTACCGGGCGGCACTGGTGGACTTCCTGCGCGGCCTGGACCTGGACGAGGACACCCGGGCCCGCGTCGACATCAACCCGCTGCGCGTCCTGGACGACAAGCGCGAGTCTGTGCAGAAGCAGCTGGCGGGCGCCCCGCTGCTGCGGGACTACCTGTGCGACGCCTGCAAGGCGTACCACGAGGAGGTCCGCGAGCTGATCACTGCGGCGGGCGTGTCCTTCGAGGACGACCCGAAGCTGGTCCGCGGCCTGGACTACTACACCCGGACCACCTTCGAGTTCGTGCACGACGGTCTGGGCTCGCAGTCCGCGGTGGGCGGCGGCGGCCGGTACGACGGCCTGTCCGAGATGATCGGCGGCCCCGCGCTGCCGTCCGTCGGCTGGGCCCTGGGCGTGGACCGTACGGTGCTGGCGCTGGAGGCGGAGGGCATCGAGCTGGACATCCCCGCGGCGACCAGCGTCTTCGCGGTGCCGCTGGGCGAGGAGGCCCGCCGGGTGCTGTTCGCGAAGATCACCGAGCTGCGCAAGGTGGGCATCGCGGCGGACTTCTCGTACGGCGGGAAGGGCCTGAAGGGCGCCATGAAGAACGCCAACCGCAGTGGCGCCCGGTACGCGATCGTCGCCGGCGAGCGCGACCTCGCCGAGGGCGTCGTGCAGCTCAAGGACATGGAGTCCGGTGAGCAGACGGCGGTCGGCGTGAACGAGATCGTGGCCGAGCTGGAAGCGCGGCTCGGCTAGGGCCTCTCTTTCGGATCTTGCCGACCCGAGCGAAAGACCCTAGCCGTCAGCGGCTCAGAGGGCGCCGGTCACCGAGGGGTGGCCGGCGCTCTGCCGTTTCCGGCCGCCGGCCCGGCGGATGTCAACCTGGCGGGCGTCGGGTCGCCCTGCGCTCATCTGTCTGCTGTCATGCCCATGAAAACGGCCGGAACCGGGCGGTTCGCGGCCTTCGCGCGTGCCCTCTTATCTCCAGCGAACGGTGCGCACACACGCGCGTGCGGCACAATGAGCCCTGCCCGAAGATGGTCCAACTCTCAAGTGACGGAATCGGTCTGATGAGCAAGACGACAGTCAAAGACGTCTCCGCGGATCCCGGTCCCGAGCGCGCCGCCGACACCTCGCGCGCGGTGGGCGGCAGCCGTGCCCTCGCCCTGCTGCTGGTGATCACCGGCGCGGCCGGACTGCTGGCCGCCTGGGTCATCACGATCGACAAGCTGAAGATCCTCGAAGCCAAGGCCGCCGGCAAGACCTTCACGCCCAGTTGCAGCGTCAACCCGGTCGTGTCCTGCGGCAGCGTCATGGAGAGCAAGCAGGCCGCGGTCTTCGGCTTCCCGAACCCGATGCTCGGCCTGGTCGCCTACGGCATCGTGATCTGCGTCGGCATGAGCCTGCTGGCCCGCGCCCGTTTCCCGCGCTGGTACTGGCTGACCTTCAACGTCGGCACGCTCTTCGGCGTCTGCTTCGTGACCTGGCTCCAGTTCGAGTCCCTGTACCGGATCAACGCGCTGTGCCTGTGGTGCTCGCTGGCCTGGGTCGCCACGATCACCATGTTCTGGTACGTGACCTCGTTCAACGTCCGCAACGACTTCCTGCCGGCCCCCCGCTGGCTGAAGTCCTTCCTCGGCGAGTTCACCTGGGTGCTGCCGGTCACGCACTGCGGCATCATCGCGATGCTGATCCTGACCCGCTGGGGCAGCCAGCTCTGGGCCTGACCCCGGGCCGCAGTGTCAGTGGCGTGTCTTAGGGTTTCAGAGTGGAACCCGACCTCTTCACCGCCGCAGCGGAAGAACGCCAGGAGAAGGACCCGGCAGGCAGCCCCCTGGCGGTGCGGATGCGCCCGCGCACGCTCGACGAGGTCGTCGGCCAGCAGCATCTGCTGAAGCCGGGCGCCCCGCTGCGCAGACTGGTCGGCGAGGGCTCCGGCGGCCCCGCCGGACCCTCCTCGGTGATCCTCTGGGGCCCGCCCGGCACCGGCAAGACGACCCTCGCGTACGTGGTCTCCAAGGCCACCGACAAGCGGTTCGTGGAGCTGTCCGCGATCACCGCCGGCGTCAAGGAGGTCCGCGCGGTCATCGACGGCGCCCGCCGGGCCACCGGAGGCTTCGGCAAGGAGACCGTCCTCTTCCTGGACGAGATCCACCGCTTCAGCAAGGCCCAGCAGGACTCCCTGCTCCCGGCGGTGGAGAACCGCTGGGTGACGCTGATCGCCGCGACCACCGAGAACCCGTACTTCTCGGTGATCTCCCCGCTGCTCTCCCGCTCCCTGCTGCTCACCCTGGAACCCCTCACGGACGACGACGTCCGCGGACTCCTGCGGCGCGCCCTCGGCGACGAACGCGGCCTGAAGGGCGCCGTCTCCCTCCCCGAGGACACCGAGGCCCACCTGCTGCGCATCGCCGGCGGCGACGCCCGGCGCGCCCTGACCGCCCTGGAGGCCGCCGCGGGAGCCGCCCTGGACCAGGGCGAGTCCGAGATCACCCTGCAAACCCTGGAGCAGACCGTCGACCGGGCCGCGGTGAAGTACGACCGCGACGGCGACCAGCACTACGACGTCGCCAGCGCCCTGATCAAGTCCATCCGCGGCTCCGACGTGGACGCCGCGCTGCACTACCTGGCCCGCATGATCGAGGCGGGCGAGGACCCCCGGTTCATCGCCCGCCGGCTGATGATCTCCGCCAGCGAGGACATCGGCCTCGCCGACCCGAACGCCCTGCCCATCGCGGTCGCCGCCGCCCAGGCCGTCGCGATGATCGGCTTCCCGGAGGCCGCGCTCACCCTCAGCCACGCCACCATCGCCCTGGCCCTCGCCCCCAAGTCGAACTCCGCCACCACCGCGATCGGCGCCGCCCTGGAGGACGTACGCAAGGGCCTGGCCGGCCCGGTCCCGCCGCACTTGCGCGACGGCCACTACCAGGGTGCCGCCAAACTCGGCCACGCCCAGGGCTATGTGTACCCGCACGACCTGCCCGAGGGCATCGCCCAGCAGCAGTACGCCCCGGACGCCCTGAAGGACCGCGCCTACTACACCCCGACCCGGCACGGCGCCGAGGCGCGGTACGCGGACGCGGTGGAGTGGACCCGCAAGCACCTCGGTCGCAGCCGGTCCTGAGCGCCCTGTAGACTTCGCCGGAGTGCTGAGTCCCGCGCTGTCAGAACGGGGCAACCAGCCGGAGTCCGGCCCCCGGGGCCAGTCCCTGGGAAAACGGACTCCAGGAGCGTCGCGCACCGTCGATCGGTGTCGCGGGCAGCCCACCACCACCCGGAGTCCCGGGACGGTCGGTGGGCCACTCGCGTGCTGCACGTATGTGCCCAGACCAGGGGAGCGGCTGCCCGACAGGTCCCGAGCGGACCCGGAGGGTTTCCCCGGCTGCGGATGCGACCTCCCGCGAGCCCTGACAAGCCGAACACTACGAAAGAGATTGAGACAGTGGCGAACCAGTCCCGTCCCAAGGTCAAGAAGTCGCGTGCCCTCGGCATCGCGCTGACCCCGAAGGCCGTCAAGTACTTCGAGGCCCGCCCCTACCCGCCGGGCGAGCACGGCCGCGGCCGCAAGCAGAACTCGGACTACAAGGTCCGTCTGCTCGAGAAGCAGCGCCTGCGCGCTCAGTACGACATCTCCGAGCGCCAGCTGGTCCGCGCCTACGAGCGTGCGTCCAAGGTCCAGGGCAAGACCGGTGAGGCCCTGATCGTCGAGCTGGAGCGCCGCCTCGACGCGCTGGTCCTGCGTTCGGGTATCGCCCGCACGATCTACCAGGCCCGCCAGATGGTCGTCCACGGCCACATCCAGGTCAACGGCCAGAAGGTCGACAAGCCGTCCTTCCGTGTCCGCCCGGACGACGTCGTGCAGGTCCGCGAGCGCTCCAAGGAGAAGACGCTCTTCACGATCGCCCGTGAGGGTGGCTTCGCCCCCGAGGGTGAGACCCCGCGCTACCTCCAGGTGAACCTCAAGGCCCTGGCGTTCCGCCTGGACCGCGAGCCGAACCGCAAGGAGATCCCGGTGATCTGCGACGAGCAGCTCGTCGTCGAGTACTACGCCCGCTGATCCCAGCCCCGGCGCAGCACCACTCAGCCCGCCGTCTCCCCGTCCCGGTCCTGCCGGGCGGGGAGGCGGCGGGTTCGTGTTTCCCGGCCCCCGCGGGCGGCGGCGCTCAGGTGGCGGGCAGGTCCGGCCGATGGGCCGGCCGGCGCGGGCCCCGCACCCGGTTCCCCGCGCCCCGCGGTGGCCCTTCGGCCCCCGGGGCACCCGGCGGCGGCACCCGGTCGTGCCGCAGCGCACGGGCCACCGCCGCCGCGCGGTCCAGCCGGGCCCCCTCCCGTACGCACTCCTCGTACCGCGCGTCGCCGAGCGCCTCCCGGGCGATCTCCTCGCACCGCTCGTGCGGGGCGTTGTAGTACGCCGAGCCGAACAGCGGCAGCCCCACCGACGGCCACATCCGGCCCGCCGCCCCCTGGAGCACCGCGGCCTCGGCCGGATCGCCCTGGACCGCGGTCACCAGGGCCAGCAGCTCCAGTGAGAGCACCGAGCCGAGCAGATCGTGGAAGGCGTGCGCATGGTCCAGGCAGTCGCCGAGCAGCCGCCGCGCGCCGCCCGGGTCGCCGCCCTGCCAGGCCGCGTACGCCAGCACATACAGCGCGTACGACCGGGCCCAGCGCTCCCCGTGGTCCTCGCACACCCGCCGTACGTCCTCGCACAGCCGCACCGCGCCCGGCAGGTCCCCCTGGAACGCCCGGGTCATCGCCAGCTCCACCTGGCCCATCAGCACATTGCTGTTCAGCTCGCCGATCTCCTGGTAGCGGTCCAGCGCCGACCGCAGCAGCGTTTCTGCACGGGCCATGTCATCGGTGACCAGGGCCAGACACCCGGTGCGGTGCTCCGCGTACGCCATCGCCGTGGCATCGGCCGCCCGCTCCGCCTCCTGACGGCACTCGTGCAGCGTGGCCAGCGCGGACACGGTGTCGCCCTGGAGGATCGCCACATAGCCGAGCACCCACAGCGCCTTCAGCCGGGACTGCTCGTACCCCGACTCCAGCTGCACGCTGCGCTCCAGCCAGTGCCGCCCCTCCGCCAGTCGCCCGCATCCCACCCAGCAGAACCACAGCGATCCCGCGAGGTACTGGCCGAGATGCGCCTCGTCCGGCTCGGCCAGACAGAACTCCAGCGCGGCCCGCAGATTCGGCAGCTCCGCCTCGACCCGGGCGGCCACCTCCCGCTGCCGGGGCGAGAACCAGTCCAGCTCGCACCAGGTCGCCAGCCCCAGGTACCAGTCCCGGTGCAGCCGGCGCAGCCGGGCCGCGTCCCCGGTCGCCTCCAGCCAGTCCCGGCCGTAGGCCCGTACGGTGTCGAGCATCCGGTAGCGCGGACCCGCAGCCGTCTCCTCTCGGGCGATGACCGACTGCGCGACCAGCTCCGCCACCACGTCCAGGACGTCCTCGGCGGGCAGCCCGTCCCCGCTGCACACGTACTCGGCGGCCTCCAGGTCGAAGGTCTGCGCGAACACCGACAGACGTGCCCACAGCAGCCGCTCGGCGGGCGTGCACAGCTCATGGCTCCAGCCGATCGCCGTGCGCAGCGTCTGGTGCCGGGCGAGTCCGTCCCGGCTGCCGCCGGTCAGCAGCCGGAACCGGTCGTCCAGCCGCTGGAGCACCTGGGCCGG
The DNA here is from genome assembly GCF_053596835.1 of Streptomyces sp. NPDC001606. Taxonomy (NCBI): domain Bacteria; kingdom Bacillati; phylum Actinomycetota; class Actinomycetes; order Kitasatosporales; family Streptomycetaceae; genus Streptomyces; species Streptomyces sp. NPDC001606. Next base: position 342,719 of record NZ_JBSFHC010000003.1, read on the forward strand.
GGAGAGCGCCCGCAGCCGGCCCGCCGCCAGCTCCAGCGCCAGCGGGATCCCCTCCAGACGGCGGCACAGCTCCCGGACCTCGGGTCCGTCGGACACCGACAGCCCCTGCTCCCGGGCCCGCTCCGCGAACAGCTCCACCGCCTCTTGCGTACCGAGCGGCGCCAGCGCGAACAGCCGCTCGCCCGCGAGGCCCAGCGGGCGCCGGCCGGTGGCCAGCACCCGCAGCTCGGGCAGCCTGCGCAGCAGCTCCGCGACCAGATCCGCGCAGGCCTCCACCAGATGCTCGACCCCGTCCAGCAGCAACAGGGCGGGCCGGCCGGCCAATTGCTCCAGCAGCGTCTCGCGAGGGGTGCGGGCGGTGTGGTCGGTCAGCCCCAGCGCCTCGGCGACCGCGTACTCCACGAACTCCGGGTCGCACACCGGAGCCAGTTCCACCCGCCCGTGCCCGGTGCCCCAGGCCGCCGCGACCCGGCCGGCCAGCCGGGACTTGCCCACGCCGGCGACCCCGGTCACCGTCACCAGCCGGGCCTGCCGCACCGCCGCGGCCAGCTCGGTCAGTTCGGCCGAGCGCCCGACGAAACCGGTCAGCTCAAGGGGCGGAACACCGCCGGGAAAGGGATCTGGGCGCTGATGACCTCGCATGGGACACGGAGCGTACTGAACCGTGTGCAATGCGTACAATCGCTTCCCGTAACCCGCCCGATTCCACCGGTCACCACCGTCAATCCGGTACGGAGCCTCCGCCCCGGCGCGATAGGCTCGGGACACGACTTTTTCGATGCTCAGGCACGTTTCAGGGAGCGGGTGCGCACAGTGTCCGGTGGAGAGGTGGCCGGGATCCTGGTGGCCGTCTTCTGGGCGATCCTGGTCTCCTTCCTCGCCGTGGCGCTGGCGAGGCTGGCCCAGACGCTCAAGGCGACCACCAAGCTCGTGGCGGACGTGACCGACCAGGCCGTCCCGCTGCTGGCCGACGCCTCCCAGGCGGTGCGGTCCGCGCAGACCCAGATCGACCGGGTCGACGCCATCGCCTCCGACGTGCAGGAGGTCACCTCGAACGCCTCCGCGCTGTCGAGCACGGTCGCGTCCACCTTCGGCGGCCCCCTGGTGAAGGTCGCCGCCTTCGGCTACGGCGTCCGCCGGGCGCTCGGCGGCCGCAAGGAGGACGTGCCCGCCAAGTCGCCCCGGCGTACCGTGATCGTGGGCCGCACGGTCCCCGCCGCACGACGCAAGCGGAAGTAAGGACTGAGACCGAGCGATGTTCCGCCGTACGTTCTGGTTCACCACCGGCGTCGCCGCCGGAGTGTGGGCCACCACCAAGGTCAACCGCAAGCTGAAGCAGCTGACCCCGGAGAGCCTCGCCGCGACCGCGGCGAACAAGGCCCTGGAGACCGGTCAGCGGCTGAAGGAGCGCGCGGTCGGCTTCGCGCTCGACGTCCGCGACAACATGGCCCAGCGGGAGGCCGAGCTGGAAGAGGCTCTGGGCATCCACGAGAGCCCCGAGCTTCCGGCACCCACGCGGTACGCCGCCATCGAGAACCACCGCGGCGACCACCGCGGCGACAACAGCACACCGAAGTACATCGAAGCCCCGATGTACTCGTACAACCGGAATGAGGACCACTGATGGAGTCGGCCGAGATTCGCCGCCGCTGGCTGAGCTTCTTCGAGGAGCGCGGGCACACCGTCGTCCCTTCGGCGTCGCTCATCGCGGACGACCCGACTCTGCTCCTCGTCCCCGCCGGCATGGTGCCCTTCAAGCCCTACTTCCTGGGTGAGGTCAAGCCTCCGTTCCCGCGCGCCACCAGCGTGCAGAAGTGCGTGCGCACGCCCGACATCGAAGAGGTCGGCAAGACCACGCGCCACGGCACGTTCTTCCAGATGTGCGGCAACTTCTCCTTCGGCGACTACTTCAAGGAAGGCGCCATCACCTACGCCTGGGAGCTGCTCACCACGCCCCAGGACAAGGGCGGTTACGGCCTCGACCCCGAGCGTCTGTGGATCACCGTCTACCAGGACGACGACGAGGCCGAGCGCATCTGGCACGAGGTCGTCGGCGTGCCGAAGGAGCGCATCCAGCGCCTCGGCATGAAGGACAACTACTGGTCCATGGGCGTCCCCGGCCCGTGCGGCCCCTGCTCCGAGATCAACTACGACCGCGGCCCCGAGTTCGGCGTCGAGGGCGGCCCCGCCGTCAACGACGAGCGGTACGTGGAGATCTGGAACCTCGTCTTCATGCAGTTCGAGCGGGGCGAGGGCATCGGCAAGGACAACTTCGAGATCCTCGGGGACCTGCCGAGCAAGAACATCGACACGGGCCTCGGCCTGGAGCGGCTCGCCATGATTCTGCAGGGCGTGCAGAACATGTACGAGATCGACACCTCCATGGCCGTCATCGACAAGGCCACCGAGCTGACCGGCGTCCGCTACGGCGACGCGCACGACTCGGACGTCTCCCTGCGCGTGGTGACCGACCACATGCGTACGTCCGTGATGCTCATCGGCGACGGTGTCACCCCGGGCAACGAGGGCCGCGGCTATGTGCTGCGCCGCATCATGCGCCGCGCCATCCGCAACATGCGCCTGCTCGGCGCCACCGGTCCGGTCGTCAAGGACCTGATCGACACCGTGATCGCCATGATGGGCCAGCAGTACCCCGAGCTGATCACCGACCGCGAGCGCATCGAGAAGGTCGCCCTCGCCGAGGAGAACGCCTTCCTGAAGACGCTGAAGGCCGGCACCAACATCCTCGACACCGCCGTCACCGAGACCAAGCAGGCCGGTGGCACCGTCCTCTCCGGCGACAAGGCGTTCCTGCTCCACGACACCTGGGGCTTCCCGATCGACCTCACCCTGGAGATGGCCGCCGAGCAGGGCCTCGCCGTGGACGAGGAGGGCTTCCGCCGCCTGATGAAGGAGCAGCGGGAGCGCGCCAAGGCCGACGCCCAGGCCAAGAAGACCGGTCACGCCGACATGGGCGCCTACCGGGAGATCGCCGACTCCGCCGGTGCCACCGACTTCATCGGCTACACCGACACCGAGGGCGAGACCACGATCGTCGGCATCCTGGTCGACGGCGTCTCCTCGCCGGCCGCCACCGAGGGCGACGAGGTCGAGATCGTCCTGGACCGCACCCCGTTCTACGCCGAGGGCGGCGGCCAGATCGGCGACACCGGCCGGATCAAGGCCGACACCGGTGCCGTCATCGAGATCCGCGACTGCCAGAAGCCGGTGCCGGGCGTGTACGTCCACAAGGGCGTCGTCCAGGTCGGCGAGGTCACCGTCGGCGCCAAGGCCCACGCCTCGATCGACTCCCGCCGCCGCAAGGCCATCGCCCGCGCCCACTCGGCCACCCACCTGACCCACCAGGCCCTGCGCGACGCGCTCGGCCCGACGGCCGCCCAGGCCGGTTCGGAGAACCAGCCCGGCCGCTTCCGCTTCGACTTCGGCTCGCCGTCCGCCGTGCCGACGGCCGTGATGACCGACGTCGAGCAGAAGATCAACGAGGTGCTCGCCCGCGACCTCGACGTGCACGCCGAGGTCATGGGCATCGACGAGGCCAAGAAGCAGGGCGCCATCGCCGAGTTCGGCGAGAAGTACGGCGAGCGCGTCCGCGTGGTCACCATCGGCGACTTCTCCAAGGAGCTGTGCGGCGGTACGCATGTGCACAACACCGCCCAGCTGGGTCTGGTGAAGCTGCTCGGCGAGTCCTCCATCGGTTCGGGTGTCCGCCGTATCGAGGCCCTGGTCGGTGTGGACGCCTACCACTTCCTCGCCCGTGAGCACACGGTGGTCAACCAGCTGACCGAGCTGCTCAAGGGCCGCCCGGAGGAGCTGCCGGAGAAGGTCTCCTCGATGCTCGGCAAGCTGAAGGACGCCGAGAAGGAGATCGAGAAGTTCCGCGCCGAGAAGGTGCTCCAGGCCGCCGCCGGCCTCGCCGAGTCCGCCCGGGACGTGCGCGGTGTGGCCGTGGTGACCGGCCAGGTCCCGGACGGTACGACCCCCGACGACCTGCGCAAGCTGGTCCTCGACGTGCGCGGCCGCATCCAGGGCGGACGGGCCGCGGTCGTGGCCCTGTTCACCGTCACGGGCGGCAAGCCGCTCACGGTCATCGCCACCAACGAGGCCGCCCGCGAGCGGGGTCTCAAGGCCGGTGACCTGGTCCGTACGGCCGCCAAGACGCTCGGTGGCGGCGGTGGCGGCAAGCCGGACGTCGCCCAGGGCGGCGGCCAGAACCCGGCTGCCGTCGGCGAGGCCGTCGAGGCCGTCGAGCGTCTCGTAGCCGAAACCGCCAAGTAAGGAAACGGTCGGAATATGCGCAGAGGACGTCGACTCTCGATCGACGTCGGGGATGCCCGGATCGGGGTCGCCTCGTGCGACCCCGATGGGATCCTCGCCACACCGGTGGAGACGGTCCCGGGCCGGGACATCCCCGCCGCCCACCGCCGGTTGCGTCAACTGGTGGAGGAGTACGAGCCGATCGAGGTCGTCGTCGGCCTTCCTCGCTCCCTCAAGGGGGGCGAGGGTCCGGCCGCGGTCAAGGTCCGCGCCTTCGCCCAGGAACTGGCCAAGGGCATCAAGCCGGTGCCGGTCCGCCTGGTGGACGAGCGGATGACGACCGTGACCGCCTCCCAGGGGCTGCGCGCCTCGGGGGTGAAGGCCAAGAAGGGCCGCTCCGTCATCGACCAGGCGGCGGCCGTCATCATCCTCCAGCAGGCCCTGGAATCCGAACGGGTGTCAGGCAGAGCACCCGGCGAGGGCGTCGAAGTGGTCATCTGATCGCGATACGGTAACGTTCCGCGCGATGCGCCGGTGTTCGAACAGCCGGGGCAAGCAAGAGGCGGAACGGCAACCGGCCCACCGGCCGCGTGACCGCTCGGCCTCGCGGCTCTAGGGGATCGATGACTGAGTATGGCCGGGGCGCAGGCTCCGAACCGTGGCATCCGCAGGACCCGTTGTACGGGGACGGCGGATGGGAAGGGCAGCAGGCGCACGTCGGCCCGCAGTCTGCCTACGGCGGCCAGCCGCAGCATTACCCGCAGCAGCCGCAGTACGGAGACTGGAGCCACGAGCAGCAGCCCGGATACGACGGACAGCAGCACCAGTACTACGACGACCAGGGCCATCTTCCGTACGACCAGGGGTACGCCGGCCAGACCCAGCAGCAGTACCACCAGGGCGGCTGGGACGCGACCGGCACGCATGGCCAGGTGCCGTACGCGGCCGATCCCGGCGACCCGTACGGCCAGCAGCCCGTGGCCTACGGCGGGGAGCAGCCCGACTTCTACGGCACCGAGGACGCCTACCCGCCACCGGAGCCGCCCGGCCGCAGGCGTTCCGAGCCGGTCGCCGAACCGGAGCCGGAGACCGCGCCCGACGAGGAGGAGCACGCCTTCTTCGCGGGCGGCGGGGATGACGACGACGAGGAACACGAGCTCCAGAGCCGCCGTGAGCGGCGCGGCAAAGGGAAGAAACCCGCCAAGAAGGGCCAGAAGCGGCGCACCGGCTGCGCCTGCATGGTGGTCGTCCTGGTCTTCGGCGGCGGCCTCGCCGGGGTCGGCTACTACGGCTACACGTTCTACCAAAATCGTTTCGCCCCGGCCCCGGACTACACGGGCAACGGCACCGGCCAGGCCGTCACCGTGGAGATCCCCAAGGGTGTGGGCGGCTGGGAGATCGGCCGCCGTCTGAAGGAGGCCGGTGTCGTCAAGAGCGCCGAGGCGTTCGTGCATGCCCAGGGCCAGGTCTCGGGCGGCGACTCCATCCAGGCCGGCGCCTATCTCCTGAAGAAGGAGATGTCCGCCGTCAGTGCCGTGAAAATGATGCTGGACCCGAAGAGCCAGAACAATGTCGTGGTGACTCCGGGCGAGCGGAACGCGCGCGTCTACGAGGCGATCGACGCGAAACTCGAACTCTCCGCGGGCACCACCAGGAAGGCCGCCGAGAAGGAGTACAAGAGTCTCGGTGTGCCGGTCTGGGCGCAGAACACGCCGTACAGCAGCGAGATCAAGGACCCGCTGGAGGGCTTCCTGTTCCCAGGTACCTATCCGGCTGCCAAGGGCATGAAGCCGGACGGCATCCTCAAGCAGATGGTGTCCCAGGCGAAGTCCAAGTACGACGCCTATGGCCTCACCGCGAAGGCCCGGGCGCTGGGGCTGCAGAACGCGTTCGAGCTGGTCACGGTCGCGAGCCTGGTCCAGGCCGAGGGCAAGACGCACGAGGACTTCCGCAAGATGGCGGAGGTGGTCTACAACCGTCTCAAGCCCACCAACACCGAGACCAACCAGCTGTTGCAGTTCGACTCGACCTACAACTACCTCAAGGGCACGAGCAACATCCATATCTCCGAGAAGGAGATCAACAGCAACCAGAACCCGTACAACACGTACACCCACAAGGGACTTCCGCCCGGCCCCATCGGCAACCCCGGTGAGGAAGCGATCATGGCGGCGCTGAATCCGACGCACGACGGCTGGATCTATTTCGTGGCGACCGACGGCCAAAGCAATACCGAATTCGCCAAGACCTACGAAGAATTCAAGCAGCTCAAGGACAAGTTCAATGCCACCTCGGGCAACTGACGCCCGCCGGGCCGCCGTGCTCGGTTGGCCCATCGCCCACTCGCTCTCCCCGGTGCTGCACCGGGCCGCGTACGACGAACTCGGGCTCACCGACTGGTCGTACGACCGCTTCGAGGTCGACGAGGCCCAACTGCCCGGCTTCCTGGACGGGCTCGGGCCGGAGTGGGCGGGGCTGTCGCTGACCATGCCGCTGAAGCGGGCGGTCATCCCGCTGGTCGACGAGATCAGCGAGACGGCCGCCTCGGTGGACGCGGTCAACACGGTCGTCTTCACCGAGGACGGCCGGCGCCTGGGTGACAACACGGATATCCCGGGCATGGTGGCGGCCCTGCGCGAGCACGGCATCGAACAGGTCGACTCGGCCGCGATCCTCGGCGCCGGCGCCACCGCCTCCTCCGCCCTCGCCGCCCTCGCCCGGATCTGCACCGGCGAGGTCGTCGCCTATGTGCGCAGCGAGGGCCGGGCCGCCGAGATGCGGCAGTGGGGCGAGCGGCTCGACGTCGAGGTCCGTACGGCCGACTGGGCGGACGCGGCCGAGGCCCTGCGCGCCCCCCTGGTGATCGCCACCACGCCCGCCGGGACCACCGACGCCCTCGCCGCCGCGGTACCCGAGCGCCCCGCCACCCTCTTCGACGTCCTCTACGAACCGTGGCCCACCGAGCTGGCGGCCCGCTGGTCCATGTTCGGCGGGGCCGTGGTCGGCGGGCTGGACCTGCTCGTCCACCAGGCCGTCCTCCAGGTCGAACAGATGACCGGCCGCGCCCCGGCCCCTCTGGAGGCCATGCGCCACGCCGGAGAGAAGGCGCTCGCCGCCCGCTGAGGCTCCGCTGGCGCGTCCGACTGCTGGACCGGCGGCCGGGAAACCGCCGGGGACGTGGGAGGATCGGAGGTGGCGGGCCGGGGTCGCGCACCCGGTCACGCCGTCGCCGTGCAGGCTTACGCGGGTACGGCGGGCAGTGCCGGGCGCGAACACTGAGGAGCACCGTTGAGCAGGCTGCGTTGGCTGACCGCGGGGGAGTCCCACGGTCCCGCACTTGTCGCGACGCTGGAGGGCCTTCCCGCCGGCGTGCCGATCACCACCGACATGGTGGCGGACCACCTCGCGCGGCGGCGGCTCGGCTATGGCCGCGGTGCGCGGATGAAGTTCGAGCGGGACGAGGTCACCTTCCTGGGCGGCGTCCGGCACGGACTCACCCTCGGCTCGCCGGTCGCGGTCATGGTCGGCAACACCGAGTGGCCGAAGTGGGAGCAGGTCATGGCGGCCGACCCGATCGACCCCGAGGTGCTGGCCGGGCTCGCCCGGAACGCCCCGCTGACCCGCCCCCGCCCCGGCCACGCGGACCTCGCCGGCATGCAGAAGTACGGCTTCGACGAGGCCCGGCCCATCCTGGAGCGCGCCTCCGCCCGGGAGACCGCGGCCCGCGTCGCGCTCGGCGCCGTCGCCCGCTCCTACCTGAAGGAGACGGCCGGCATCGAGATCGTCTCCCACGTGGTCGAGCTGGCCTCCGCGAAGGCCCCCTACGGCGTCTACCCGACCCCGGCCGACGTCGAGAAGCTGGACGCCGACCCGGTGCGCTGCCTGGACGCGGACGCCTCGAAGGCGATGGTCGCGGAGATCGACCAGGCCCACAAGGACGGCGACACCCTCGGCGGTGTGGTCGAGGTGCTGGCCTACGGCGTACCCGTGGGCCTCGGCTCGCACGTCCACTGGGACCGGCGCCTGGACGCCCGGCTGGCCGGGGCCCTGATGGGCATCCAGGCGATCAAGGGCGTCGAGGTCGGCGACGGCTTCGAGCTGGCCCGGGTGCCCGGCTCCAAGGCGCACGACGAGATCCTCACCACCGCCGAGGGCATCAAGCGCTCCTCCGGCCGCTCCGGCGGCACCGAGGGCGGTCTCACCACCGGTGAGCTGCTGCGCGTCCGCGCCGCGATGAAGCCCATCGCGACCGTCCCGCGTGCCCTCCAGACCGTGGACGTCGTCACCGGCGAGCCCGCCCAGGCCCACCACCAGCGCTCCGACGTCTGCGCGGTGCCGGCCGCCGGCATCGTCGCGGAGGCCATGGTCGCGCTGGTCCTCGCGGACGCGGTCGCCGAGAAGTTCGGCGGCGACAGCGTGGCGGAGACCCGCCGCAACGTGCAGTCCTACCTCGACAACCTGCGGATCCGGTGAGCGCCGTGCCTGCGGTCGTGCTGATCGGGCCGATGGGCGTGGGCAAGTCCACCGTCGGGCAACTGCTGGCCGAGCGCCTCGGCGTCGGCTACCGGGACACCGACGACGACATCGTCGCCGCCGAGGGCCGCACCATCGCCGACATCTTCGTGGAGGACGGCGAGCCCGCCTTCCGCGCGATGGAGAAGCGGGCCGTGCACACGGCCCTCGCCGAGCACGAGGGCGTCCTCGCGCTCGGCGGCGGCGCCATCCTCGACCCGGACACCCGCGCGCTGCTCACCGCGCACCGGGTGGTCTACCTCTCCATGGACGTCGAGGAGGCCGTCCGGCGCACCGGCCTGAACGTGGCCCGCCCGCTGCTCGCGGTCAACCCGCGCAAGCAGTGGCGCGAGCTGATGGAGGCCCGGCGGCACCTGTACGAGGAGGTCGCCACCGCCGTCGTACCGACCGACGGCCGCACCCCCGAAGAGGTCACCCGAGCAGCGCTGGACGCACTGGAGTTGAAGGAAGCATGAGCGAGGCAGTCACCCGGATCCAGGTCGCCGGCACCGCGGGCACCGACCCCTACGAGGTGCTGGTCGGCCGGCAACTCCTGGGCGAGCTGGCCGGCTTGGTCGGGCCGAAGGCCAAGCGGGTCGCGGTGATCCACCCGGAGGCGCTCGCCGAGACCGGGGACGCGCTCCGCGCCGACCTGGCCGGGCAGGGCTACGAGGCGATCGCCATCCAGGTGCCCAACGCGGAGGAGGCCAAGACCGCCGAGGTCGCCGCCTACTGCTGGAAGGCCCTGGGCCAGTCCCACTTCACCCGCTCCGACGTCGTCGTCGGCGTGGGCGGCGGCGCCACCACGGACCTCGCGGGCTTCGTGGCCGCCACCTGGCTGCGAGGGGTCCGCTGGATCGCCGTCCCGACCACCGTTCTCGCGATGGTGGACGCGGCGGTCGGCGGCAAGACCGGCATCAACACCGCCGAGGGCAAGAACCTGGTGGGTGCCTTCCACCCGCCGGCCGGCGTCCTGTGCGACCTCGCCGCGCTGGACTCCCTCCCGGTGAACGACTACGTCTCCGGACTCGCGGAGATCATCAAGGCGGGATTCATCGCCGACCCGGCGATCCTCGACCTCATCGAGTCCGACCCCGAGGCCGCGCGCTCCCCGGCGGGTCCGCACACCGCCGAGCTGATCGAGCGTTCGATCCGGGTGAAGGCGGAGGTCGTCTCCGCGGACCTGAAGGAGTCGGGTCTGCGGGAGATCCTCAACTACGGTCACACGCTCGGCCACGCCATCGAGAAGAACGAGCGCTACAAGTGGCGGCACGGCGCCGCGGTGGCGGTCGGCATGCACTTCGCCGCCGAACTGGGCCGCCTGGCGGGCCGCTTGGACGACGCGACGGCGGACCGGCACCGGACGATTCTCGAATCCGTCGGTCTCCCGCTGCACTACCGCTACGACCAGTGGCCCAAGCTGGTGGAGACGATGAAGGTCGACAAGAAGTCCCGCGGCGACCTGCTGCGCTTCATCGTCCTGGACGGACTGGCCAAGCCCACCGTGCTGGAGGGCCCGGACCCGGCGGTGCTGCTCGCCGCGTACGGCGAGGTCGGGCAGTAGGTCCGCAGCCTGCTCTATTCCCTTTCGACACCGGGCACTTACGGTCGCCCCCGGCCGTTTCACCGATGAACGGCCGGGGAGGGTACCGTTCGGTAGGCGGCGGGTGTTCACGCCCGCCACCAGCACCAATTGCCTTGTACGAGACGGAGTGGCAACGGATGCAGCACGCGATGGGGTCGCCGCTGCCGCAGCCCCACCAGCCGGGGCAGCCGCCGCACGCCGGCTGGGCGGCGGCCGCACACCACCCGGGCGCGCACCCGCACCCGGGCGCCTCCCACGGACCCGCCCCCGTGCCCCCGGTGCCGGGCTTCCCGGCCCCGGCCGGCGGGCCCGTCCCTCCGGCACCCGGGCAGCCCCCGGCGCCCCAGCCCCCCGTCACGCAGCCGCCGGTCGCACCGCCCTCGGTCACGCCACCCCCGGTGGCACCGCCCCCGGCGGTGCAGCACGCGCCCGCCGCGGCGCCGCCGGACGCCACCGGTCATGTGCCGCTGCCGCCCGGCGGCCCGGTCGGCGTGCCCATGGCGCCCCCGGCCCAGGCCGCGCTGCCCGACGCGACGGCCACCACGCTGGCCGTGCTGCTGATCGGCCCGGCGGGCGCCGGCAAGACCAGCGTCGCCAAGTACTGGGCGGACCACCGGCGCGTCCCCACGGCCCACATCAGCCTGGACGACGTCCGCGAATGGGTCCGCTCGGGCTTCGCCGACCCCCAGTCCGGGTGGAACGACAACTCCGAGGCCCAGTACCGCCTGGCCCGCCGCACCTGCGGCTTCGCCGCGCGGAACTTCCTGGCCAACGGCATCTCCTGCATCCTGGACGACGCGGTCTTCCCGGACCGCCCGGTGGTCGGCCTCGGCGGCTGGAAGCGGCACGTGGGCCCCGGCCTGCTGCCGGTCGTCCTGCTGCCGGGCCTGGACATCGTCCTGGAGCGCAACGCCGAGCGCACCGGCAACCGCCGCCTCACCGACGAGGAGGTGGCCCGCATCCACGGCCGTATGGCGGGCTGGTACGGCTCGGGCCTGCCGATCATCGACAACTCCCAGCTCGATGTCCCCGGCACGGCGAAGGTCCTGGACGACGTCCTGGCCAGAGCCATAGCAAGCCCTCCGAACTGGTGACTTCCGCCCCAAACCCCACTCGGACCCACCCAACCGGCAGAAGTCGGTCAAAACTCCTACGCTCATCTCATGTCAGAGGTGTACGCGAACCGCCGATCCCGGCTGAGGGACCACGTCACCGCGGCCGGCACCGCGGCGGCGCTCATCACCCGCCCCGCCAATGTGCGCTACCTCGCGGCCGCGGCTCCGCGGGGCGCCGCCCTGCTCCTCGGCAGACATGAGGATCTCCTCGTGTGCGCGGGTCCGCCCGAGGACCGTCCCTACGAGGGCAGGCCGGACGAACACCTGCGGCTGCACACCGTGCCCACGGGCGGCGACGCCGCCGTCGCGGCGGCCGGCCTGGCCGCGGGGCAGGGCGGCGACTCGCTGGCGGTGGAGGAGCACCACCTCACCGTGGCGCGGCACCGAGCCCTCTCCTCGGTGGCCCCGAGGGTCCGCCTGACCGACCTCGGCGCCGCCGTGGAACAGCTCCGGGTCGTCAAGGACGAGGAGGAGATCTCCTGCCTCCGCATCGGCGCCGAGATCGCCGACCAGGCCCTCGGCGAGCTGCTGGAGTCCATCCTGGTGGGCCGCACCGAACGGCATCTCGCGCTGGAGCTGGAGCGCCGGCTGGTCGACCACGGCGCCGACGGCCCGGCCTTCCCCACCTCCGTGGCCGCCGGCCCGCACTCCGGCCGCCGTGGTCACCGGCCCACCGACCGGCGGGTGGAGGAGGGCGACTTCCTCTCGGTCTGCCTCGGCGCCACCTACCGCGGCTACCGCTGCGAGATCGGCCGCACCTTCGTGATCGGCACCTCGCCCGCCGACTGGCAGATCCAGCTCTACGACCTCGTCTTCGCCGCTCAGCGGGCCGGACGCGAGGCGCTGGCCCCCGGCGCCGCCTACCGTGACGTGGACCGTGCGGCACGCCAGGTACTGGACTCCGCGGGCTATGCGGAAGCACTGCCACCGCTGACCGGACACGGGGTCGGACTCGAAATCGACGAGGACCCGCAGTTGGCGCCCTCCGCAATGGGTAAACTGGACGCTTGCGTGCCGGTCACCGTCGAACCGGGGGTCCACCTCCCGGGCCGGGGCGGTGTCCGGATCGATGACACGCTCGTCGTACGCCCCGAGGCGGACGGCGGACCCGAGCTACTCACCATCACGACCAAGGAGCTGCTCGCGCTGTAGGAGTGCGTGCGCCGGGGTCGTCCACGTCAGTCCAGGAGATTCCGCAACCGTGGCTTCCACGAACGACCTCAAGAACGGCATGGTGCTCAAGCTCGAAGGCGGCCAGCTCTGGTCCGTCGTCGAGTTCCAGCACGTCAAGCCCGGCAAGGGCCCGGCCTTCGTGCGCACCAAGCTCAAGAACGTGCTGTCCGGCAAGGTCGTCGACAAGACCTTCAACGCTGGCGTCAAGGTCGAGACGGCCACCGTCGACAAGCGGACCATGCAGTTCTCGTACATGGACGGCGACTACTTCGTCTTCATGGACATGGACACCTACGACCAGCTGATGGTCGACCGCAAGTCTGTCGGCGACGCCGCCAACTTCCTGATCGAGGGCTTCGAGGCCACCGTCGCCCAGCACGAGGGCGAGGTGCTCTTCGTCGAGCTGCCGGCCGCCGTCGAGCTGACGGTCGCCGAGACCGAGCCCGGCCTCCAGGGCGACCGGTCCACCGGTGGCACCAAGCCCGCCACGCTGGAGACCGGCCACCAGATCCAGGTCCCGCTCTTCATCACCACCGGTGAGAAGATCAAGGTCGACACCCGCACGAGCGACTACCTCGGCCGGGTGAACAGCTAACCGTGGCTGCCCGCAACACGGCCCGCAAGCGTGCCTTCCAGATCCTCTTCGAGGGCGACCAGCGCGGCGCCGACGTCCTGACGGTCCTCGCCGACTGGGTCCGGCTGTCCCGGACCGACACCCGGCAGCCGCCGGTCAGCGAGTACACGATGCAGCTGGTCGAGGGCTACGCCGGGCGCGCCAAGCGGATCGACGAGCTGATCGCCCAGTACGCGGTCGGCTGGACGCTCGACCGGATGCCCGTCGTGGACCGCAACATTCTGCGGCTGGGCGCGTACGAGCTGATCTGGGTCGACGAGACCCCGGACGCCGTCGTGCTGGACGAGATGGTGCAGCTGGCGAAGGAGTTCTCGACCGACGAGTCGCCCGCGTTCGTCAACGGCCTGCTGGGCCGGCTGAAGGAGCTCAAGCCGTCCCTGCGCCGCGACCAGGCCTGAACAGCCGTTACGGCGGCGCCGGAGGGCCCGCAGCACGCCTGTGCTGCGGGCCCTCCGGCGCATCCCTGCGACGACCGTGAAAACGCCGCCGGGGTGGCCGGAACCATAAGGTTCCGGCCACCCCGGCGGCACGTTTCTGCTGGCCCCGCTGGAGCGGTTACGCCTCTTCGTGGGTGGCCACGGCGCGGCGCGCGTCCGCGTCCAGGACGCCCCAGCTGATCAGCTGCTCGGTGAGGACCGAGGGCGACTGGTCGTAGATGACGGCGAGTGTGCGCAGGTCGTCCTGGCGGATCGACAGCACCTTGCCGTTGTAGTCACCGCGCTGGGACTGGATCGTGGCCGCGTACCGCTGCAAGGGGCCCGCCTTCTCGGCCGGCACGGTGGCCAGCCGCTCCAGGTCCAGGACCAGCTTCGGCGGCGGCTCGGCGGCGCCGCCCGGCGTGGTGCCCGGCAGGAGCTCCTGCACCGGAACGCCATAGAAATCGGCCAGCTCGGCAAGGCGCTGCACGGTCACGGCGCGGTCGCCGCGCTCGTACGAACCGACCACGACGGCCTTCCAGCGACCCTGGGACTTCTCCTCGACACCGTGGAGGGAAAGGCCCTGCTGGGTGCGGATGGCACGGAGCTTGGCCCCGAGCTGTTTGGCGTATTCGCTGGACATATAGCTCCCCGGACACTGTGTCGACGCGGCCGGCTGTTTTCCCGCCGCGCGGCTGGTAACTCACTGTGAGGTTACGCAGCGTGACTCTTCTGCGTCAAGCCGAATGGTCCACACCGACTCTTCCGTGGTAGTGACCACCGATTAGGCCAAGGGGGTGATCGGAGGCCTCCCGGGGACCTGATACGGTGGATGGCGCAATTCCGACGTCCTTTAAGGTCCGTCCCGTGAGGCGGAGAAGGAGGTCCGTTTCGTATGGACAAGCACGACCCGTATGCGCATCCGCAGGCGTCCGATGCCCGGCCCGTTCTCGAAGGCCCCGACATCGCACGTGTGCTGACCCGTATCGCCCACGAGATCGTCGAACGCGCCAAGGGCGCCGACGACGTGGTGCTCCTCGGCATCCCGACGCGCGGCGTCTTCCTCGCCCAGCGGCTCGCCGCCAAGCTGGAGCAGATCACCGACCGCAAGGTCCCCGTCGGCTCGCTCGACATCACGATGTACCGCGACGACCTGCGCATGCACCCGCCGCGCGCGCTCGCCCGCACCGAGATCCCCGGTGACGGCCTCGACGGCCGCCTGGTCGTCCTCGTCGACGACGTGCTCTTCTCCGGCCGCACCATCCGCGCCGCCCTGGACGCCCTGAACGACATCGGGCGCCCGCGCGCGGTGCAGCTCGCGGTCCTGGTCGACCGCGGCCACCGGGAACTGCCGATCCGCGCCGACTACGTCGGCAAGAACCTCCCCACGTCGCTGCGGGAGACGGTCAAGGTCCAGCTCGCCGAGGAGGACGGTCGCGACACCGTGCTGCTCGGTGTCAAGCCGGCCGACCAGTAGCAACTCAGGCGCACGGCTCGCTCCGGCCTGCCGACACGCGCCCGGGTTTGCCCGAATCCTCCCGTTTGAATCGCCTTACGGAGCCTGACAGATGCAGCGTCATCTCATCTCGGCCGCCGACCTCACCCGCGACGACGCCGTCCTGATCCTCGACACCGCCGAGGAGATGGCCCGGGTCGCCGACCGGCCGATCAAGAAGCTGCCGACCCTGCGCGGCCGCACCATCGTCAACCTCTTCTTCGAGGACTCCACGCGCACGCGTATCTCCTTCGAAGCCGCCGAGAAGCGCCTCTCCGCGGACGTCATCAACTTCTCCGCCAAGGGCTCCAGCGTGTCCAAGGGCGAGTCCCTGAAGGACACCGCCCAGACGCTGGAGGCCATGGGCGTCGACGCCGTCGTCATCCGGCACGGCGCCTCCGGAGCGCCCTACCGCCTGGCGAACTCCGGCTGGATCGACGCCGCCGTCATCAACGCCGGCGACGGCACCCACCAGCACCCCACCCAGGCCCTGCTGGACGCGTTCACCATGCGCCGCCGGCTGATCGGCCGGGACGCCGGGCTCGGCCAGGACCTCGCCGGCAAGCGGATCACCATCGTCGGCGACGTCCTGCACAGCCGGGTCGCCCGCTCCAACGTGGACCTGCTGCACACCCTCGGCGCCGAGGTCACCCTGGTCGCACCGCCCACCCTGGTGCCGGTCGGCGTCGAGACCTGGCCGTGCGAGGTGTCGTACGACCTCGACAGCGCGCTGCCGAAGTCGGACGCGGTGATGATGCTCCGGGTCCAGCGCGAGCGCATGAACGCCGCCTTCTTCCCGACCGAGCGCGAGTACTCGCGGCGCTACGGCCTCGACGGCGACCGCATGGCGAAGATGCCCGAGCACGCCATCGTGATGCACCCCGGCCCGATGGTGCGCGGCATGGAGATCACCGCCGAGGTCGCCGACTCCGAGCGCTGCACCGTCGTCGAGCAGGTCGCCAACGGTGTCTCCATCCGGATGGCCGTGCTGTACCTGCTGCTCGGCGGAAACGAGCCCGCCCAGACCCGCACTGAGGAGAAGTAAGACCCATGAGCAAGATCCTGATCCGTGGTGCGAAGGTGCTCGGCGGCGAGCCGCAGGACGTGCTGATCGACGGCGAGGTCATCGAGGCGGTCGGCACGGGCCTGTCCGCCGACGGCGCCGAGGTGGTCGAGGCCGGCGGCAAGGTGCTGCTGCCGGGCCTGGTCGACCTGCACACCCATCTGCGCGAGCCGGGCCGCGAGGACTCCGAGACGGTCCTCACCGGCACCCGCGCGGCCGCCGGTGGCGGCTACACCGCCGTGTTCGCCATGGCCAACACCTTCCCCGTCGCCGACACCGCCGGTGTCGTGGAGCAGGTCTGGCGGCTCGGCAGGGAGCACGGCTACTGCGACGTCCAGCCCATCGGTGCCGTCACCGTCGGCCTGGAGGGCCGGAAGCTCGCCGAGCTGGGTGCCATGCACGAGTCGGCCGCGGGCGTGACCGTCTTCTCCGACGACGGCAAGTGCGTCGACGACGCCGTGATCATGCGCCGTGCGCTGGAGTACGTGAAGGCCTTCGGCGGTGTCGTCGCCCAGCACGCGCAGGAGCCGCGGCTGACCGAGGGCGCCCAGATGAACGAGGGCATCGTCTCCGCCGAGCTGGGCCTGGGCGGCTGGCCGGCCGTCGCCGAGGAGTCGATCATCGCGCGGGACGTGCTGCTCGCCGAGCACGTCGGCTCCCGCGTCCACATCTGCCACCTGTCGACCGCGGGCTCGGTGGAGATCGTCCGCTGGGCCAAGTCCCGCGGCATCCAGGTCACCGCCGAGGTCACCCCGCACCACCTGCTCCTCACCGACGAGCTGGTGCGCACGTACAACCCGGTCTACAAGGTCAACCCGCCGCTGCGCACCGAGCGCGACGTCATGGCCCTGCGCGAGGCGCTCGCGGACGGCACGATCGACATCGTCGCCACCGACCACGCCCCGCACCCGCACGAGGACAAGGACTGCGAGTGGGCCGCCGCCGCCATGGGCATGGTCGGCCTGGAGACCGCGTTGTCAGTGGTCCAGGAGACCATGGTCGACACGGGCCTGCTGGACTGGGCCGGCGTCGCCGACCGGATGTCCGTCAAGCCCGCGCAGATCGGACAGGCCACCGGGCACGGCCGTCCCGTCTCGGCAGGTGAGCCCGCCAACCTCACCCTCGTCGACACGGCATACCGTGGCCAGGTGGACCCCGCGGGCTTCGCCTCGCGCAGCCGCAACACCCCGTACGAGGGCCGCGAGCTGCCGGGCCGTGTGACGCACACGTGGCTGCGGGGCAAGGCCACGCTCGTCGACGGGAAGCTCACGTGACACCAGTAATCCTGCTGGCCGAGGCCAAGCGGTCGGCCGAGGTCACCGACTGGCCGGCCCGCATCGGCTGGCTCGTCGGACTCCTGCTCTTCGTCGCGCTCGTCTACTGGCTGATGCGCGAGGGCTGGAAGTGGCGCGGCACGCTCCAGGGCGACCTGCCGGCGCTGCCCGGCGCGCCGCAGCAGACCGGTCCGGCGAAACTGAAGCTGAGCGGCCGCTACCACGGCTCCACCACCGCAGGACAGTGGCTGGACCGGATCGTGGCCCACGGCCTCGGCACCCGCAGCCGGGTCGAGCTGACCCTGACCGATCAAGGCCTGGAGGTCGAGCGTCCCGGAGCGACCGACTTCTTCGTCCCCACCGCCGCGCTGCGCGGCGCCCGCCTCGACAAGGGCATCGCCGGCAAGGTCCTCACCGAGGGCGGCCTGCTGGTGGTGACCTGGGCCCACGGCGACAAGCTGATCGACTCCGGGTTCCGCTCCGACCACGCGGCCGAGCACACCGAGTGGGCCGACACCCTGAACCACATGATCAACGACACGGAAGGCGCACGATGACGACCTCCACCAGGGGAGCCGCCAGGGTTCCCGCCGTTCTCGTCCTGGAGGACGGCCGCCTCTTCCGCGGCCGCGCCTACGGGGCCGTGGGGGAGACCTTCGGCGAGGCCGTGTTCTCCACCGGCATGACCGGCTACCAGGAGACCCTCACCGACCCGTCGTACGACCGCCAGATCGTCGTCGCGACCGCCCCGCAGATCGGCAACACGGGCTGGAACGACGAGGACGACGAGTCGAGCCGCATCTGGGTCTCCGGCTATGTCGTGCGCGACCCCGCGCGCGTGCCGTCCAACTGGCGCGCCAAGCGCTCCCTCGACGACGAGCTGGAGCGGCAGGGCGTGGTCGGCATCTCCGGCATCGACACCCGCGCCCTCACCCGCCACCTGCGCGAGCGCGGCTCCATGCGCGCCGGCATCTTCTCCGGCGAGGCGATCGCGGCCGAGTCCGAGCTGCTCGCCCGGGTGCAGGCCCAGCCGCACATGAAGGGCGCGAGCCTGTACGAGGAGGTCGCGACCAAGGAGGCGTACGTCGTCCCCGCGATCGGCACCAAGAAGTTCACCGTCGCCGCGATCGACCTCGGCATCAAGGGCATGACCCCGCAGCGCATGGCCGAGCGCGGCATCGAGGTGCACGTGCTGCCCGCGACCGCCACGGCCGACGACATCTACGCCGTCAACCCGGACGGTGTGTTCTTCTCCAACGGCCCCGGCGACCCGGCGACCGCCGACGGCCCGGTGGCCCTCATGACCGCCGTCCTGGAGCGGAAGACGCCGCTGTTCGGCATCTGCTTCGGCAACCAGATCCTCGGCCGCGCGCTCGGCTTCGGCACCTACAAGCTGAAGTACGGCCACCGGGGCATCAACCAGCCGGTCCAGGACCGTACGACCGGCAAGGTCGAGGTCACCGCGCACAACCACGGCTTCGCCGTGGACGCGCCGCTCGACCAGGTCAGCGAGACGAAGTTCGGCCGCGCCGAGGTCTCGCACGTCTGCCTGAACGACAACGTCGTGGAGGGGCTCCAGCTGCTCGACCAGCCCGCCTTCTCCGTCCAGTACCACCCCGAAGCGGCCGCCGGTCCGCACGACGCCGCCTACCTGTTCGACCGCTTCGTCTCCCTGATGGAGGGCCAGCGTGCCTAAGCGCACCGATATCCAGTCCGTCCTGGTCATCGGCTCCGGCCCGATCGTCATCGGCCAGGCCGCCGAGTTCGACTACTCCGGCACCCAGGCGTGCCGCGTGCTCAGGGCCGAAGGCCTGCGCGTCATCCTCGTCAACTCCAACCCGGCGACGATCATGACCGACCCGGAGATCGCCGACGCCACCTACGTCGAGCCGATCACCCCCGAGTTCGTCGAGAAGATCATCGCCAAGGAGCGCCCCGACGCCCTGCTGCCCACCCTGGGCGGTCAGACGGCCCTGAACACCGCGATCTCGCTGCACGAGAACGGCGTCCTGGCCAAGTACGGCGTGGAGCTGATCGGCGCCAAGCCCGAGGCGATCCACAAGGGCGAGGACCGCGACCTGTTCAAGGAGGTCGTGGAGGAGGTCCGCAAGAAGATCGGGCACGGCGAGTCCGCCCGCTCGGTCATCTGCCACACCATGGACGACGTCCTCAAGGGCGTCGAGACCCTCGGCGGCTACCCGGTCGTCGTCCGCCCGTCCTTCACCATGGGCGGCGCCGGCTCCGGCTTCGCGCACGACGAGGAGGAGCTGCGTCGCATCGCCGGCCAGGGCCTCACGCTCTCCCCGACCACCGAGGTGCTCCTGGAGGAGTCCATCCTCGGCTGGAAGGAGTACGAGCTGGAGCTGATGCGCGACAAGCACGACAACGTCGTGGTCGTCTGCTCCATCGAGAACTTCGACCCGATGGGCGTGCACACCGGTGACTCGATCACCGTCGCGCCCGCGATGACGCTGACCGACCGCGAGTACCAGATCCTGCGGGACGTCGGCATCGCCGTGATCCGCGAGGTCGGCGTCGACACCGGCGGCTGCAACATCCAGTTCGCGGTGAATCCCGAGGACGGTCGTGTGATCGTCATCGAGATGAACCCGCGCGTGTCCCGCTCCTCGGCGCTCGCCTCCAAGGCGACCGGCTTCCCGATCGCCAAGATCGCCGCCAAGCTGGCCGTCGGCTACACCCTGGACGAGATCCCCAACGACATCACGCAGGAGACCCCGGCCTCCTTCGAGCCCACGCTCGACTACGTGGTCGTCAAGGCCCCGCGCTTCGCCTTCGAGAAGTTCCCGCAGGCCGACTCCACGCTGACCACCACCATGAAGTCGGTCGGCGAGGCCATGGCCATCGGCCGCAACTTCCCCGAGGCCTTCCAGAAGGCGCTGCGCTCGCTGGAGAAGAAGGGCAGCCAGTTCACCTTCGTCGGCGACCCCGGCGACAAGGACACGCTGCTGCGCGAGGCCGTACGGCCCACCGACGGCCGGATCAACACGGTCATGCAGGCCATCCGGGCGGGCGCCACGCCGGAGGAGATCTTCGACTACACGAAGATCGACCCCTGGTTCGTGGACCAGCTCTTCCTGATCAAGGAGATCGCCGACGAGCTGGCCGAGGCGCCCGAGCTGACGCGCGAACTGCTCGCCGAGGCCAAGCGGCACGGCTTCTCCGACCAGCAGATCGGCGAGATCCGCGGCCTGCGCGAGGACGTCGTCCGCGAGGTCCGGCACGCGCTCGGCATCCGCCCGGTCTACAAGACGGTCGACACCTGCGCCGCCGAGTTCGCCGCGAAGACGCCGTACTTCTACTCGGCCTACGACGAGGAGTCGGAGGTGGCGTCCCGCGAGAAGCCGGCCGTCATCATCCTGGGCTCCGGCCCGAACCGCATCGGCCAGGGCATCGAGTTCGACTACTCCTGCGTCCACGCCTCCTTCGCGCTGTCCGACGCCGGGTACGAGACCGTGATGGTCAACTGCAACCCGGAGACCGTCTCCACGGACTACGACACCTCCGACCGCCTGTACTTCGAGCCGCTGACGCTGGAAGACGTGCTGGAGATCGTCCACGCGGAGCAGCAGGCGGGCCCGGTCGCGGGCGTCGTCGTCCAGCTCGGCGGCCAGACCCCGCTGGGTCTCGCGCAGGCCCTGAAGGACAACGGCGTGCCGATCGTCGGCACCTCCCCGGAGGCCATCCACGCCGCCGAGGACCGCGGTGCCTTCGGCCGGGTCCTCGCCGAGGCCGGTCTGCCCGCCCCGAAGCACGGCACGGCCACCACCTTCGCCGAGGCCAAGGCCATCGCCGACGAGATCGGCTACCCGGTCCTGGTCCGGCCGTCGTACGTCCTCGGCGGGCGCGGTATGGAGATCGTCTACGACGAGACCCGCCTGGCCAGCTACATCGCCGAGTCGACCGAGATCAGCCCGTCCCGGCCGGTCCTCGTCGACCGCTTCCTGGACGACGCGATCGAGATCGACGTCGACGCGCTCTACGACGGCGAGGAGCTGTACCTCGGCGGTGTCATGGAGCACATCGAGGAGGCCGGCATCCACTCCGGCGACTCGGCGTGCGCCCTGCCCCCGATCACCCTCGGCGGCTTCGACGTCAAGCGGCTGCGCGCCTCCACGGAGGCCATCGCCAAGGGCGTCGGCGTGCGCGGCCTGATCAACATCCAGTTCGCGATGGCCGGCGACATCCTCTACGTGCTGGAGGCGAACCCGCGCGCCTCCCGTACGGTCCCCTTCACCTCGAAGGCGACCGCGGTGCCGCTCGCCAAGGCCGCCGCCCGGATCTCGCTGGGCGCGACCATCGCCGAGCTGCGCGCGGAGGGGCTGCTGCCCAAGCACGGCGACGGCGGCGAGCTGCCGCTGGACGCGCCGATCTCCGTCAAGGAGGCCGTCATGCCCTGGTCGCGCTTCCGCGACATCCAGGGCCGCGGCGTGGACACCGTCCTCGGCCCGGAGATGCGCTCCACCGGCGAGGTCATGGGCATCGACTCGGTCTTCGGCACGGCGTACGCCAAGTCGCAGGCGGGTGCCTACGGCCCGCTGCCCACCAAGGGCCGCGCGTTCATCTCGGTCGCCAACCGGGACAAGCGCTCGATGATCTTCCCGGCGCGCGAGCTGGTCGCCCATGGCTTCGAGCTGCTCGCCACCTCCGGCACCGCCGAGGTCCTCAAGCGCAACGGCATCAACGCCTCCGTCGTGCGCAAGCAGTCCGAGGGCACCGGCCCGAACGGCGAGAAGACCATCGTCCAGCTCATCCACGACGGCGAGGTCGACCTCATCGTCAACACCCCGTACGGCACCGGCGGCCGCCTCGACGGCTACGACATCCGTACGGCGGCCGTGGCCCGCTCGGTCCCGTGTCTGACGACCGTCCAGGCCCTCGCCGCGGCCGTCCAGGGCATCGACGCCCTCAACCGTGGCGAGGTGGGCGTCCGCTCGCTCCAGGAACACGCGGAACACCTGACCGCGGCCCGCGACTAGCAGCCCTTGAGGGGGACACCGGAAACGGTGTCCCCCTCTTCATGAGGCTTCATGAGGACACGTACATGTACAAGCTTTTCTTCCGTCTGGTCTTCACCCGGATGGACCCGGAGCAGGCGCATCACCTCGCGTTCCGCTGGATCCGCCTCGCCGCCCGCATCCCCGGCTTGCGCACCTTCGTCGCGGCCGCCCTCGCGCCCCGGTACAAGGAGCTGCGCACCGAGGCCTTCGGGCTGCGCATGCACGGCCCCTTCGGCCTCGCGGCCGGCTTCGACAAGAACGCCGTCGCGATCGACGGGATGTCGATGCTCGGCTTCGACCATGTCGAGATCGGCACGGTCACCGGCGAGCCGCAGCCCGGCAACCCGCCCAAGCGGCTGTTCCGGCTCGTGAAGGACCGCGCGCTCATCAACCGCATGGGCTTCAACAACGACGGCTCGCTCGCCGTGGCGGCCCGCCTGGCGACCCGGCAGCCCGTCTTCCGGACCGTCGTCGGCGTGAACATCGGCAAGACCAAGGTCGTCCCGGAGGCCGAGGCCGTCGCGGACTACGTGAAGTCCGCCGAGCGGCTCGCGCCGTACGCCGACTACCTGGTCGTCAACGTCTCCTCGCCGAACACCCCCGGCCTGCGCAACCTCCAGGCCGTCGACCACCTGCGGCCGCTGCTGACCGCCGTCCGCGAGGCCGCCGACCGCATGGTGGCGGACCGGCACGTCCCGCTCCTGGTGAAGATCGCCCCCGATCTCGCCGACGAGGACGTCGACGCCGTCGCCGACCTGGCCGTGGAGCTGGGCCTGGACGGCATCATCGCCACCAACACCACCATCGCGCGCGAGGGCCTCGGCCTTCAGTCCCCGCCCGCGCTGGTGCAGGAGACCGGCGGGCTGTCCGGCGCCCCGCTCAAGGCGCGCTCCCTGGAGGTGCTGCGCCGCCTGTACGCGCGCGTGGGCGACCGGATCACCCTGGTGGGCGTGGGCGGCATCGAGACCGCCGAGGACGCCTGGCAGCGCATCCTGGCCGGTGCCACGCTGGTCCAGGGCTACAGCGCCTTCATCTACCAGGGGCCGTTCTGGTCCCGGGCGCTCCACAAGGGCCTCGCGGCCCGTCTGCGCACCAGCCCCTACGCCACTCTCGCCGACGCGGTCGGCGCCGATGTGAGGAAGCCCGTATGACTGTTCTCGAGCCCTTCGGCGCCCGGCTGCGCCGTGCCATGGACGAGCGCGGCCCGCTGTGCGTCGGCATCGACCCGCACGCCTCCCTGCTCGCCGAGTGGGGCCTGAACGACGACGTGGCGGGCCTGGAGCGGTTCAGCCGCACGGTCGTGGAGGCCATGGCCGACCGGGTGGCGGTCCTGAAGCCGCAGAGCGCCTTCTTCGAGCGGTTCGGCTCCCGCGGCCTCGCCGTCCTGGAGAAGTCGGTCCAGGAGGCGCGCGCGGCCGGTGCCCTGGTCGTGATGGACGCCAAGCGCGGCGACATCGGCTCCACCATGGCGGCCTACGCCGAGGCGTTCCTGCACAAGGACGCCCCGCTGTTCTCCGACGCGCTGACCGTCTCGCCGTACCTCGGTTACGGCTCGCTCAGCCCGGCCGTCGCACTGGCCCGGGAGAGCGGGGCGGGCCTGTTCGTGCTGGCGCTGACCTCGAACCCGGAGGGCGGC
The DNA here is from genome assembly GCF_053596835.1 of Streptomyces sp. NPDC001606. Classification (NCBI taxonomy): domain Bacteria; kingdom Bacillati; phylum Actinomycetota; class Actinomycetes; order Kitasatosporales; family Streptomycetaceae; genus Streptomyces; species Streptomyces sp. NPDC001606. Next base: position 366,915 of record NZ_JBSFHC010000003.1, read on the forward strand.
GAGGTGCAGCACGCGGTGCGCGCCGACGGCCGGACGGTCGGGGCGACCATGCTGGCCCACCTGGCGGCCGAGAACGCGGGCGAGAAGCCGCTGGGCTCCTTCGGCGCGGTGGTCGGCGCCACGCTCGGCGACCTCTCCTCGTACGACCTCGCCGTCAACGGCCCGCTCCTCGCGCCCGGCATCGGAGCCCAGGGCGCGACCCCGGCGGATCTTCCGCGGGTCTTCGGGGCGGCCGTGCGCAACGTGGTGCCGAACGTCAGCCGGGGTGTGCTGCGGCACGGTCCCGACGCCGGGGCGCTGCGCGGGGCGGCCGAGCGGTTCGCGCAGGAGATCCAGGCGGCCGTGGCGGGTGCCTGACCCCCCGTGCGGGGTCTCCCGGCGGGCGGCGCGGTGACGAGTTCCGTGTGAATACATCTTCAAAACCGGGGCATTATGTCCCAAATGTCCGGCCTGACGGAGGCTGACCAGGACTTTTCCGCTGTTCTCGCTGACTCTGGCGAACTTGCCCGCTAGTCTCCGAGCAGTGGGGATACCTCCCACGCCCTTCAGGCAGTGGGGGAGAACGGGTGAAGCGTGTTGCTCGTGGCTCCCCAGGTGTGGGGCGACTAGGTTCCTCACCGGTCCGTATCCGACAGTTCGACATCCGAGGTGACGTAGGCGTGGCTCTTCCGCCCCTTACCCCTGAACAGCGCGCAGCCGCGCTCGAAAAGGCCGCCGCGGCTCGCCGGGAGCGGGCCGAGGTCAAGAATCGACTCAAGCACTCCGGCGCCTCCCTGCACGAGGTCATCAAGCAGGGCCAGGAGAACGACGTCATCGGCAAGATGAAGGTCTCCGCCCTGCTGGAGTCCCTGCCGGGCGTGGGCAAGGTCCGCGCCAAGCAGATCATGGAGCGTCTGGGGATCTCCGAGAGCCGCCGTGTGCGCGGTCTCGGTTCCAACCAGATCGCCTCCCTGGAGCGTGAGTTCGGCAGCACCGGCTCCTGAGTCCGGCCGCTGTCGGACCAGGAGTCCCGGGCACCCCGGGATTGCTGGAATAATCGCTGCATGAGTGAACGTCCGCGGCTGACCGTGCTCTCCGGCCCCTCCGGGGTCGGCAAGAGCACGGTCGTCGCCCATATGCGCAAGGAACACCCCGAGGTCTGGCTCTCGGTGTCGGCGACGACCCGCAAGCCGCGCCCTGGTGAGCAGCACGGAGTCCACTACTTCTTCGTGACCGACGACGAGATGGACAAGCTGATCGCCAACGGCGAGCTGCTGGAGTGGGCCGAGTTCGCCGGCAACCGGTACGGCACGCCCCGCGCGGCCGTGCAGGAGCGGCTGGAGAACGGCGAGCCCGTGCTGCTGGAGATCGATCTCCAGGGCGCCCGGCAGGTTCGTGCCTCCATGGCCGACGCCCAGCTGGTGTTCCTCGCTCCGCCCTCCTGGGAGGAGCTGGTGCGCAGGCTGACCGGCCGGGGGACCGAGTCGCCCGAGGTCATCGAGCGCCGCCTGGCGGCGGCCCGGACCGAGCTGGCGGCCGAGCCGGAGTTCGACGAGACCTTGGTGAACACCTCCGTCGAGGACGTGGCCCGCGAGCTGCTAGCCTTGATGGATGTTGTCTGATCACGAGTGTGTGATCAGAAATGATCTTTTCCCACCCATCGGAAGGTAGAGCGTGTCCTCTTCCATCACCGCGCCCGAGGGCATCATCAACCCGCCGATCGACGAGCTTCTCGAGGCCACCGACTCGAAGTACAGCCTCGTGATCTACGCGGCCAAGCGTGCCCGCCAGATCAACGCGTACTACTCGCAGCTCGGCGAGGGCCTCCTCGAGTACGTCGGTCCGCTCGTCGACACCCACGTGCACGAGAAGCCGCTCTCGATCGCCCTGCGTGAGATCAACGCGGGTCTGCTGACGTCCGAGGCCATCGAGGGTCCGGCGCAGTAGTACTTTCAGACTGCGATTGACTTATCCACAGGCCCGGCAGTCACGCTGCCGGGCCTGTGGTGTGTCATTGGTGTTGCAGGGTTCCGAGTCCGGGGAGTGAGCGTGGACAAGCCCAAGGTCGTGCTGGGAGTCAGCGGTGGCATCGCCGCCTACAAGGCGTGCGAGCTGCTGAGAAGGCTGACGGAGTCGGGTCATGACGTCCGCGTGGTGCCCACCGCCTCCGCGCTGCACTTCGTCGGCGCCGCCACCTGGTCCGCCCTGTCCGGCAACCCCGTCTCCACCGAGGTCTGGGACAGCGTCCACGAGGTCCCGCACGTCCGCATCGGCCAGCACGCCGACCTGGTGGTGGTCGCCCCGGCGACGGCCGACATGCTCGCCAAGGCCGCCCACGGCCTCGCCGACGACCTGCTCACCAACACCCTGCTCACCGCCCGCTGCCCGGTCGTCTTCGCCCCGGCGATGCACACCGAGATGTGGGAGCACCCGGCCACCCAGGAGAACGTGGCGACCCTGCGCCGGCGCGGCGCCGTCGTCATCGAGCCCGCCGTCGGCCGCCTCACCGGCGTCGACACCGGCAAGGGCCGGCTGCCCGACCCGGCCGAGATCTTCGAGGTCTGCCGCCGGGTGCTGGCCCGCGGTGTCACCGAGCCCGACCTGAAGGGCCGCCATGTGGTCGTCTCGGCGGGCGGCACCCGTGAGCCCCTGGACCCGGTGCGCTTCCTCGGCAACCGCTCCTCCGGCAAGCAGGGCTACGCCCTCGCCCGCACCGCCGCGGCCCGGGGTGCCCGGGTGACGCTGGTCGCGGCCAACACCGCGCTGCCCGACCCGGCCGGTGTGGACGTGGTCACGGTCGGCACCGCCGTACAGCTGCGCGAGGCGGTCCTGAAGGCCGCGGCGGACGCCGACGCCGTCGTCATGGCCGCCGCCGTGGCCGACTTCCGTCCGGCCGTCTACGCGGCCGGCAAGATCAAGAAGCGGGACGGCCAGGAGCCCGACCCGATCGTCCTGGTGCGAAATCCAGACATTCTCGCGGAGCTGTCCGCCGAGCGGGCCCGCCCCGGACAGGTGATCGTCGGCTTCGCCGCGGAGACCGACGACGTCCTCGCCAACGGCCGCGCCAAGCTCGCCCGCAAGGGTTGCGACCTGCTCGTGGTCAACGAGGTCGGCGAGCGCAAGACCTTTGGTTCCGAGGAGAACGAGGCCGTCGTACTGGGTGCGGACGGCAGCGACACGCCGGTGCCGCACGGGCCCAAGGAGGCCCTGGCCGAGACCGTCTGGGACCTGGTCGCAGCGCGGCTCGGCTGACCCCGCGGCGGCCCCGCCCACCGGACGGAGCAGTGACAAGGCCGCCTGAAATTGATCGTGGCGGCCCTGGCCAAGGCCGCCCGGCGTTGGGCAGAATGCCCCGTGCCGCAGGTCACAGCGCTTCCGAGAGGCGAGACAGTGACCCATCGGCCGAGCGTGACCGATAAACTGTTCACGGTCGGCGCCGGGCGCAGCCCCGCGCACCGACCGTAAATGATCAGCCAGCAGCCGCTGCAACCCCAGGGAGCGTTGTGTCCCGTCGCCTGTTCACCTCGGAGTCCGTGACCGAAGGTCACCCCGACAAGATCGCTGACCAGATCAGCGACACCATTCTCGACGCGCTTCTGCGAGAGGACCCGACCTCCCGGGTCGCCGTGGAGACGCTGATCACCACCGGCCTGGTGCACGTGGCAGGTGAGGTGACGACCAAGGCGTACGCGGACATCGCGAGCCTGGTCCGCAACAAGATCCTGGAGATCGGCTACGACTCCTCCAAGAAGGGCTTCGACGGCGCCTCCTGTGGCGTGTCGGTGTCGATCGGCGCGCAGTCCCCGGACATCGCGCAGGGTGTGGACGCGGCGTACGAGGCCCGGGTCGAGGGCGACGACGACGAGCTGGACCGGCAGGGCGCCGGCGACCAGGGCCTGATGTTCGGCTACGCGTCCGACGAGACGCCCACCCTGATGCCGCTGCCGATCTTCCTGGCGCACCGGCTGTCCAAGCGCCTCTCCGAGGTCCGCAAGAACGGCACGATCCCCTACCTGCGCCCGGACGGCAAGACGCAGGTCACCATCGAGTACGACGGCGACAAGGCCGTCCGCCTCGACACCGTGGTCGTCTCCTCGCAGCACGCCAGCGACATCGACCTCGAGTCGCTGCTGGCGCCCGACATCCGCGAGTTCGTCGTGGAGCCGGAGCTGAAGGCGCTGCTGGAGGACGGCATCAAGCTGGACACCGAGGGCTACCGCCTGCTGGTCAACCCCACCGGCCGGTTCGAGATCGGCGGCCCGATGGGTGACGCGGGCCTGACCGGCCGCAAGATCATCATCGACACCTACGGCGGCATGGCCCGCCACGGTGGCGGCGCCTTCTCCGGCAAGGACCCGTCCAAGGTGGACCGCTCGGCCGCCTACGCCATGCGCTGGGTCGCCAAGAACGTCGTGGCCGCGGGCCTGGCCTCGCGCTGCGAGGTGCAGGTGGCGTACGCGATCGGCAAGGCCGAGCCGGTGGGTCTCTTCGTGGAGACCTTCGGCACCCACAAGATCGAGACCGACAAGATCGAGAAGGCCATCGACGAGGTCTTCGACCTCCGCCCGGCCGCGATCATCCGCGACCTCGACCTGCTCCGCCCGATCTACTCCCAGACGGCGGCCTACGGCCACTTCGGCCGCGAGCTGCCCGAGTTCACCTGGGAGCGCACGGACCGCGTGGACGCGCTGCGCGCCGCGGCCGGCCTGTAGTCCCGCCCGCCTGTCCGCCGAGGCCCGGCTTCCCCTCTCGGGAGCCGGGCCTCGGCGTGTCCGCGGGCGGCCGGTGTTGTCAGTCCCGTTTGGTAAGAATGCAAGCGTGAGCAGCGAGGACGGGGTGCACCCGGGAGACGGGGACGGCGCGGGCGAGGCAGCGCCGGCGGAGCAGCTCGCCCTCATCCGGGAGAGCGTGCGCACGGCGAAGACCCCGCGTGCCAAGCCGCGGACCTGGCGGGGCGCCGCGCTGGCGGAGCGCCTGCCGGTGGCCCGGGTGCTCGTGGACAAGGGCGTGCTGCACCTCGACCGGTACTTCGACTACGCCGTCCCCGCCGAGCTGGACGAGCAGGCGCAGCCCGGTGTGCGGGTGCGGGTGCGCTTCGGGGCCGGGCGGGGCCGGGTGCGCGAGGGCCGCCGGGAGGGCGGGGGGCTCATCGACGGCTTCCTTGTCGAGCGGCTCGCCCACTCCGACTACTCCGGACCACTGGCCGCGCTGGCCCAGGTGGTGTCACCGGAGCCGGTGCTGAGCGAGGAGCTGCTGGGGCTCGCCCGGGCCGTCGCCGACCGGTACGCGGGCAGCCTCGCCGACGTCCTCCAGCTGGCCGTGCCGCCCCGCAGCGCGCGCGCCGAGCAGCGGCCGTCCCCGGAGCCCCTGCCGCCGCCGCCCGCGCCCGACACGGGCTCCTGGGCGCGGTACGAGCGCGGCGGGGCCTTCCTGGAGGCGCTGGCCTCCGGCGGGGCGCCCCGGGCCGTGTGGCATGCGCTGCCCGGGCCGTCCTGGAGCGAGGAGATCGCCCGGGCCGTCGCCGCCACCCTCGCCTCGGGGCGCGGCGCGCTCGTCGTCGTACCGGACGGACGGGCCGCCGGGCGGGTCGACGCGGCCCTCACCGCGCTGCTGGGCCCCGGCCGGCACGCGCTGCTCACCGCCGACGCCGGGCCCGAGAAGCGGTATGCGCAGTGGCTCGCGGTGCGGCGCGGGGCCGTCCGGGCGGTCGTGGGGACCCGGGCGGCGATGTTCGCGCCGGTGCGCGATCTCGGCCTGGTCGCCATCTGGGACGACGGGGACGACAGCCACAGCGAGCCGCACGCCCCGCAGCCGCACGCCCGGGATGTGCTGCTGCTGCGCGCCGCGCTGGACAAGTGCGGTTTCCTGCTGGGCGGTTGGAGCTGCACCGTGGAGGCCGCCCAGCTGGTCGAGACCGGCTGGGCACGGCCGCTGGTGGCCGGGCGGGAACAGGTGCGGCGGACCGCGCCGCTGGTGCGGACCGTGGGCGACGAGGACCTCGCCCGGGACGAGGCGGCCCGTGCCGCCCGGCTGCCCACCCTCGCCTGGCAGGCGGCCCGCGAGGGGCTGCGGCACGGGCCGGTGCTGGTCCAGGTGCCCCGGCGCGGCTACACCCCCCGGATGGCCTGCGACCGGTGCCGGGCGCCCGCGCGCTGCCGGCACTGCTCCGGGCCGCTGGAGGGGCAGGACGCGGGGGTGCTGCGCTGCGGCTGGTGCGGGCAGCCGGAGAGCGCCTGGCACTGCCCGGAGTGCGGAGGCTTCCGGCTGCGCGCCCAGATCGTGGGGGCGCGGCGGACCGCCGAGGAACTGGGGCGCGCCTTCCCCGCCGTACCGGTGCGCACCTCGGGCCGCGAGCATGTGCTGGACACCGTGCCGGGCGCGCCCGCGCTGGTCGTGAGCACCCCGGGCGCCGAGCCGGTGGCCGAGGGCGGCTACGCGGCGGCCCTGCTGCTGGACGGCTGGGCCATGCTCACCCGGCCCGATCTGCGCGCCGGGGAGGACGCGCTGCGCCGGTGGATCGCGGCCGGAGCGCTGGTGCGGCCGCAGAGCGAAGGGGGGACCGTGGTCGTGGTGGCCGAGCCGACGCTGCGGCCGGTGCAGGCGCTCGTGCGGTGGGATCCCGTCGGGCACGCGGTGCGGGAGCTGGCCGAGCGGGCCGAGCTGGGCTTCCCGCCGGTGTCGCGGATGGCGGCCGTGTCCGGGGTGCCCACGGCCGTCGCCGAGTTCCTTGGCGCGGTGCAACTGCCCGCGGACGCGGAGGTGTTGGGACCGGTGCCGGTGCCGCCCACGCTGCCGGGGCGGGCGCGCAGACCCGGCGCGCCGCCGCCCGGCGAACACTGGGAGCGGGCGCTGGTGCGGGTGCCGCCGGGCAGCGGTGCCGCGCTGGCCGCCGCCCTGAAGACCGCGCAGGCCGCCCGCATGGCGCGGGGGAGCGGTGAGGCGGTGCGGGTGCGGATCGATCCGCCGGACATCGGCTGACCTCGGCCGACGGCCGTCCGTGGGCCCTCCCGGGAGGGTTCGGGGGCTCTCGGGAGGGCGGTCGGCGGGGCGTCAGCCGTTGCGCGGGCCGGGGAAGGCCGTCGGCCGGGCGTCGTCGCGCAGCGTCGGGCTGCCCGCCGTTGGCTGGGTCGGCATGGAGCGGGCCGCGGGGACCGTCGGCAGACCGGCGCCCACGTTGAGCGTGCGGGTGCCGGTCGGCTCGGGTGACCGCTCGGCCTCGGCGGCGGCCTGGGCGGCGGCGCGGCGGGCGCCGTACCGGCGGTGCACCGCCTGCTTGGTGACGCCGAGCGCCGAGCCCACCGCGTCCCACGAGAAGCCGAGCGAGCGGTCGAAGTCGACGGCGGCCGTGACCAGGGTCTCGACGCTGTCGCGGAGTTCCTGGGCGAGACGCACCGTCGGGGCGGGGGCGCGTCCGTAGACGACGAAGCCCGTGGACGGGCCGGAGCGGCGCGGGCGGTAGACATTGCCCAACTGGGCGGTGAGCGTGCGCAGTGCGTCCACCTGGCGGCGGACACGCTCGATGTCCCGCACCAGCAAGTGCAGGCTGGCCCGGGCCTGGGCGTCGTGGGTGGCGTGGTCGGCCATGAACAAGCCTCTCGAACCGGCGTTGAAAGGAATTGGGCCGCGCGAGGGCCCGAAGTGGTCAACTCTCTCTTGACCAACGCGTGGGCGCTCCGCTGGTCACGGGCTGGGGGCGTATGGGCATATGCGTACGCCGGTCGTCCGGGCGCGCGCCGTGCGTGCTCGCGGTGTCCGTTCCCTGCGGGGGTCGCCGGCCCTCGGCGGCTGCGCGTCGGTGGCCATAGACTGGTGCGCTGCCCGGTCCAACCCCCGCCCGAGAGGCCCGATCCCGCCCATGAAGCTCGTCTTCGCCGGTACCCCCGAGGTCGCCGTTCCCGCCCTGGACGCCCTGATCGCCTCCGGGCGGCACGAGGTGGCCGCCGTCGTCACCCGGCCCGACGCGCCGGCCGGGCGCGGGCGCAGGCTGGTCGCGTCGCCCGTGGCCGACCGGGCGGAGGAGGCCGGGATCGAGGTGCTGAAGCCGGTCCGGCCGCGGGACCCGGAGTTCCTGGCCCGGCTCACCGAGATCGCCCCCGACTGCTGCCCGGTCGTGGCCTACGGCGCACTGCTGCCCCGCGTCGCCCTGGACATCCCCGCCCACGGCTGGGTCAACCTGCACTTCTCGCTGCTGCCCGCCTGGCGCGGGGCGGCGCCGGTGCAGCACTCCATCATGGCGGGCGACGAGATCACCGGCGCCTCCACCTTCCTCATCGAGGAGGGCCTCGACTCCGGGCCGGTGTACGGCACGGTGACCGAGGCGATCCGGCCCACCGACACCAGCGGCGACCTGCTCACCCGGCTCGCCTTCGCCGGCGCCGGGCTGCTCGCCGCCACCATGGACGGCATCGAGGACGGCAGCCTGAAGGCCGTACCGCAGCCCGCCGAGGGCATCACCATGGCACCGAAGATCACGGTCGAGGACGCCCAGGTGGCCTGGGCGGCGCCCGCGCTGCGCGTCGACCGGGTGGTGCGCGGCTGCACCCCCGCGCCCGGCGCCTGGACCACCTTCCGCGGCGAGCGGCTCAAGCTCATCCAGGTCACCCCGGTGCCCGAGCGGACCGACCTGGCGCCGGGCGCGCTCGCGGTCGGCAAGAACAGCGTGCACGTGGGCACCGGGTCGTACGCCGTCGAGCTGCTGTGGGTGCAGGCCCAGGGCAAGAAGCCGATGCGCGCCGCCGACTGGGCGCGCGGGGTGCGCATCGCCGAGGGTGAGCGGCTCGGCGCCTGAGCACGGCCGCGGCGGCCCCGGGCGGCGGGGGCGGCGGTGTGCCGACGTACGCTGGACACCGCAGCCCCCTCATCACATCCGGAGCACCTTTTTCGTGAGCGAGCAGTCCCGGCGGCCCCGTAAGCCCGCCAAGCCCTACCGCCGTCCCCAGAAGGACCCCGTCCGCATGCTGGCCTTCGAGGCCCTGCGCGCGGTGGACGAGCGGGACGCGTACGCCAACCTCGTGCTGCCGCCGCTGCTGCGCAAGGCGCGGGAGAAGGGCGACTTCGACGCGCGGGACGCGGCCCTCGCCACCGAGCTGGTCTACGGCACGCTGCGCCGCCAGGGCACCTACGACGCCGTGGTCGCCGCCTGCGTCGACCGGCCGCTGCGCGAGGTCGACCCGCCGGTGCTCGACGTTCTCACCCTCGGTGTGCACCAGCTGCTGGGGACCCGGATCCCGACCCACGCCGCCGTGTCCGCCTCGGTGGAGCTGGCCCGGGTGGTGCTCGGCGACGGCCGCGCCAAGTTCGTCAACGCCGTGCTGCGCAAGGTCGCGCAGGACGACCTCGACGGCTGGCTCGCCAAGGTCGCCCCGTCCTACGACGAGGACCCCGAGGACCATCTCGCCGTGGTGCACTCGCACCCGCGCTGGGTCGTCTCCGCACTGTGGGACTCCCTCGGCGGCGGCCGCGCCGGGATCGAGGAGCTGCTCGCGGCCGACAACGAGCGGCCCGAGGTGACGCTCGTCGCCCGGCCGGGCCGCGCCACCACCGAGGAGCTGCTGCGCGAGGACGCCGCCGTGCCGGGGCGCTGGTCGCCGTACGCCGTGCGGCTCGCCGAGGGCGGGGAGCCGGGCGCGGTGGAAGCCGTGCGCGAGGGGCGCGCCGGGGTCCAGGACGAGGGCAGCCAGCTGGTCGCCCTCGCGCTCGCCAACGCGCCGCTGGAGGGCTCCGACACCAAGTGGCTCGACGGGTGCGCCGGGCCGGGCGGCAAGGCCGCGCTGCTGGGCGCGCTCGCCGCCGAGCGCGGGGCCGTGCTGCTCGCCTCCGAGAAGCAGCCGCACCGGGCCGGGCTGGTCGCCAGGGCGCTGCACGGCAACCCGGGCCCGTACCAGGTCATCGCCGCCGACGGGACCCGGCCGCCGTGGCGGCCCGGCACCTTCGACCGGGTGCTGATGGACGTGCCCTGCACCGGGCTCGGCGCGCTGCGCCGGCGGCCCGAGGCGCGCTGGCGGCGGCGCCCGGAGGACCTGGACAACTTCGCCCCGCTCCAGCGGTCCCTGCTGCGCACCGCCCTGGACTCGGTGCGCGTCGGCGGTGTCGTCGGCTACGCCACCTGCTCGCCCCATCTCGCCGAGACCCGCGCGGTCGTCTCCGACATCCTCAAGCAGCACCCGGACACCGAGCTGATCGACGCCCGCCCCCTGCTCCCGGACATGCCCGGCCTGGGCGAGGGCCCCGACATCCAGCTCTGGCCCCACCTGCACGGCACGGACGCGATGTACCTGGCCCTGATTCGGCGTACCGGCTGAAGCGTCGTCGGGATTGCCAACCTGAAGGGGCGCGGGGCTGTATCGATATGCGGCTGCGCCGCGGGGCGCGACCTGCCCCCACCGGGCCGGCAGACAAAACACAACCTGAGACCGCCGTTACAGCCCAGCGCAGCGGCATGGCAGGCTTGGGTCATGGCCGTGCAGATCAACCCCAGCATCCTGTCCGCCGACTTCGCCCGACTCGCGGAGGAGGCCAAGGCGGTCCAGGGCGCCGACTGGCTCCACGTCGACGTCATGGACAACCACTTCGTCCCGAACCTCACCCTCGGCGTACCGGTGGTGGAGTCCCTGGCCCGTGCGACGGACACGCCGCTGGACTGCCACCTCATGATCGAGGACCCCGACCGCTGGGCTCCCCAGTACGTCGAGGCCGGTGCCTCCTCCGTCACCTTCCACGCGGAGGCGGCCGCCGCTCCGGTGCGGCTCGCCCGCGAGATCCGCGCCAAGGGTGCGCGCGCCTCCATGGCGCTCAAGCCCGCCACGCCGATCGAGCCCTTCGAGGACCTGCTGCCGGAACTCGACATGCTGCTGATCATGACGGTCGAGCCGGGCTTCGGCGGCCAGGCCTTCCTCGACATCATGCTGCCCAAGATCCGCCGCACCCGTGAGCTGATCGGCAAGCACGGCCTCCAGCTGTGGCTCCAGGTGGACGGCGGGGTCGCGGCCTCGACGATCGAGCGGTGCGCGGAGGCGGGAGCGGACGTGTTCGTCGCCGGTTCGGCCGTGTACGGCGCCGAGGACCCGGCCGAAGCGGTGCGCGCCCTGCGTGCCCAGGCCCAGGAGGCGACGGCCAGGGCGTCCTGGGCATGCGACCACTGAGCCACAGCTATATGAACGGTTAAGGGAACGGCGCCCATCAGGGCGGATCAGTCGCGCCGAATCTGCAAGGATGAACGGCGAATCCAGAGTGTGAACAGCAGTGAGGAGATCGCCGTGTCGGGTATGTCGGCGGGCCGGTCAGCCATGCGGATGGGACCCGCTGAGCTGGTGCAGGCGGCGGCCATGGCCCGCCGCTTCTACCTCGAGGGCAAGTCCAAGATCCAGATCGCGGAGGAGTTCGGCGTCAGCCGCTTCAAGGTGGCGCGGGTCCTGGAGACGGCCCTCGAACGGGATCTCGTACGGATCGAGATCCGCGTGCCGGCCGAGCTGGACGCCGAGCGCTCCGACGCGCTCCGCGCCCGCTACGGCCTGCGGCACGCCGTCGTGGTCGAGTCCCCGGCCGACGCCGAGGAGAACCCCGACCCGGAGAACCTCGGCGAGGTCGCCGCGGACCTCCTCGGCGAGCTGGTCAACGAGGGGGACGTGCTGGGGCTGGCCTGGGGCCGGTCCACCATCCACATGGCGGCGGCGCTCGACCGGCTGCCGCCGTGCACGGTGGTGCAGCTGACGGGCGTGTACGACGCCGGGACCGCCGAACGCGGCTCGGTGGAGGCGGTGCGCCGGGCCGCGCAGGTGTCGGGCGGCGACGCGCACCCCATCTACGCGCCGATGCTGCTGCCGGACGCGGCCACCGCGGCGGCGCTGCGCAGCCAGACCGGGATCGCCCGGGCGTACGAGTACTTCGACAAGGTCACGGTCGCCTGTGTCTCCATCGGCTCCTGGGAGCCGGGCATCTCGACGGTGCACGACATGCTGAGCGACGAGGAGCGGGCGCACTACGCCTCGCTCGGTGTCGCCGCCGAGATGTCCGCGCACCTCTTCGACGCCGAGGGCCGCCGGATCGGCCGCGACCTGGGGGAGCGGTGCATCACGGTCAAGGCCGACCAGCTGCGCCGTATCCCGGAGGTCGTGGCGATCGCCGGCGGACAGCGCAAGGCGTCCGCGATCGACGCGGTGCTCCGGTCCGGCCTGGTCACCAGTCTGGTGACGGACACCTCCGCCGCGGACTACCTGATGACGGCGGGGCCGACGCCGAAGCCCGCGCTCAGCCGTCAGGACCCGGACGGGGCCTGACGGAGCCCGCAGCGGATCGTGCGTACCGCGGAAAGGCGGGTCGCGGTGCGGCCGTGCGGGGACGGTCGTGGCAGCATCGTCGGCATGTTGCTGCGGTTCGTCCCCCGTGTCGTACGCCGTTCCGTGCCCCGCGCCGTCCTGCGCGTCGTCGCGCGTGCGTGCGCCGGGCTGCTGGTCTGTCTCGCCGTCCTGCTGACGGGCTGCTCCTCCCACCCGGCCGGCCGGGAGGGCACGCGTGCCCCCGCCGGGTCGGCGCCCTCCTGGGCCCACGGCATGGCCACCGTCCGGGCGTCCGAGCTGCCGGCCGAGGCCCGCAGGACCCTCGCGCTCATCGACCGGGGCGGCCCCTACCCCTACGCCCGGGACGGCATCGTCTTCGGGAACTTCGAGGGACGGCTGCCCAGGCACCAGCGCGGCTACTACCACGAGTACACGGTGCCGACACCCGGCTCGCGCGACCGCGGGGCCCGCCGCCTGATCACCGGGCAGGGCGGCGAGCTGTACTACACCGATGATCACTACCAATCGTTCAGGGCGGTACTGAGATGACGGAACTCCTGGTCACGCTGGACCTCGACGGAGTCACGGACAAGGCCGGACTGATGGACCGCGCCGCCCGGGCGCTGGCGCTGCCGGACTGGTTCGGCCGCAACTGGGACGCGCTCGCCGACTCGCTGGGCGACCACACGGTGTGGCCGGAGGACGCGGTCGAGCGAGGGCTGCTGATCGTCGTACGCAACTGGCGGCCGTACGCCGAGGCGCGGCCGGAGGAGTGGCGGATCGCCCAGGAGGTGTTCACCGAGGCCGCGGACCACACCCCCGCGCTCAGTGTCGTGCTGGCCCTTGGAGGAACCTCCTAATCGCCTCTCACCAGCCTGGACGTTCTGTCGGGGCCTGGTGACGGCCCGGCCATGGGAGAATGAAGTACGTGCTCTTTCCCCCTGGCACACCTGTCCGGGGGTCACCTCTGATCGACTGGGATGTGCAGCACGTGCGTTTCCTCAATGACATCCAGCCCGCGTACGACCTGACGTACGACGACGTCTTCATGGTGCCGAGCCGCTCCGCGGTGGGCTCCCGCCAGGGCGTGGACCTCCGCTCGCCGGACGGTACGGGCACCACCATCCCGCTCGTGGTCGCCAACATGACCGCCATCGCCGGGCGCCGCATGGCCGAGACGATGGCCCGCCGGGGCGGCCTGGTGGTCATCCCGCAGGACATCCCGATCGAGGTCGTCACCGACGTCGTCTCCTGGGTGAAGAGCCGCCACCTGGTGCTGGACACCCCGATCGTGCTCACCCCGCACCAGACCGTCGCCGACGCCCTCGCGCTGCTGCCCAAGCGGGCGCACAACGCCGGTGTCGTCGTGGACGAGAACCACCGCCCGGTCGGCGTCGTCACCGACGCGGACCTGAGCGGCGTCGACCGCTTCACCCAGCTCGAAGTGGTCATGTCCAAGGACCTGCTGCTCCTGGATGCGGACATCGACCCGCGCGAGGCCTTCAACACCCTGGACGCCCACAACCGGCGCTACGCCCCGGCCGTCGACAAGGACGGCAGGCTGGCCGGCATCCTCACCCGCAAGGGCGCCCTGCGGGCCACGCTGTACACCCCGGCCGTGGACGCCAAGGGCCGGCTGCGCATCGCCGCGGCCGTCGGCATCAACGGCGACGTGGCGGGCAAGGCCAAGCAGCTGCTCGACGCGGGCGTGGACACGCTCGTCATCGACACCGCGCACGGCCACCAGGAGTCGATGATCAGCGCCATCAAGCTGGTGCGCGCGCTCGACCCGCAGGTGCCGATCGTCGCGGGCAACATCGTCTCCGCCGAGGGCGTCAAGGACCTCATCGACGCCGGCGCGGACATCATCAAGGTCGGTGTCGGCCCCGGCGCCATGTGCACCACCCGCATGATGACCGGTGTGGGCCGGCCGCAGTTCTCCGCGGTGCTGGAGTGCGCCGCCGAGGCGAAGAAGTACGGCAAGCACGTCTGGGCCGACGGCGGTGTCCGGCACCCGCGCGACGTCGCCATGGCCCTCGCGGCCGGCGCCTCCAACGTCATGGTCGGCTCCTGGTTCGCGGGCACCTACGAGTCGCCGGGCGACCTCCAGCAGGACGCGGGCGGCCGCCTGTACAAGGAGTCGTTCGGCATGGCCTCAGCGCGCGCGGTGCTCAACCGCACCTCCGAGGAGTCGGCCTACGACCGCGCCCGCAAGGCGCTGTTCGAGGAGGGCATCTCCACCTCGCGGATGTTCCTGGACCCGGCCCGCCCCGGCGTCGAGGACCTGATCGACTCGATCATCGCGGGTGTCCGCTCCTCCTGCACCTACGCCGGTGCCGGCTCCCTGGAGGAGTTCGCCGAGAAGGCCATCGTCGGCATCCAGAGCGCGGCCGGGTACGCGGAGGGCAAGCCGCTGCACGCCAGCTGGAGCTGACCGCTCCGCCGGGAAGCGCGTGGGAACGGCGCGACCGGCCGCGGATCCGTTCGCGGCCGGTCGCGCCGTTCCCCGCGCCCCCGAGGGGGCGCTCGTCGGGCTCGTGTTCTACTTCGTATACGGCTGTCGCCGTTCCCGTCCCGCGGCCGATGACGCTCCCGCGGCGACGGCAGAGAAGTGACCGAACCGAAGAAGTGAACCACCCCCTGTGCTGAACGATCTCGACGAACGCATCGTGCACGCCCTCGCCGAGGACGCCCGCCGCTCCTACGCGGACATCGGGCAGATGGTCGGCCTGTCCGCGCCCGCCGTGAAGCGGCGTGTGGACCGGCTGCGGGCCACCGGAGCCATCACCGGATTCACCGTCCGGGTGGACCCGGCGGCGCTCGGCTGGGAGACCGAGGGGTACATCGAGATCTACTGCCGGAGCAACACCTCGCCGGAGACCATCCAGCGGGGTTTGGAGCGCTACCAGGAGGTCGTGGCCGCGTCGACCGTCACCGGCGACGCCGACGCGATCGCCCAGGTCTTCGCCTCCGACATGCGCCACTTCGAGCGGGTGCTGGAGCGGATCGCCGGGGAGCCGTTCGTCGAGCGCACGAAGTCCGTGCTGGTGCTGTCCCCGCTGCTGCGCCGCTTCTCCTCCGGGGCTCCCGGATAGGCAGCTATCCCGCCGTCTTGCGGGCCAGCGCGTTGTTGCCTATCGAGTTGTGCACGCTGAAGCTCACCGCGTCCGAGCGGTACCGGTCGTCGGACCACTCCACCGGGCGCCCCTCCCGCGTGGTCGTCACGCGCCGCACCCGCAGCAGCGGGCTGGTGCGGCGCACGCCCAGCAGCTCGGCGTCCTGTGCGCCGCAGGCGACCGCGTCGATGACATGCTCGCCGTACGCGAAGACCAGGCCGGTGTCGTCGTACAGGCGCTGGGTGACGGACGGGCAGTCGGGCTCGATGGCCTCGACCGCCGGGGAGATCCAGTCGGCGTAGACCGTCCGCTCCAGCAGCACCGGCTCGCCGTCCAGTCCGCGCACCCGCAGGACGTGCAACACCGGGGTGCCGACGGCCAGTTGGAGGCGTACGGCGTCCTCGGCGGTGGCCGGCCGGTACTCCTGGGACACCACCCGGCCGGTGGCTTCGCGGCCCATCGCGCGGGCCCACTGGGCGAAGCTGCGCAGCTCCTCGAAGCTCTGGCTGCGGCGGCTGGCCAGGACCACCCGCCGGGCGCCCTGGCGGGAGCCGATGAGTCCCTCGGCGGTGAGGGCCGCGACGGCCTGGCGGACCGTGCCCCGGGAGACGCCGTAGTGCGCGGCCAGCGCCGACTCCGAGGGCAGCCGGCTGCCGACCGTGTACTCCTCGCGGTCGATCGCCCGCCGCAGCTCGTCGGCGATCTCCTCGTGTCGCGCCGTCATGCTTCCCCTCTGCGTAGGCCGCTGTGCACAGCGTGACCAGCCTAATCGACGTTCCTCGCTGATCCGTGTCAACCGGAAGTGTGCAGGGAAACGGGTGCCGGAGTTTCGGCAGTGTTTACGGACCGGACACCGGCGACGGGCGTACTGGGGTCAACTTGTTCAGACAAGTTCGAAGAGTTCTTCCTCGCTCCCCATGCTCCCCCCTGGAGAGACCGTGACCGTGTCCCTGCCGAGAAACGCCGCGCTCGGCGGTTCCCTCGCCGTCGTCGCCGCGCTCGCCCTGAGCGCCTGCGGCGCCGCCCCCGACAACGCGTCGACCACCAAGGACGGCAAGAGCGCCGCCACCGCCACCTCCGCGGCCGGCTTCGGCGGCATGGACGCCCTGGTCCGGGCGGCCAAGAAGGAGGGCACGCTGCACGCCATCGCGCTGCCCCGCGACTGGGCGAACTACGGCGCCCTCATCGACGGCTTCCAGAAGAAGTACGGCATCAAGGTCGAGGTGGAGAACCCCGACGGCACCAGCCAGGACGAGATCAACGCCGTCACCTCCCGCAAGGGCCAGGACCGCGCCCCCGACGTGCTGGACCTGGGCTCCTCCTTCGCGCTCAGCGCCGCCCAGCAGGGCCTGCTCGCGCCCTACAAGGTGGCCTCCTACGGCGACATCCCCGCGGCCCAGAAGGACCCGCAGGCCCGCTGGTACAACGACTACGGCGGCTACATCTCCATCGGCTGCGACGCCAAGCGCGTCAAGACCTGCCCGACCACCTTCAAGGACCTGCTCAAGCCCGAGTACAAGGGCCAGGTCGCCCTCAACGGCAACCCGACCAAGTCCGGGTCCGCCTTCGGCGGTGTCTACGCGGCCGCCCTGGCCAACGGCGGCTCCTTCGACGACATCCAGCCCGGCCTGGACTTCTTCGCCAAGCTGAAGAAGAACGGCAACTACACGCCCGTCGAGTCCACCCCGGCCACCGTCGAGAAGGGCGAGACCCCGATCTCCCTCGACTGGGACTACCTGAACGCCGGCTACGCCCAGGAGTTCAAGTCCAAGGGCCTGGACTGGAAGGTCGCCATCCCGAGCGACGGCCAGTACGCCCAGTACTACTCCCAGGCCATCAACAAGGACGCCCCGCACCCGGCCGCCGCCCGCCTGTGGCAGGAGTACCTCTACAGCGCCGAGGGCCAGAACCTGTGGCTCAAGGGCTACGCCCGCCCGGCCCTGATGCCGGCCATGCAGAAGGCCGGCACGCTGGACAAGGCCGCCGCCGCCAGGCTCCCGCAGGTCACCGGCGTGCCGTCCTTCCCGACCGAGGCCCAGCAGACCAAGGCCAAGACGGTCCTCGGGCAGGGCTGGGGTAAGGCCGTCTCCGGATGACCGCCGTCCTCCCGCGCGCGGACGTGGCGCCCGTCGCTTCCTCGAAGCGGCGGCGCCGCGCCCCCGGCTGGCTCGCCGTGGTGCCGCTGCTGGTGTTCGCCGCCGTCGCCTTCGGGCTGCCCGCGTCCGCCATCCTCGACGGCGCCTTCACCGTCGGGGGCCACTACGGCACGCAGAACCTGACCGCCTCGCTCCAGGGGCCGTACCTCACCGCGCTGGTCGGCAGCGTCAAGCTGTCCGCGGTCTCCGCCGCGCTCGGCGCCCTGTTCGGGCTGCCGCTCGCCCAGGCCGTGGTCGGCTCCCGCTCGCGCCGGCTGCGCGAGGCCGTGCTGACCGCGTCCGGCGTCCTCGCCAACTTCGGCGGCGTGCCGCTGGCCTTCGCCTTCGTCGCCACCCTCGGCAACGCCGGCGTGCTCACCGCGCACCTCGGCCTCAAGGACAGCGGCTTCGACCTGTACAGCTTCTGGGGCCTGGTCCTCGTCTATCTGTACTTCCTGATCCCGCTGATGGTCCTCACCATCACCCCCGCGCTGGACGGCCTGCGCGCCCAGTGGCGGGAGGCCGCGCTGAACAACGGCGCCACCGGGGTGCAGTACTGGCGGCACGTGGCGCTGCCCGTGCTCGCGCCCTCCCTGCTCGGCGGCCTGGTGCTGCTGTTCGGCAGCTCCTTCGCCGCCTACGCCACCGCCGCCGCCATGGTCGGCAGCGCGGTCCCGCTGGTCACCCTCCAGATCGCCGACGCCCTGTCCGGCAACGTGCTGGTCGGCCAGGAGAACGTCGCCCTCGCCCTCAGCCTCGACATGGTCCTGGTGGCCGGCGTGGTGATGGCCGTGTATCTGCCCCTGCAACGCCGGAGCGCCCGATGGCTCGACGCCTGACCCCCTGGCGCTGGGCCGTCCTCGGCCTGGCCGCCCTGTACTTCCTGGTGCCGCTCGCCGCCTCCGTGGTCTTCACGGTGGACGTGCCCGGCCAGGGCGTCACCCTCGACGCCTACACCCACATCCTGTCCGCCGACGGCTTCCTGCCCAGCCTGCTGCTCTCGCTGGAGCTGGCCCTCGCCACCATCGCCGTCGTCCTGCTGCTCCTGGTGCCCGCCGTGGTCGCGCTCCGGCTCGGCTCGTCCCGGCTGCGGCCGGTGGTGGAGGTGGTGTGCTCACTGCCGCTGGTGGTGCCGCCGATCGCCTTCGTCGCCGGGATCGTCACCGTGCTCAAGTGGGGTCCGGAGCATCTCTCCCGCACCCCGCTGTTCCAGACCTTCGTGGTGATCCAGAACCCGGACTTCCCGGTCGTGCTGGTCCTCGCCTACGTCGTCATGGCGCTGCCCTTCGTCTACCGCGCCCTGGACGCCGGTCTGCGCGCCGTCGACGTGCGCACCCTCGTGGAGGCGGCCCGCAGCTGCGGCGCGAGCTGGCCGCAGGCCCTGGTGCGGGCCGTGCTGCCGAATCTGCGCGGGGCGCTGCTCAACGCGTCCTTCCTCACCCTGGCCCTGGTCCTCGGCGAGTTCACGGTCTCCCATCTGCTCGGCTACACCCCGTTCGCCGTGTGGATCTACAACGTCGGCAGCGAACAGGCCCAGATGTCCGTCGCCGTCTCCGTGCTCAGCCTGTTCGTCACCTGGGCCCTGCTCCTCGCGCTCGCCGGTGCCGGCCGCGGACGCGCCCAGACCGCCTCCTCCCGGGGATGACCCACATGACTGCCACCCTGCCCGAGACCCGCACCCAGGCCGCGACCGTCGAGTTCCGCTCGCTGCGTCGGGAGTTCGGGACGACCGTCGCCCTCGACGGACTCGATCTGACCGTCCGTCCGGGGGAGTTCCTGGCCCTGCTGGGCCCCTCCGGCTGCGGCAAGACCACCGCGCTGCGCATGCTCGCCGGCTTCGAACACCCCGACGCCGGGGCCGTGCTGGTGGACGGCGAGGACGTCACCCACGTCCCGGCCCACCGCCGGGACGCCGGGATGGTCTTCCAGTCGTACAGCCTCTTCCCGCATCTGAGCGCCGTCGACAACGTCGCCTTCGGGCTGCGGATGCGGGGTGTCCGTACGGCCGAACGGCGCGCCCGGGCAGCCGAGTTGCTGGAGCTGGTCGGCCTCGGCGACAAGCGGGAGCGGTATCCGCACCAGCTCTCCGGCGGCCAGCAGCAGCGCATCGCGCTGGCCCGGGCCCTCGCCCTGCGCCCCCGGGTGCTGCTGCTGGACGAGCCGCTGTCCGCCCTCGACGCCAAGGTCCGGCTCACCCTGCGCGAGGAGATCCGCCGGCTCCAGCAGGAACTCGGCATCACCACCCTCTTCGTCACCCATGACCAGGAGGAGGCGCTGTCGGTCGCCGACCGGGTCGCCGTGATGCGCGCCGGCCGTCTCGAACAGTGCGCCGAACCGGCCGAGCTGTACGGCCGTCCCGCCACCGCCTTCGTCGCCGAGTTCGTCGGCACCATGAGCCGGATCCCCGGCGAGCTGGCGGACGGCACCGTCCAGGTGCTCGGGCAGCGGCTGCCCGCCGAGGGCGAGGTGCCCGACGGGGAGGTCGACGTGCTGGTGCGGCCCGAGGCCCTCCGGGTGCGGGCGGACGAGCAGGGCACCGCCCGGGTCGTCGCCACCTCCTTCCTCGGCGCGGTCGTCCG
This sequence comes from Streptomyces sp. NPDC001606, assembly GCF_053596835.1. Classification (NCBI taxonomy): domain Bacteria; kingdom Bacillati; phylum Actinomycetota; class Actinomycetes; order Kitasatosporales; family Streptomycetaceae; genus Streptomyces; species Streptomyces sp. NPDC001606. The sequence goes on from NZ_JBSFHC010000003.1 coordinate 386,999, forward strand.
GGTCTCCGTACGGCTCGCCGACGGCACCGAGGCCAAGGCCGACCTGCCCGCGCACGAGGCCACCGGGCTCGGCGCCGGAGCCGCCGTCAGCGTGTCGCTGCCCGAGCGGCCGGTGCTGGTGGCCGACCGTACCCACACGTGAGGAACCCCCGGAACATGACCCCCCACACCGCCCTGGAGGCGGTTCTGCTCGACATGGACGGCACGCTCGTGGACACCGAGCGGCTGTGGTGGGAGGCGGTCGAGGAGACCGCCGGACGCCCGCTGACCGAGGACGACCAGCCGGACGTCCTCGGCCGCCCGGTCGAGCACACCGCGGCCTGGCTCGCCGAGTCCACCGGCCGGCCCGCGGCCGTCCTCGCCGCCGAGCTGCACCACGCCTTCGCCGAGCGCGTCCGCACCGGCGTCGTGCCCCGCCCCGGCGCCCTGGAGCTGCTGACCGGGCTGGCCGCCGCCGCGGTCCCCGCCGCCCTGGTCACCGCGTCCCCGCGGGTGGTCGCCGACGTCGTCCTGGACGTCCTGGGCCGCCACCGGTTCGCGGCCTCGGTCACCGCCGACGACACCGACCGCACCAAGCCCGCCCCCGATCCCTACCTCGCCGCCTGCGAGGCCCTCGGGGTCGACCCCGCCGCCTGTGTCGCCGTCGAGGACACCGAGACCGGTGTCGCCTCCGCCGAGGCCGCCGGATGCGCCGTCCTCGCCGTACCGTCCCTCGCGCCGATCGGCGCGGCACCCGGCCGGACCGTGCGGGACAGCCTGGCCGGGGTCTCGGTCGAGGACCTGCGCCGGATGGTCGCGCCCGAGCTGCGCGTCATGAGCTGGAACCTGTGGCTCGGCGGCAGCAAGGTGGACGACCACCGCGCCAAGCAGCTCAAGGCCATCCTGGACAGCGGCGCCGACGTCGTCGGCCTCCAGGAGACCGGCGGCACCGCCGCCCAGGAGCTGGCCGACGCCCTCGGCTGGCACCACCACCGGGCCGGCGAGAACCTCGGCGTGATCAGCCGGTACCCGATCACCGCCCGCTTCGGCGACCCCGACGTCGGCTTCTACGGCGCCGCCGGCGTCCGGATCGGCGTGGCCCCCGGCCGCGAGGTCGACGTATGGACCGCGCATCTGCACTACACGCCGTACGGGCCCTACGAGTACCACTTCGACGGGCTGCCCGCGGCCGAGCTGATCGCCCACGAGGGGGTGCGGCTCGCCCAGCTGCACGACGCGCTGGACCGGATCGCCGACGCCTCGGCCGAGGGCGTCCCGGTGGTCCTGGTCGGCGACTTCAACTGCCCCTCGCACCTGGACCGGCCCGAGGTGGACTGGCCGGTGACCAGGGCGGCCGAGGAGGCGGGCTTCGCCGACTCCTACCGCGAGGCGCACCCGGACCCGGTCGCCGAGCCCGGGCACACCTGGTCGCCGATCCACCCGGTGCACGAGGACGGCAGCGGCCGGCCCGAGCCGCAGGACCGGATCGACTACGTCCTGCACCGGGGACTGGCCGTACGGGAGGCCCGCACCGTCGTCACCGGCACCCCGCGCCCCTGGCCGGACGTCGCGGACAACGAGTGGCCCTCCGACCACGCGGCGGTCCTCACCACCTTCGCGCTGCCCCGGCGGTGAGCAGGGGTTACCGCAGGACACCATTGCGGTCCGGGGTGGCCGTCCCGTAGGTTGTGCCGCACTTTCCACAATCCTACTGACTGGTAACACCGGCAGGTACCCCATGCGCTGGCCCCTCGGCCGACCCACCACCGTGCGCACCCGGATCGTGGCGCTCGCGCTCACCCCGGCCGTGGCACTGATGGCCCTGTGGAGCTTCGCCATGGTGTCCGTCACCGCCGAACTCCGCGCGCTGATCCGCGTGCAGGGGGTGTACGAGGACTTCGGCACCCCCGTGGACACCGCGATCGGGCAGATCCAGATCGAGCGCCGGCTGTCCGCCGCCTACCTGGGCGCCCGCCTCGACACCGCCGCCGCCGGCCGGTTGCTCGGGCAGCAGCGCCGTACCGACCGGGCCGTCGACGCCATGCGCCAGGCCGTCCAGGACGGCGACCGCGACCGGCTCACCCTGCGGCAGCGGCGGGCGCTGGACGCCATGGTCGCCGCGACGGGCCGGCTGGAGGGGCTGCGCGAGCGGGTACTGGCCCGGAAGATCACCTGGGACCGGGCGGTCGAGGAGTACGGCGCGCTGGTGGAGCCCGGCTTCGACGTCGAGTCCACGCTCACCGCGCTCCAGGCCGGACAGCTCGCCCGCGAGGCCCAGACCGTGATCGAGCTGGTCCGGGTGCGCGAGTACGTCTCCCGGGAGGACGCCCTGGTCGCCGGGGCGCGGGCGGCGGGCGCGCTGACCGACCGGCAGTACGACACCCTCACCGCGACCGTCGAGGACCGCCGTGTCTTCGAGCGGACCTATGTTCCCGACCTGCCCGCCGACTCCCGCGCCCTGTTCGAACGGTTCCAGCGGGAGGGTCTGCACCGCTCGCTGGTGCGGAGCGAGGACGCGCTGCTGCGGGCGGGCTCCCGCGGGGCCGGGCGCGCCGTCACGGCGGACACCTGGCGGACGACCACCGACCGGGCCGTCAAGCGGTACATGCAGCTGTGCACCGCGTCCGCCGAGAACTCGGCCGCGCGCGGGCGGGCCTTCGCCTACCGCGAGCTGACCAAGGCGGCCGTCGTCGGCGCGGTCGGGCTGATCGCCGTCGCCCTGTCGCTGTGGTTCGCGGTGCGCGGCGCCCGGCGGATCTCGCGCCGGCTGGAGACCCTGCGGGACGCCGCCGACGTGCTGACGAAGGACCGGCTGCCCGACGTCATGCGGCGGTTGAGCGCCGGTGAGGAGGTCGACGCGGTCGCCGAGGCGCCGCCGCTCGCCGCCGACGAGGTGCGCGACGACGAGATCGGGCAGGTCGGCCGGGCCTTCAACACCGCGCGGCTGGCCGCCGTCGAGGCCGCCGTGCGCCAGGCCGGGCTGCGCCGCGGGCAGTTCGCGGTGCTGCTCACCATCGCCCGGCGCAACCAGGCCCTGGTGCACCGGCAGTTGAAACTCGTGGACACCCTGGAGCGGCGCACCGACGACCCCGATGTACTGCGCGAACTGTTCCGCATCGACCATCTGACCACCCGGATGCGCCGGCACGCCGAGAGCCTGATCATCCTCTCCGGCGCCGCACCCGGCCGCCGTTGGCGCCGGCCCGTGCCGGTCGCGGACGTCGTCGCCTCCGCCGTCGGCGAGATCGAGGACTACGCGCGCGTGGTGGTGCCGCCGATGCCGGAGGTCGGCGTGGCGGCCGACGCGGTCGCCGACGTGGTCCACCTCCTCGCCGAACTCCTGGAGAACGCCACGGTGTTCTCGCCGCCGCACACCGACGTGACCCTGCGCACCGGGCGGGTCGGCACCGGCTTCGTCCTGGAGATCGACGACCGGGGCCTCGGCCTGGACGCCGACGTGCGCGCCGCGGCCCACCGCACCCTCACCGACCCCGACGCCTTCGACCCCACCCGCCACGACCGGCTCGGCCTCTACGTCGTGGGCCGCCTCGCCGCCCGCCACGGCATCGAGGTCAGCCTCGGGGATTCCCCCTACGGCGGTACGACGGCGGTCGTGCGGCTGCCTTCGGGTGTGCTGGCGGAGGTGGGGGCGGCGGTGCCGGGAGGTTCGTCTCGCGGGGCCTCCGCGCGCCTGCCGGTGAGGGACTCCGTGGGTCCGTCCGCCGGTCGGCTCGCCGCCGTACGGGAGCTGCCGGCCAGGACGCGGAGGCCCGTGGAGCGCGGGACCGCCCCGGACCCGGCCCCCGGTTCCGGGGCCGTGCCCGCCCTGCCCACCCGCACCCGGCAGGCCTCGCTCGTCCCGGAGCTGCGGGACGAGCCACCGCCGCCCGGCACCACCCCCGAGCGCGAGGTCGACGCCGAGGAGATGCGGGCGATCTTCGGCGCCTTCCAGCGCGGCCTGGACCGCGGCCGCAGGGGGCTGCCGGCGAGCGGGGGAGCAGGGGGAGTAACGACCGAGGTGATCGACGGCGCTGACAGCAGTGCCGAGACCAGCCGCGTCGAGACCGGTCTCGGCGACACGACCCACGCCGACGAAGGGACCGACGCCGACGATGCACGGTGAGGACCACACCCCCGAGCAGCCCGCCGCGACCACGGACGCGACAGCCACCGGTCCCGGAACCGGTCTCGGCTGGCTGCTGGACGACCTGGTGGCGCGCACCGACCACGTCCGGCAGGCCGTGCTGCTCACCGCGGACGGCCTGCCGCTCAGCAGCTCGGAGGGCATGCTCCGACGCGACATCGAGCACCTGGCCGCCGTCTGCTCCGGCTTCCACGGCCTCGCCCGGTCGGCGGGGGAGCGGTTCGCCGCGGGAGAGGTGCGCCAGACCATGGTGATGCTGGACGACGCCTACCTCTTCATCACCCCCGCCGGACACGGCAGCCGGCTCGCCGTGCTCAGCGAGGCCGGGACGGACGTCGGCCAGCTCGCCCACGAGATGGCCCTGCTCGTCCGTCGCCTCGGCCACCACCTGGACGCCGCCGCCCGTACCACCTCCTGATCCCACGGTGAGCGACGAGCACTGGTACGAGGACGAGACCGGGTCCCTGGTGCGCCCGTACACCGTGACCCGGGGCCGCACCCGGCCCTCGCAGCGGCACGACATCGATCTGATGTCCCGGGTCGGCGCGGTGGACGACGACACGGCGGACCGCCCGGCCGTCGATCACGCGGCTGCCGCCCTGCTCGACCTGGTCCGGCGCGGACCGCGCCCCGTCGTGGAGCTGGCGGCCGACGCCGACCTGCCGCTGACCGTGGTCCGCGTCCTGCTCGGCGACCTGGCCGAGGCCGGGCTGATCCGCGTCGACGCACCCCGCGCGGTGCGGGCGGGGCCGGGCGCCGACCCCGGACTGCTGCGGGAGATCGTGGCGCGGCTGCGCGACCTGTAGGTCTGTGCTCCACACCGCCGAACGGCACCATTCCCGGGCAGCGCCACCCCGCCGCGCAACGAATCGCCGTTCCACCCGCTCCGCACGCAACAAACCGCGCACCGGCGCGCAACGGCTCCTTCTTGTCCGGCCGAGCGCGCCGACCGTACCGTCTTTCTGGCCCCCAAAAATCCCGTATCCGGTGAGGAAGACGCATGCGCACCGCCCTGCTCCAGAGCTCCGGCAACCCCGGCTCCGTCGCCGAGAACCTCAAGGTCCTCGACGCGGCCGCGGAGCGTGCCGCCGCCGCGGGCGCCGCGCTGCTGGCCGCACCGGAGATGTTCCTCACCGGCTACGCGATCGGCGACGACATCGCCCGCCTCGCCGAGCCCGCCGACGGCGAGGCCGCCGACGCGATCGCCGAGATCGCCACCCGGCACGGCCTGGCCGTCGCCTACGGCTACCCGGAGCGCGACGGCGGCACGGTCTACAACTCCGCCCAGCTGATCTCCGCCGACGGCACCCGGCTCGCGAACTACCGCAAGACCCACCTCTTCGGCTGCTTCGAGCGCGACCACTTCACGCCGGGCGACGGCCCGGTGGTGCAGGCCGAGCTGAACGGCCTGACCGTCGGCCTGATGATCTGCTACGACGTCGAGTTCCCGGAGAACGTCCGCGCCCACGCCCTGGCCGGCACCGACCTGCTCGTCGTGCCGACGGCGCAGATGCACCCGTACCAGTTCGTCGCGGAGTCGATGATCCCGGTGCGCGCCTTCGAGAACCAGATGTACGTGGCGTACGTCAACCGGGTCGGCGCGGAGGGCGAGTTCGAGTTCGTCGGACTGTCCACCCTCGCCGGTCCCGACGGAGTCGCCCGCACCCGCGCCGGCCGCGCCGAGCAGCTGGTCCTCGCCGACGCCGACCCCGCCTTCCTGGCCGCCTCCCGCGAGGCCAACCCGTATCTGCGGGACCGCCGCCCCGGCCTGTACGGGTCCCTGGTCTGACCCTCCCCGAGCCTTCCCCCGAGTTCTACCGCTTCGCGCAAGGAGTCCGTACCCCATGACGTCCACGGTGCCCAACGCCGTCGAGCACACCGACGAGCAGCAGCCGCCGATCACCATGTTCGGCCCGGACTTTCCCTACGCCTACGACGACTTCCTCGCCCACCCGGCGGGCCTCGGCCAGATACCGGCGACCGAGCACGGCACCGAGGTCGCGGTCATCGGCGGCGGTCTGTCCGGCATCGTCGCCGCCTACGAGCTGATGAAGATGGGCCTCAAGCCCGTCGTCTACGAGGCCGACCAGATCGGCGGCCGGCTGCGCACCGTCGGCTTCGAGGGCTGTGACGAGTCGCTGACCGCCGAGATGGGCGCGATGCGCTTCCCGCCGTCCTCCACCGCGCTCCAGCACTACATCGACCTGGTCGGCCTGGAGACCAGGCCCTTCCCGAACCCGCTGGCCGAGGCCACCCCCTCGACCGTGGTCGACCTGAAGGGCGAGTCGCACTACGCCGAGACCATCGACGACCTGCCCCAGGTGTACCGGGACGTCGCCGAGGCCTGGAACCGGTGCCTGGAGGAGGGCGCCGACTTCTCCGACATGAACCGCGCCATGCGCGAGCGGGACGTCCAGCGCATCCGCGAGATCTGGGCCCAGCTGGTCGAGAAGCTCGACAACCAGACCTTCTACGGCTTCCTCTGCGACTCCGAGGCCTTCAAGTCCTTCCGGCACCGGGAGATCTTCGGCCAGGTCGGCTTCGGCACCGGCGGCTGGGACACCGACTTCCCGAACTCCATCCTGGAGATCCTCCGGGTCGTCTACACCGAGGCCGACGACCACCACCGCGGCATCGTCGGCGGCTCCCAGCAGCTGCCGCTGCGTCTGTGGGAGCGCGAGCCGGAGAAGATCGTCCACTGGCCGTACGGCACCTCGCTGAAGTCCCTGCACGCCCACGGCGAGCCCCGCCCGGCCGTGACCCGGCTGCACCGCACCGCGGGCAACCAGATCACCGTGACCGACGCGAACGGCGACATCCGCACCTACCAGGCGGCGATCTTCACCGCCCAGTCCTGGATGCTGCTGTCCAAGATCGCCTGCGACGACTCGCTGTTCCCGATCGACCACTGGACGGCGATCGAGCGCACCCACTACATGGAGAGCTCCAAGCTCTTCGTCCCGGTCGACCGGCCGTTCTGGCTGGACAAGGACGAGGAGACCGGCCGGGACGTCATGTCGATGACGCTCACCGACCGCATGACCCGCGGCACCTACCTGCTGGACGACGGCCCGGACAAGCCCGCCGTGATCTGCCTGTCCTACACCTGGTGCGACGACAGCCTGAAGTGGCTGCCGCTGTCCGCGAACGAGCGGATGGAGGTCATGCTGAAGTCGCTCGGCGAGATCTACCCCAAGGTCGACATCCGCAAGCACATCATCGGCAACCCGGTGACGGTCTCCTGGGAGAACGAGCCCTACTTCATGGGCGCGTTCAAGGCCAACCTGCCCGGCCACTACCGCTACCAGCGGCGCCTGTTCACCCACTTCATGCAGGACCGGCTGCCCGAGGACAAGCGGGGCATCTTCCTCGCCGGCGACGACATCTCCTGGACGGCCGGCTGGGCCGAGGGCGCCGTGCAGACCGCGCTGAACGCGGTCTGGGGTGTCATGCACCACTTCGGCGGCACCACGGACCCGACCAACCCGGGCCCGGGCGACGTCTACGACGAGATCGCGCCGGTCGAACTGCCGGAGGACTGACCGGGAGCCCCCGGCGCGGCCGGTGCCGGGGGCGTCAGTCGGTGAGCGGGGTGAGCAGCATGCGCCCCGCGAACCCCACCGCCGCGTCGAGCCGTTCGGCGAACTCCTCGGCGACGTCCTCGCAGTGGCGCAGCGCCCACAGCGCCCGCGCCGCCGCCCACGCCGCGTCCCGGGCCCGCTCCAGACTCCAGGAGCCCAGCAGATGGGTGAGCGGGTCGGCGAGCTGGAGCAGGTCGGGGCCCGGCATCAGATCCTCGCGGATGCGCTCCTCCAGCGCACACAGGAGGTCGCCCACGCGGTCGAACTCGTCCTCCAGCTCGGCCGGTTCGCAGCCGAGGGTACGACTGGCGTCCACCACCGCGAGCGCCAGGTCGTGCCCGATGTGCGCGTTGATGCCCGCGAGCGCGAACTGCAACGGCCGTACACCGGGATGGCGGCGGAGCTGGAACAGCGGCCGCCAGCAGGCGGGCGGCCGGCGGTCCGCCGCGGCGGCGTCGACCGCCGCCAGATAGCGCTCGGCGAACCGCACGTCCAGCGTGCTCGCCGCCCTCGTGTCCGGGAACTCCCGGGCCTCCAGGCGCCGGTGGATCTCCTCGGTGACGGTGAGGTAGACGCGGTTGAACACGGCCACCCCGTCGCGGGCCGGCAGGGCCGTGCCGATGGCGCGCATCCGGGCGATGACCGCGTCGACGGACGGGGGGAGGTGTTCCAGCTGCGTCATGGGGGAAGGGTCCCAGCTCCGCCCCGGCCGACGGGTCCACCGGCCCCCTGCTTCGCCGGATCGGGGGAACGCACCGGCGAAGCGAGGGGGGACGGCTCGGTCCCCGGCAGGCCAGGACACGTGCCCGGCGACCGGCACGTTCGCGCCGCCGGATGTACGCCTACGACGTGGGAGGCTGAGTCTGCTCGTCGTAGCTGGAGGTGCCCTCGTCCAGCAGTGGCTCCTGCTGCTTGAGGTGGGCCGGGGCGAAGGCGCGCAGCGCGTGGTAGCCGGTGATGACGACCAGCGTGCCGAGGGCGATGCCGCTGAGCGAGAAGGTGTCGGTGAACTTCATGCTGACGTTGCCGACGCCGATGATGATGCCCGCGGCCGTCGGGACCAGGTTCAGCGGGTTGCGCAGGTCCACCTTGGCGTTCAGCCAGATCTGCGCGCCGAGCAGGCCGATCATGCCGTACAGGATCACGGTGATGCCGCCGAGCACCCCGCCCGGGATCGCGGCCACGACCGCGCCGAACTTCGGGCACAGGCCGAAGAGCAGCGCGAAGCCGGCGGCGGCCCAGTAGGCGGCGGTGGAGTACACCCGGGTCGCGGCCATGACGCCGATGTTCTCGGAGTACGTGGTGTTCGGCGGGCCGCCCACCGCGGTCGACAGCATCGAGGCGACGCCGTCCGCCGAGATCGCCGTGCCGAGCTGGTCGTCCAGCGGGTCGCCGGTCATCTCGCCGACCGCCTTGACGTGCCCCGCGTTCTCCGCGACCAGCGCGATCACGACCGGCAGCGCGACCAGCACCGCGGACCACTGGAACGACGGTCCGTGGAAGTGGGGCAGACCGATCCAGTCGGCCTTGGCGACGCCGGAGAGGTCCAGCCGCCAGTGGTCGGTGACCCGGCCGCCCGGGCTCATGGAGTGGATCTTGCCGAAGATCCGGTCGAAGGCCCAGGAGATGCCGTACCCGAAGACCAGCCCGAGGAAGATGGCGATACGGGACCAGAAGCCGCGCAGACAGACCACCGCGAGACCGGTGAACAGCATGACCAGCAGGGCCGTCCACTGGTCCTGCGGCCAGTAGGTCGCGGCGGTCACCGGGGCCAGGTTGAAGCCGATCAGCATGACGACCGCGCCGGTGACGACCGGTGGCATGGCCGCGTGGATGATCCGCGCGCCGAAGCGCCGCACCGCCAGGCCCACCAGGAACAGCACCGCGCCGACCACGAGGACGGCGCCGGTCACCGTGGCGCTCGTACCGCCCTGGGCTCGGATGACGGCGGCCACGCCCACGAAGGACAGGGAGCAGCCCAGATAGCTCGGCACCCGGCCGCGGGTGGCGAGCAGGAAGATCACGGTCGCCACGCCCGACATCATGATGGCCAGGTTCGGATCCAGGCCCATGAGCACCGGCGCCACGAAGGACGCGCCGAACATGGCGACCACGTGCTGGGCGCCCAGGCCCACCGTGCGGGGCCAGGAGAGCCGTTCGTCGGGGCGTACCACCGCTCCGGGCGCGGGCGTGCGCCCGTCACCGTGCAGCTTCCAGCGCACGCCGAGGTCCATGTGTATTCGCTTTCTTGCGGACGAGCAGACGGTCCGGACCATTGTCCCGGACGCCAGGCGTGCTGAGCGGTCGCTTAGTATGGAAGCGATTCCCGGCGATGGCTCAGCGAATGCCTCAGCGATGCCCGCAGGGATGCACATGCTCCCAGCAGCGAAGTTCAGGAGTTCCCCCCGTGACCGCCGAAGCCCCGACCGCCCCCGCCGTCGCCTACGGCCGGCTGATCCCCGTCACCGTCCACTTCGACGACCTCGACGCGCTCGGCCTGCTGCACAACGCCCGCTACCCGCTGATGGTCGAGCGTGCCTGGACCGAGCTGTGGAACGGGCACGGCATCCGCTTCGACGGCGACTGGCACGCCGCCGGCGACGCCTGCAACGCCGTCCGCGAACTGCGCATCAGCTACGAGGCACCGGTCACCAGCCCCGGCGGCTACGCCGTCCACCTCTGGCTGGAGCGCCTCGGCACCACCGGCCTCACCTACGGCTTCCGCTTCTGCTCGGCCGACGGCACGCAGACCTACGCCCAGGGCACCCGGGTACTGGTCCGGCTGGACGCGGACACCCTGCGCCCGGCGCCGTGGAGCGACGCCTTCAGGACGGTGGGTCGGACACTGCTGCGGCCTGCGGACTGACCGCGCCGGGACCGCCCCGCTCGGCGCCGCGCAGCACGCCCGCGAGCCCGGCGAGCCCGCAGGCCAGCGCCGTCACCACGCAGAACGAGACCACCAGGCTGGTCGCCTGCGCCACCCCGCCGATCAGGCTCGGCGCGACCAGCCCCGAGGTGTAGGTGATGGTGGCCACGCCGGCGATGGCCTGGCTGGGATTCGGCCCCGCGTGTCCGGCCGCGGCGAAGCACAGCGGTACGACCACCGCGATGCCGAGTCCCATCAGCGCGAACCCGGCCATCGCCCACGCCGGACGGCCGCCGAGGACCACCAGCGCGCCGCCGAGTCCCGCCAGCGCCCCTCCGGCCCGGACCGTCCTGACCGCCCCGAACCGGTTCACCACCGCGTCCCCGGCCAGCCGGGCCACGGCCATGGTCAGCATGAAGCCGGTCGTCGAGGCCGCCGCCACCCCGGCCGAGCTGCCCAGCCGGTCCCGCAGGAACACCGCCGACCAGTCCAGGCTCGCGCCCTCCGCGAACACCGCGCAGAAGCCCACCGCGCCGATCAGCAGCGCGGAACGCGGCGGCAGCGCGAACCGCGGGGGCGGCTCCTCGTCCTTCGCGGGCTGTACGTCCGGTACCCAGGCGCACGCCGACACGCCGAGCGCGGTGAGGACGGCCGAGGCGAGGGCGAAGTGCAGCCGGGCGTCCGCGCCGAGGTGTGCGGCGAGCGTGCCGGCCGCCGAGCCGGTGAGCGCGCCCGCGCTCCACATGCCGTGCAGCCCCGACATGACCGACTTCCCGAGCCGCCGCTCCACCTCCACGCCGAGCGCGTTCATCGCCACGTCGGCCATTCCCGAGCCGGCGCCGTAGACGAACATCGCCAGGCACAGCGTGTACAGGTTCGGCGCCAGCGACGGCAGGACCAGGGAGAGGGTCCACAGCGCGATCAAGCCGCGCAGTGCCGTACGGCTGCCGAAGGTGTGGCTGATCCGCCCGGCCAGCGGCATGGTGCAGGACGCGCCGAACGCGGTGAAGGCCAGGGCGAAGCCGAGCTGCCCCGCGCCGAGCGAGGCGTGGTCCTGTATCCAGGGCACCCGGGTCGCGAAGCAGCCGGTCACCGCACCGTGCACGGCGAACACGGCCGCCACGGCGTACCGGGCGCGCCGGACCTCGCCTCGCGCAGCGCCCACGTCCCCCATGTCCGTCCCCCTCCCGGGAGTTCCCGCACCGGCCCGTCTCCGGCTCGCGCCGTAAAGCTATCTGCCCGCGCGCAGCCGAGAGCGTGGGGGAGGGGGTCTCATCCCTGCCCGAACCGCCGGCCCAGATAATCCTCGAACGTCCCCTTCCCCACCGCCTGCTCCGGCGCCAGATGCCCACCCGCCCGGAACGCCCGGTACGCCGCACCGAAGAGCGGCACGTTCAGCACCGCCCGGCGCCGCCCGGTCGCCCGGAGATAGGCGCGGGCCAGCGAGTCGAGGGAACGCACCTCGGGACCGCCCATGTCCGCCACCCGTCCGGCGGGCTCGCCGAGCGCCAGCTCGACCAGCCGCTCGGCGACTTCCACCACCTCGATCGGCTGGTCCGGGACCCCGGCCGGGAGCAGTGCCACGGGCGGCTTGGTGAGCCCCTGGAAGAGTGTCACCAGCAGATCGTGGAACTGGGTGGTGCGCAGCACGGTCCAGCCGAGCCCCGAGGACTCGATCATCTGCTCCACCGTGTGCTTGGTCCGGTAGTAGCCGAACGGCACCCGGTCCACCCCGACGATGGAGATGTACACCAGGTGCCTCACCCCGGCCCGCCGCGCCGCCGCGATCAGGTGCTCCGCCGCCCGCTCGTCCCCGCCGCGCGGGTTGCTCGCGCAGTGCACCACCGTGTCCACGCCGGCGAGCGCCGCGTCCAGCCCGCTGCCGCCGGCCTGGAGATCGACGGCGTACGGCTCGCTGTGCCGGCTGAGCACCCGCACCTCGCGCCCTTCCGTCCGCAGCCGCTCGGTGACGCACCGGCCGAGGGTGCCGGTCCCGCCGGTCACCAGGATCGTGCTCATGCTGATTCCGTTCCTCTGTTCCCGGGCACCCCGGTCGGGGCGCCTCGACGGATGAGACCGGTCGGGCCCACGGAAATGTGACACGCCCCGGCGGATTCACCGGGGCGCTGTGGCGACCCGGCGGCAGGCAAGGGCCGTCGTCACCGCCGCCGGGCCAGCCCGCACCCTAAAAGGACTAGACCAAAGTGGTCAATGGACCGGACGCCGGTTCCGCCGTGCACCTCCGAAGACACGTACTGTGAGCGAACCCACACTCGACCCCTGTCTGGGTGAGCATCCGGCATGGCACACTGGCCCTGTACCAGAAGCAGCGCACTCCGGGGTCGGTGAAAGTCCGAACCGGCGGTTACAGTCCGCGACCCGGTCGCTTCCAGCGGCCGGTTGACCAGGTGAAATTCCTGGACCGACGGTTAAAGTCCGGATGGGAGGCAGTGCGCGGCGGGCGGGCACATGCACGTGTGCACGTCGCCGTATCTGGGCTTGTCCGTCTCCGGGCGAGTCCTTTTTCGGCGTCGCTGCCGACGTGTCCCGTGTTCACCCGTGCAGTGTGTCGTTCATCGACAGGCCCCGGAGTCCGTGCCCCCATGAGGCAGGAGGACCCGGGAAGTGTTCACCGGAATCGTCGAAGAGCTGGGTGAAGTCACCGCCGTCGAGAACCTCGGCGACTCCTCCCGCTTCCGACTCCGCGGCCCCGTCGTGACCCAGGGCGCACAGCACGGCGACTCCATCGCCGTGAACGGCGTCTGTCTCACCGTGGTCGAGCACGAAGGCGACGAGTTCACCGCCGACGTCATGGCCGAGACGCTGAACCGCTCCAGCCTGGGCGCCCTCACCGTCGGCTCCCGCGTCAACCTGGAGCGCCCCACCGCCGTCGGCGCCCGCCTCGGCGGCCACATCGTGCAGGGTCACGTCGACGGCACCGGCGAGGTGCTGGAGCGCAGGCCCTCCGAGAACTGGGAGATCGTCAAGGTCTCGCTCCCCGCGGACCTCGCCCGGTACGTCGTCGAGAAGGGCTCCATCACCGTCGACGGCATCAGCCTCACCGTCGTCGAGGCCGGCCCGGACTACTTCACCGTCAGCCTCATCCCGACCACCCTCGACCTGACCACGCTCGGCCACAAGCAGCCCGGCGACCCGGTCAACCTCGAGGTGGACGTCGTCGCCAAGTACGTGGAGCGGCTGCTCGCGGCCGGTCAGGGGGCCGGCCGGTGAGCTGGCTCAACTCCGAGGCGTTCACCCTCTTCGGCCAGCACATCATCTGGTCGGACATGGTCGGCAACATCCTCGGTCTGATCACCCTCGCCCTCGGCTGGCGCCGCTCCCTGTGGACCTGGGCCGTGCAGTTCCTGTCCGGACTCGTCCTCTTCGGCGCCTTCTACGGCCACCTCACCGGCAGCGCCGGCAAGCAGGCCGTCGTCATGGCCGTCGCGCTCTACGGCTTCTGGCAGTGGCAGCGCGGCAAGGGCGGCGCCGAGGACGGCCGCATCACCGTCCGCTTCGCCACCTGGCGCGAGCGGATCGCCATGGTCGCCGCGGCCGCCGCCGGCACGGTCGCCGTCGCCCTGCTCTTCGCCGCCTATCCGAAGCTCTCCTGGGACCCCTGGCCGGACGCGTACATCTTCGTCGGCACCATCGTCGCCATGTACGCCCAGGCCAAGGCCATGGTCGAGTTCTGGATCGCCTGGCTGCTCGTCGACCTCGTCGGCGTCCCCCTCAACTTCGCCAACGGCTACGCCTTCTCCGGTTTCGTCTACGTCATCTACGGCGCACTCGTCCTGTGGGGCATGCGCGACTGGTGGCTGCGCTCCCGCCGGGACGCGCAGCCCGTCCTGGAAGGAGCGCCGGCATGACCTCGGCCCCGCTGCTGTACCGCACCGACGACCTCACCGCCCCCCTCGAGGACCTCACGCTCGACCCGGTCGAGCAGGCCATCGCCGACATCGCCGCCGGCCGCCCGGTGGTCGTGGTGGACGACGAGGACCGGGAGAACGAGGGCGACCTCGTCATCGCCGCCGAGAAGGCGACCCCCGAGATCGTCGCGTTCATGATGAGCGAGTGCCGTGGCCTCATCTGCGCGCCCATGGAGCCCGAGGAGCTGGACCGGCTCCGGCTGCCGCAGATGGTCGAGGACAACACCGAGTCCATGAAGACCGCGTTCACCGTCTCCGTGGACGCCTCCGCCGCGCACGGCGTGACCACCGGCATCTCCGCCTCCGACCGTGCGACCACGCTCCAGCTGCTCGCCGGCGGCACGGCCGAGCCGTCCGACTTCGTCCGTCCCGGCCATGTCTTCCCGCTGCGCGCCAGGCCCGGCGGCGTCCTCGTCCGCAACGGCCACACCGAGGCCGCCGTCGACCTCGCCCGGCTCGCCGGACTCCGCCCGGCCGGCGCCATCGTGGAGATCGCCGGCGAGGACGGCACCATGCTGCGCCTGCCCGAGCTGGTGCCGTTCGCCCGCAAGCACGGCCTGACGATCATCTCCATCGAGGACCTGATCGCCTACCGCCGCTCCCTTCAGGACGGCTCCGCCCCGCTCGGCCAGGAGCCGGCCCCGCGGCCCGTCCGGCAGCAGCAGACGGCCCCGGCCGAGCCCGCCGTCCCCGCCGTCCGCCACGAGGCCGAGACCCGCCTGCCCACCGAGCACGGCACCTTCACCGCCCACGGCTACCGCTCCACGCTCGACGGCGTCGAGCACGTCGCCCTCGTCCACGGCGAGATCGGCGACGGCGAAAACGTCCTGGTCCGGGTGCACTCCGAATGCCTCACCGGCGATGTCTTCGGCTCCCTGCGCTGCGACTGCGGCCCCCAGCTCGACACCGCCCTCCAGCGCATCCAGGCCGAGGGCCGGGGCGTCGTCGTCTACCTGCGCGGACACGAGGGACGCGGCATCGGCCTGCTGTCCAAGCTGCGCGCCTACGCCCTCCAGGAACAGGGCCATGACACCCTCGACGCCAACCTGGAGCTGGGCCTGCCCGCCGACGCCCGCGACTACGGCGCCGGCGCGCAGATCCTCGCCGACCTCGGCGTGCGCAGCGTCCGGCTGCTGACCAACAACCCCGACAAGAGCGAGGCGCTGCTCCGCCACGGCCTGCGGGTCACCGGCCGCGAGCAGATGCCGATCCAGGCGGGCGAGCACAACCTGCGCTACCTGCGCACCAAGCGGGACCGGATGGGGCACGACCTGCCCTGGCTGGACACCGCGGCCGCGCTGGCCGGCGCGGCCGGCCGCTGACGGCCACCTGCGACACCGAGTAACGCGAGAAAGCACTGAGGAGAGACGTGAGCGGCAAGGGTGCACCGGAACTGTCCGTACGCAACGCGAGCGACCTGCGGGTCGCCGTCATCGCGGCGCAGTGGCACGAGAAGGTGATGGACGGCCTGGTGAACGGCGCTTTGCGCGCCCTGCACGAGCTGGGGATCGACGAGCCGACCCTGATCCGGGTCCCGGGCAGCTTCGAGCTGCCGGTCGCGGCCAAGGTGCTGGCCGGCCGCGGCTACGACGCGGTGGTCGCCCTCGGCGTCGTCATCCGCGGTGGCACCCCGCACTTCGACTACGTCTGCCAGGGCGTCACCCAGGGCCTCACCCAGGTCTCCATCGAGACCGGCGTCCCCGTCGGCTTCGGCGTGCTCACCTGCGACACCGAGGAGCAGGCCCTGGACCGGGCCGGTCTCGACGGCTCGAACGAGGACAAGGGCCACGAGGCGGTGACCGCGGCGGTCTCCACCGCGGCGACGCTCCGCTCAGTATCCGAACCCTGGCACTGAGGCACCGGCCGGAGCGCGTAGGGTAAGGACCACCATGTCCAAGAAGACGTTCGAGGAGCTCTTCACCGAGCTCCAGCACAAGGCCGCCCACGGTGATCCCGCCACCTCCCGCACCGCCGAGCTGGTCGGCAAGGGAGTCCATGCCATCGGCAAGAAGGTCGTCGAAGAGGCCGCCGAGGTCTGGATGGCCGCCGAGTACGAGGGCAAGGAGGCGGCCGCCGAGGAGATCTCGCAGCTGCTGTACCACGTCCAGGTGATGATGGTCGCCCGCGGGATCTCCCTGGACGACGTCTACGCCCACCTCTGATACGACCCCACCAGCTCACGCACCCAGCTCTGCACTCCCAACGCGAAGGAAGCCGACCTCATGCTGCGCATCGCCGTCCCCAACAAGGGTTCACTGTCCGGCCCTGCGGCGGAGATGCTGCATGAGGCCGGCTACCAGCAGCGCCGCGAGTCCAAGGAGCTGCGGATCGTCGACCCGGAGAACGAGGTCGAGTTCTTCTACCTCCGCCCCCGCGACATCGCGATCTACGTCTCCTCCGGCCGGCTCGACATCGGCATCACCGGCCGCGACCTGCTGATCGACTCCGGCGCCGACGCCGAGGAGATCCTCCCGCTCGGCTTCGCCCGCTCCACCTTCCGCTTCGCCGCCAAGCCGGGCACCGCGAACGGCGTCGAGGACCTCAAGGGCAGGACGGTCGCCACCTCCTACGAGGGCATCGTCGACCGGCACCTGGAGGAGCACGGCATCGACGCCTCCGTCGTCCACCTCGACGGCGCCGTGGAGACCGCGATCGAGCTGGGCGTGGCCGAGGTCATCGCCGACGTCGTCGAGACCGGCACCAGCCTGCGCAACGCCGGGCTGGAGGTCTTCGGCGAGCCGATCATGAAGTCCGAGGCGGTCGTCATCCGCCGCACCGGCGCCGACGGCGACGAGCCCAAGGTCCAGCAGTTCCTCCGCCGCCTCCAGGGCGTCCTGGTGGCGCGGACGTACGTGATGATGGACTACGACTGCCGCGTGGAGCAGCTGGAGAAGGCTGTCGCGCTCACCCCCGGCCTGGAGTCCCCGACCGTCTCCCCGCTGCACAACGAGGGCTGGGTCGCGGTCCGCGCCATGGTCCCCGCCAAGGAGGCGCAGCGGATCATGGACGACCTCTACGCCATCGGCGCCCGCGCCATCCTGACCACGGCCATCCACGCCTGCCGCCTGTAAGGGGTACGCCACCGATGTCCGACCTCCCCGAGCTGCCCGTCACCTTCCGGCCGGGCCACACCCGCGCCATCCTGCTCACCGCCGGCCTGGCGATCTTCCTGACCATCTCCGGGGTCGCCCTGCTGCTGGAGCATCTCGGACCGGGCGAGCGGCTCAGCTTCGTCCTCACCGGGGCGCTCATCTTCTGGGCGCTGGCACGGATCTCCCGGGTGCGGGTGATCGCCGAGGAGTCCGGTGTCACCGTCGTGAACATCGCCGGCGAGCGGCGGCTGGAGTGGGCGGAGATCCTTCAGGTGAACCTCCGTCCGGGCGATCCCTGGGTGTTCCTCGACCTCAGCGACGGCACCAGCCTGCCCGCGCTCGGCATCCAGCCGGGCCTGGCCAAGCAGCGCGCCATCGCCGACGCCGGGACGCTCCGGGCGCTCACCGAGGCACGCTCGACGGCCCGGGTGGGGGAAGATCGGGGCTGACTCCGGGTCGCCCACCCTGCCCCTGGGGCGCCTGTCTTGATTAATCTGTGGGGCGGAGGCGTTTTCGCTGCGCCTCCACCCCTGTGCGCCCTCCGGTGCCCGGGGGTTCCTGCTACCCGAGGAGTGACCCCCTCCGGCGATGGACGGATCGTCCTGTAGTACCTGCGCCGCCCCCACCCGACATGACGGGAAGGCGGCGGCATCGTGACCACCTCTCTGCTGCTCCTCGCAGCCGCCCTGCTGCTGATCCTGGCCAACGGCTTCTTCGTGGCCGCCGAGTTCGGTCTGGTGACCGTCGAGCGCCCGGACGCCGAGCAGGCCGCCGCCGAAGGCGACCGACGCGCCGGCCGGGTCGTCGAGTCGCTCAGGGAGCTGTCCTTCCAGCTCTCCGGCACCCAGCTCGGCATCACCATCACCTCCCTGGTCGTCGGCATGCTCGCCGAGCCGGCCCTGGCCGGTCTGCTGCACGCCCCGTTCGCCGCGCTCGGCCTGCCCGCGGGCGCCGTCTCCGGCATCGCCGTGGTCGTCGGCATGCTGCTGGCCTCCGCCATCCAGATGGTGATCGGCGAACTGGTCCCCAAGAACTGGGCCGTGTCCAAGCCGCTCCAGGTCGCGCGGTTCGTCGCCGGCCCGCAGCACCACTTCTCCCGGCTGTTCCGGCCGGTGATCGCCGCGCTCAACACGGTCGCCAACCGGCTGGTCCGCGCCCTCGGCGTCGAACCCGCCGACGAACTGGCCTCCGCCCGCACCCCGGGCGAACTCGTCTCGCTGGCCCGGCACTCCGCGCAGGCCGGCGCCCTGGAGCAGGACACGGCCGACCTGTTCGTCCGCACCCTGACCCTGGGCGAGCTGACCGCGCAGCACGTGATGACCCCGCGCGTGAAGGTCAGCGCGCTCCAGGACACGGCCACCGCCGAGGACGTCGTCAACCTCACCCGCGCCACCGGCCTGTCCCGCTTCCCCGTCTACCGGGAGAAGATCGACGAGATCGTCGGCATGGCCCACCTCAAGGACGCGCTCGCGGTCCCCGCGGCCGACCGGCTGCGCACCCCGGTGAGCCGGATCGCCCGCAAGGCGCTCCTGGTCCCCGAGACCCTGCCCGTCCAGCCGCTCCTCGCCCGGCTGCGCAGCGAGCAGCCCATCGCCGTCATCGTCGACGAGTACGGCGGCACGGCCGGCGTCGTCACCCTGGAGGACATCGTCGAGGAACTCGTCGGCGAGGTCCGCGACGAGCACGACGGCCAGGACGCCCCCGAGCTGGCCGCCGCCCCGCCCGAGGACGGCAGGCCCGCCTGGGACGTGGACGGCAGCTGCCGGGTCGACATCCTCCAGCGCATAGGACTCGACGTGCCCGAGGGGCCGTACGAGACCGTCGCGGGCCTGGTCGCCGATCTGCTCGGCCGTATCCCGGCCCCCGGCGACAAGGCCGAACTGCCCGGCTGGCGCCTCTCGGTCCGCCGGGTCGGCCACTACCGCGCCGAGCGGGTCCGCCTGGTCAGGACGGCCCCCGTGGCGAACGTCCTGGAGGCGGCCCGATGAGCCTGCTCCAACTGCTCTTCGCCGCGCTGCTCGTGCTCGCCAACGGCTTCTTCGTCGGCGCGGAGTTCGCGCTCGTCTCGGTCCGCCGCAGCCAGATCGAACCGCTCGGCACCGCCCGCGCCCGCCAGGTGCTGTACGGCCTGGAGCGGCTGCCGCAGATGATGGCCGCCGCGCAGTTCGGCATCACCGTCTGCTCCCTGACGCTCGGCGCGGTCGCCGAGCCGACGGTGGCGCGGCTGCTGGAGCCGGTGTTCTCGGCCGTCCACCTCCCGGACGGTGTGATCCACCCGCTGGGCTATGTCATCGCCCTGGCCGCGGTGGTCTTCTTCCACCTGGTCGTCGGCGAGATGGTGCCGAAGAACCTCGCCATGGCGGCGCCCGAGAAGGCGGCGCTCTGGCTCAGCCCGGGGCTGGTCTACTTCGCCCGGCTGTGCCGGCCGATCACGGTGACCCTCGGCGCCTGCGCCCAGGGCATCCTGCGGCTGTTCCGGGTCGAGCCGAAGGACGAGGTCGAGGCCGTCGTCACCAGCGAGCAGCTCAACCGGCTGCTGGAGGACTCCGGCCAGGCCGGTCTGCTCGACCCCGAGGAGCGGGAGCGCCTGGAGGACGCGCTGGAGCTGGGCTCGCGCCCGGTGACGGACGTCCTGCTGCGCCGCGAGTCGCTGGTCACGGTGGGACCGTCGGTCACCCCGGGGCAGATCGTGGAGCTGACCGCACGCACCGGCTACTCCCGGTTCCCGGTCGCCGCGACCGAGACGGGTCCCTTCATGGGGTACGTCCATGTGAAGGACGTCCTCGACCTGGAGGACTCCGAGCGTGCGGTGCCCCAGCACGTCTGGCGCCCGATGACGACCCTGCGGGCCGAGCTGCCGCTCGACGACGCGCTGACCGTGATGCGGCGGGCGGCGACCCATCTGGCCCAGGTGGCGGACGCGACCGGCAAGGTGCTGGGGCTGGTGGCCCTGGAGGACGCCCTGGAGATGCTGGTGGGCGAGGTGACGGACCCGGCCCACCGCGAGCTGCCGGCCCCGGAAGCGGCCACCGGCGAACCGGAGCAGGCGCTCGCCTCCTAGCACGGACGGACGGCGGCGGGGAGCTGTGCCTAGAAGGCCGAGGGATCGTGGGGTCCCCGGCCCGACAGCACCTCCCCGTACGCCTGCATCAGATCGGGCAGCCGCAGGGTCGCCAGATCGTCCCGCGACAGCACCCCCGTATAGGCCGACAACCGCAGATCCCGGTAGGCACAGCTCTTCTCGTAGAGCGTCCGCAGAAACCGCCCGTTGCCCAGCTCGTCGATCCACCCCTGCTCGACCACGTGCCCGGCGATGGAGCGCAGCTCCTCCAGCGCCTCCTCGTCCCACCGGTCCCCGTTCTCCCCGGCCAGCACCTTCCCGATCTCGGTGAGTTCCTGCGGCCGGTAGGAAGGGAAGTCGACCCGGGTCGTGAACCGCGACGACAGCCCGGGGTTCGCGGCGAGCAGCCGGTCCATCCCCTCGGGATAGCCCGCGAGGATCACCACCAGATGGTCGCGGTTGTCCTCGGCCCGCTTCAGCAGCACCTGCAAGGCCTCGTCGCCGTACGCGTCCCCCTTGCCGTACCCGGAGTTGGACAGCGAGTACGCCTCGTCCACGAACAGCACTCCGCCGATCGCCGAGTCGATCAGCTCGTTCGCCTTCACTGCGGTCTGCCCGAGGTACTCGCCGACCAGGTCGGCCCGCTGCGCCTCCACCAGATGGTCGCCGCCGAGCAGCCCGAGCGCGTAGAAGACACGGCCGAGGATGCGGGCCACCGTGGTCTTCCCCGTGCCCGACGGACCCGAGAAGACGAAGTGCCGCTTGGGCGGCTGCACCGGCAGCCCCTGCCCGGCCCGCAGCCGGGCCATGTTCAGCTGCGCGGACAAGGCCTTGACCTGGCGCTTGACGGGTTCGAGCCCGACCATGCGCTCCAGCTCGGCGAGCGCCTCCTCGAGTAAGCCGGGATCGGTCGGACCGGCCGGGATCGGCGACGTGGAGACCCCGGTCTTGGCCCGCACCGCCGGGCCGGTCACCGGGGACAGCGGGCCGGTCGGCGGCTCCGGCTCGGGCAGCCGCAGATCACGCCCCTCGGTGCCGAAGAGCGGATCGAAGCCGCAGTCCGGTCCGTCCACGGTGTCCTGGCCGGCGCCGGTCAGCGTGATGGCGGCGAGGTCGGCCGGATCGTCGTAGCCGTCGCCCTCGGCGATGGCGGCGAGCCGCGCCGAGGTGTCCATGAAGGCGGGGTCCACCCGGTGCACCGCGCGGTAGAGGGGGAGCGCGGCGGCGCTGCGCCCGGTGCCCTCGTGCGCCCGCGCCAGCCAGTAGCGCAGCTCCTTGCGCTGCGGCTGTTCGCTGCGGCACCGCATCAGCGCCGCCGCGAGGAGGGGTTCGGCCTGGCCGTACATCTCCAGCCGGACCCGGGCCATGCCGCCGAACAGCCCGGCCTCGATGCCGAGCATGGCGTCGTCCAGCAAGGGGTCGGTGTGCCGGACCAGCTGTTCCCAGTCCTTGACCAGATAGGCCCGGCAGGAGTGCAGAAACCGGACCTGCGGGTCGGTGTCGACCGGGGGCAGCCCGGCGAGCGCCCGGTCCAGCTCGGGTACGTGCCGGCCGTCCAGCCAGTGCGAGGCGTGGGCCAGCAGCAGATCACGCGGGGTCTCCAGCACCGGCTGCACCCACCAGCCCAGCCAGTACCAGGAGTTGAGCGCCCGGCGGTGCCGGGTGCGCTGCTCGCCGAAGCGGTCGCGGTGCCGGAACATTCTGAGCAGCGCGGTCGTGGTGTCCACCCGCAGCGCGTGCAGCCCGAGCCAGGCGTCCGCCATGCCCGGGTCCATCCGCACCGCGGCGCGGAACTCCTCCTCGGCCTGCGGATAGGCGCCCATCGTGTAGGCGTCCACCCCGCGCAACCAGGCGAGCTCGGCCGGAGCCTCGGGACCCTGCGTGCCGAAGTCCATCACGTCCCCCCACAGACCGTGCCCCGTGGTTCACCACCGGGCAGTCGCCCGACGGCCGCCGCGGTCGAACCGCCCTGCCGCGGACCGGAGTTGCAGTGCGCGAGGCAGCCGCTCGAAGGTCGCACCGAGGGCATCGTACCCGCGCGGCCACCGCGCGCCGAAGTGTGCCGCAGTGGACGATTGACAAGGTGGGAGCAGACGGGGCGCGCAGGCGCCGGTGACCGAGGGTGAACGGTGCGGGGCGCGGGCGGCCGGGAAAAGGCGCCGAGGGCAGAACGAAGCCCCCGATCACGGGGGAACAACCGGGGGCTTCGCGTCCTGGGGCGGCTCCGAATGCCGCACATTGAGAACGTAAGTCCTGTACGGCCCCCCGGTCAAGCCGAGTTGAGGGAGTCGGAGGACTTCCCCCGCGGGGGTCTTCACCACTTCACCACATCCGGGACAGCTCGTCACCCTGGGTCATTTTTTGGCCTGACCCAGGGGTAGCTTGGGCCCCGGCAGCACCTCGTATCCCTCCGGTGTCTGGAGCACCAGAAGATCGGCGTGGGGGCGCGAGGGGTCGGCGGCGAAGTGCGCGCGCTCCGCCGCGACCCAGCCGTCCCAGAACTCCCGCTGCTCCGCCCCGTCCCGCAGCCGGCCGCGCGCCCAGGACCGCTCCGCGGGCAGCTCCATCCACAGCAGCTGCGCCAGGTGCGGCCGCAGTGCGCGGCGGCCGGCGCCGACGCCCTCGATCAGCACCACCGGCGCCGCGGGCAGCGGACACGGCGGGCCGAACGCACGGGTGCACCAGTCGTAGGGGGTGTAGTGGGCGATCTCGCCACGGGCGAGGGGCTCGATCACCTGGGTGCGGAGCCGGTCGGTCCAGGCGAACAGCTGCTCATGGCTGGCGATGTCGTCCAGGTGCAGCACCGGCGCCCCGCCCAGGGCGGCGGCCAGCCGCCCGGCGAAGGTGGACTTTCCGGAGCCGGCGTGCCCGTCGACGCCGATCAGCCGGACCGGGCCCAGGGACGGGGGCAGTCCGCGCAGCCGGGCGGCGAGGTGGTGAATGGTGATTCCCGGGGGGTGATGCGGTGCGGGTCGTGTGAGAGGTTTTCCGGAAACAGTCTAGAGCGCGCGCTGCCGGGCAGTGCGCCGGGTGTGCGACCCGCAAAAGTCGACGTTTGAACCATCGGCTGGCGGCCAGTCAATCATCTGCATAACCATTTCCCCAATCCTCTGACCGATATGTCGAATTCGGCGTTCCGGGTGCGCCCGGCGCTGAGTAGGGTGCCTCGTGCGCAACCGTGATGCGTCGTACGGGGAACAGGCGGGGGGACATGGGCGCGGACTTATTCGAAGGGCACTATGTGTGGCATCCGGCGGCCGACGACCGGGTCCTGGCGAGCGTTTGTGTCGATGTGCGCGCCGGACGTTATCGATACGCGTACGAGGCTCTCGCCGAGACGCGTTCGGACTTCGCGCTGCGGGCCCACCGCTCGCTGGTCCTCGCCTCCGAGGCGGCCGGTACCGACCTGGTGGAGCGGTGGCTCGCCGAGGAACCGAGCCCGGAGGCGGCCCTCATGTGGGCCCGGGTCGCGGTGCAGCGCGCCCTGCGGGCCGCCGACGGCCGTGACGAGCGCGCCGAGGCCCTGGAACGGATCGCGCTGACCGCGTGCGACCGGGCCGCCGAGGCGGCACCCGAGGACCCCACGCCGTGGGTCGCCAAGCTGGCCATGGCGCGGCTGCACCGGCTGCGCGAGCCGGCCCCGCACGGCCTGCTCACCGCGCCACCGGGCCCCTGGCGGCTGTTCGCGCACATCCTGTCCCTGGACCCGTGGCACCGCGAGGCGCACCACCGCTTCCTGTCGTTCTTCTTCACCCGCCACGGCGGCTCGGTCAACGCGGCCTGGGACGTGGCCGCCTTCCTCAGCCAGCGGGCTCCCGGTGACTCCGCGCTGCGGCTGCTGCCGCTGGTGGCCCTGGTGGAGAGCTACAACCCGACCCAGCTGCTCGCCGACCGGGTCTGGGAGCAGCCGCAGTGGCGCTCCACCGCGCTCGCGATCTACCACAACTGGCTGCCCACGGTGGCCGATTACCGCTTCACCCCGGTGCTCGACCTGGCCTATCTCGCGCATGCACTGGTCATGGCCCAGTGCGAGTTCGAGGCGCGGGCGGTCTTCACGGCGATGGGGCCCTACGCCTCGCGCATGCCCTGGAGCGCCTTCGGCGACCCCGCCGAGCAGCTCTCCCGGGCCCGGCGCGGCTGCGGCCTGCCCGTCCCGGGCCCCGGCTGACACCGCTCGCCCCCCTGTCCCGCTCTGCCCCCTCCACAGAAAGGCCGATCTGTGTCGGAACGGACATCGGCGCCCCGCGCGGGCGCGGACCGGGTCGTGCTCGACGATGACGCGACCCTGCACGCGATGGGTTATCCGCGAAAACTCACCCGGCGCTTCCAGGCGTTCGACAACTTCGCGATCTCCTTCACCATCATCAATATTCTCTCGGGTATTTTCTCGTCCTTCGGATTCGGTATGAACGCGGGTGGTCCGCGTATTCTCGTGTTCGGCTGGATCGGTGTTTCGCTCATGGTGCTGCTCATCGGCGCGGCCATGGCGGAAGTCGCCTCCGCCTATCCGACGAGCGGTGCGCTGTATTTCTCCGCCGGTAAACTCGCCAAACGGCACAAGGGTGCCTGGTCCTGGTTCACGGGCTGGCTGAACTTCGTCGGCCAGATCGGCGGCACCGCCGCCACCGGCTATGCGGCCGCCACCTTCATCCAGGCCTTCGTCAGCCTCCAGTGGCCCTCCTACCAGCCGACCGCCCACCAGACGGTGCTGCTCACGGCGGTGATCATCATCGTCCAGGGGCTCGCCAACACCTACACCGTGCAGCTCGTCGCCGTCCTGAACCGTATTTCCGTGTGGTGGCTGCTGATCGGACTCGTCGTGATCGTGGGCGCACTCATAGTGATGCCCGATCGGCATCAGCACGTGTCCTTCGTGACGCATTTCGAGAACAACACCGGCTTCACGAGCGGGCTTTACGGCGGCATGCTCGGTCTGCTGGTCACCAGCTGGACCTTCACCGGCTTCGACGGCAGCTTCCACATGTCCGAGGAAACGGTCCAGGCGACGGTCAACGCACCGAAGGGGATCACCCGGTCCATCGGCTATTCGGCGATCACCGGGCTGATCCTGATGCTGGCACTGGTCTACAGCATTGGCGACTACGCCAAGGAAGCCGGCACGGGCGCACCCCCGGTCCAGATCCTCATCGACGGACTGGGCCTCGGCGCGGCCAAGATCATGCTCCTCATCGTCATCGGCGCCATGCTCTTCTGCGGCCTCGCCAACCTCACCAGCAACACCCGGCAGATCTTCGCCTTCTCCCGGGACGGCGCCATGCCCGGCTCCCGCTGGTGGCACTCGGTCTCGCAGCGCACCCGTACCCCGGTGAAGGCGGTCTGGCTGGCCGTCGCCTGCTCACTCGCGCTCGTCGTCCCCGGCTGGTGGTCCCATACGGCCTTCACCGCGATCGTCAGCGTGAACGTGGTCGGGCTCTTCCTCGCCTACGCGGTGCCGATCTTCCTGCGGCTCCGGCTCGGTGACGCCTTCCAGCCCGGGCCGTGGCACCTGGGGCGCTGGGGGAAGCCGATCGGCTGGCTGGCAGTGGTCTGGATCCTGCTCAGCAGCGTCCTGTTCATGCTGCCCCAGGCCTCGCCGATCACGGCAGACTCCTTCAACTACGCGCCGATCGCGCTCGCCGTCGTCCTGCTCGTGGCCACGGTCTGGTGGTTCGCCACCGCCCGCCGCCGCTTCCAGGGCCCGGTCAGCTACGGCCGCCCCGACGAGGTCGCGGCGATGGATCTCGTCTGACCGGCTTCGCCCGCCGCCGGGCGCATGGGGGGCTGCCTGTCCAGTTCCCCACGCCGGGCGCGTGGGGCTCGGGGGCACGGCTCCCCACGCCCCCGCGCGGCGCTCGCCGGCACCTGCTCCACCGGCCCAGACCAATATTCATTCCGCTGCCCGCGCCGAAGTGCTGGAAGGCACCCCGCGGCTGCTCCATAGTTGGCGCACACACCGCGCACCGCACCAGCCCCGACCCGGACCTGGGGGTAACCGCGCCCATGAGCAGAGCCCAGCAGCCGTCCCGCCGAACCGTCCTCGCCGTCGCCGTCACCGCCGCGATGGCCGGCCTCGCGCCCCCGGCGGCCGCCGCCCAGCGCCCCGGCGCCGTGGACGCCGACGACCCCGGCGTGCCGCAGGCCCGCCCGATCGACTACCACGCCTGGACCACGTATCCCGACTGGCGCTCCGGCACCCACGAGGGCACCGCGGCCGTGCCCGGCTCCCGCCCCGGCATCGCGATCGACACCGCCGCGGGCCGTACCGACTACCACGACCCGCACACCGGCACCACCGCCACCTGGGAGTACGCCGTCTGGACCAGCCCGGTCCACACGCTCACCACACCCGCCACCGAGGCCGTCGCCTCCTGGAACGCCCACACCCCCGACGGCACCTGGCTCCAGGTCGAACTCCAGGGCACCTACTCGGACGGCACCGCGACCCCCTGGTACGTCATGGGCCGCTGGGCGGCCGGCGACCAGGACATCAAGCGGACCTCGGTGGACGGCCAGGGCGACGGCAAGAGCGCCGTCTGGACCGACACCTTCGCGATCGGCGACGCGAGCACCGGGCTGCGGCTGGCCTCGTACCGGCTGCGCCTCACGCTCTACCGCCAGCCCGGCACCCGTCTCACCCCGACCGTCTGGCGCCTCGGCGCCATGGGCTCCGACATCCCCGACCGCTTCACCGTCCCCGCCTCCACCCCCGCCCTCGCCCGGGAACTGGTCGTCCCGCGCTACTCGCAGGAGATCCACAAGGGCCAGTACCCGGAGTACGACAACGGCGGCGAGGCCTGGTGCAGCCCCACCTCCTCGCAGATGATCATCGAGTACTGGGGCGGCCGGCTCACCCCCGCGCAACTGTCCTGGGTCGACCCCTCCTACGCCGACCCGCAGGTCGACCACGCGGCCCGCTTCACCTACGACCACCAGTACCAGGGCTGCGGCAACTGGCCGTTCAACGCCGCCTACGCGGCCACCTTCGAGGGGGTCCAGGGCGTGGTCACCCGGCTCGCCTCGCTCACCGACCTGGAGACGCTGATCGCGGCCGGCATCCCGGCCATAACGTCCCAGTCCTTCCTCAAGACCGAGCTGACCGGCTCCGGCTACGGCACCTCCGGTCACCTCATGACCGTGATCGGCTTCACCGCGGACGGCGACGTCATCGCCAACGACCCCGCCTCACCGAGCGACGACGCGGTGCGCCGGATCTATCTGCGCCGCGAGTTCGAGAACATCTGGCTGCGGACCAAGCGGTACAACGCCTCCGGCAAGGTCGTCTCCGGCAGCGGAGGGGTCTGCTACCTCTACTTCCCGGCCCGGCCCACGCCGCGCCAGCGCACGGCGCTCGCCGCGGTGGGCGTCTGCTGACCCTGTGACCAAGCTCATCACCGCACACGCCGTCGCGGGTGGCAAGGTGGACAAAGGGGTTGGGGGGCCCGTCCTGTACGTCCGTCCCGTCCTACCTCTGCGAGAACCAGCATGACCGCACACCAGGCCACCGCCACCCGCGTCCGTACCGGCGGCCCCCGAACCGACGGCCCGAAGCTGATGGAGCACCTCCTGGGCTGGGTCCTCGTCGCCGTGACCGCGATGCTCGTGACCCAGCTCGGCCTGCTCTGACCCGCCGCTCCGAAAGCGCCCTGTTCCGGCCCCGATCCTGACGGGTTCATGTTCTGACATACTGCGGCTGTCCCGCCGAACTGCCTGGAACAGGGCCGAAATTGAATATGCGTCAACAAGCCGCCGCCGTCCGTCCGCCGGTGCGCGGCACCGCGCGCTCCGCAGCCCGTCGCGCCGAACTCATCGCCATCGGCCGGAAACTGTTCGCCGACACGTCCTACGACGCGCTGTCCATGGACGACATCGCCCGCCAGGCGCATGTCGCCAAGGGGCTGATCTACTACTACTTCCAGTCCAAGCGCGGCTACTACCTGGCGATCATCGAGGACTCCGTCGCCGGACTGGTCACCCTGGCCTCGACCAGCCTGGACATGCGCGCCGTGGACCGGGTCCACCTCACCATCGACAGCTATCTGCGGTACGCCGAACACAACCAGGCCGCCTACCGCGCCATCGTCAGCGGCGGCGTCGGCTTCGACGCCGAGGTGCACGCCATCCGGGACGGCGTGCGTGACGCGATCATCGAGACCATCGCCCGCGGGGCCTACGGCCGCAGCGACATCTCCCCGCTGGCCCGGATGGGCCTGCTCGCCTGGCTGTGCAGCGTGGAGGGCGCCGCCCTCGACTGGATCGACCGGCCCGAGCTGTCCCGCGACACCATGCGCGAGCTGCTGGTGAAGACGCTCGGCGGAGCCCTGCGGGCCATCGAGGAACTGGATCCGACCTGCCCGGCGCCGCAACCGGCCCGCCGGGACGAGGGTGATCGAAAAGTTACCACTGGATTCTTGGAGTAAGCGGTCGTTAACTGGTGACGGGACGTTGCTGATCGGGCATACTCACTGCGCACAGCCGCTGGTCAGCAGCTTCCGCAACCCGGAAGCAGGCGCCTCGGCACACGCGACCGGCGAGGCGGAGCCGCCCCCACCCGACGGGCCATACCGCCAGTGCCCGACACAGGGAGGAGTCCGACGCCATGTCCGACCGCGAACCGCAGCCGGTGGAGCGTCAGCTGCCGACGGAGGAGGCGCGGGATCTGCTCGCGCTCGTCCGCGACATCGCCCAGCGCGAGATAGCGCCGAAGGCCGCAGAGGAGGAGGACGCGGGACGCTTCCCGCGCGAGGTCTTCACCCTGCTCTCCGAGTCCGGCCTGCTCGGCCTGCCGTACGACTCCGAGTACGGCGGCGGCGACCAGCCCTACGAGGTCTACCTCCAGGTCCTGGAGGAGCTGGCCGCGGCCCGCCTCACCGTCGGCCTCGGCGTCAGCGTGCACACCCTCGCCTCGTACGCGCTCGCCGCCTTCGGCACCAAGCAGCAGCAGGTCGAGCACCTGCCCGCGATGCTCGGCGGCGGCCTGCTCGGCGCGTACTGCCTCTCCGAGCCGTCCTCCGGCTCGGACGCGGCCTCCCTGCGCACCAAGGCGGTCCGGGACGGTGACGGCTGGGTGATCGACGGCACCAAGGCCTGGATCACCCACGGCGGAATCGCCGACTTCTACACCGTGATGGCCCGCACCGGGGAAGAGGGCCCGCGCGGGATCACCGCCTTCCTCGTGCCCGGGGACACCCCCGGCCTGAGCGGTGCGGCGCCCGAGAAGAAGATGGGCATGAAGGGCTCGCCCACCGCCCAGGTCCACTTCGACGGCGTCCGGGTCTCCGACGACCGGCGCATCGGCGAGGAGGGTCAGGGCTTCACCATCGCCCTGTCCGCCCTGGACTCCGGCCGGCTCGGCATCGCCGCCTGCGCGATCGGCCTGGCCCAGGCCGCGCTGGACGAGGCGGTCGGGTACGCGGCCCAGCGACGGCAGTTCGGCCGGCCCATCGCCGACTTCCAGGGCCTGCGCTTCATGATCGCCGACATGGCGACCCAGATCGAGGCCGGCCGCGCGCTGTACCTCGCCGCGGCCCGGCTGCGCGACGCGGGCAAGCCCTTCGCCAAGCAGGCCGCCATGGCCAAGCTGCACTGCACCGACACGGCCATGAAGGTCACCACCGACGCCGTGCAGATACTCGGCGGGTACGGCTACACCGCCGACTTCCCGGCCGAGCGCTATATGCGCGAGGCCAAGGTCCTTCAGATCGTGGAGGGCACCAACCAGATCCAGCGCATGGTCATCGCCCGCCATGTGGCGGGGCCAGAGGGTCGCTGAACTGCCCGCTGCGCACCGTGGGGGCCGCCAGCCTGACCCACTCCGGGTCGTGGCGGCCCGGCAGGGTGCGGCCCCGGTCGGCCCAGATGCGCAGCAGATCGCGGTAGATGGGCGGGTCCGGCGGCGGAGGCGGCTGAACCGATTCCGCAGGGCGGGGAACGAAGAGGCGGCGCTGCCGCTCGGCCGCCGGGTACAGGGTGGTCATACCAGGGCAACGCGCCGACGGCCGTACAGGTCACCGCGCCCGGGAATCGAGCGTGAGTCCAGGCGTACCCCGTCCCCGCCCCGGCCGCCCGGGCCTGGCGGACGTACCGTCGGCGCGCACTCCTCCTGCACCACGGCACTCCGCGCGCCGTGGTGCGGGACGGACCAGGGGACCCAGCCGGCTCAGGCGGCCTGGCGGCGCATCGCCGGCACGCGCATCGGGCGCGAGCCCGGGCCGCCGACGTGGGAGAAGGGCTGCGTCCGCCAGTCCAGACCCTGGGGGAGCGTCAGCAGCAGGGCGGTGTCCTGCTCCTGCGGCTCGAAGGACTCGTCCGCGGGACGGGCCTCGGCCGCCGCGCGTCCCGTACCCGCGCACACCGTGAGCCCGAACGGGTTCCACGGCGAGGCGCACAGCGCGTGCTCCGGCAGGACCTCCTCGTCCGCCAGCAGCGCGATCGGCTGGGCGCAGTCCGGGCAGATCACCCGGTACATCTCGAAGGTGTCGTAGGCGTCGAACTCGTCGTCGGGAACGTCGGGTTCGACGCCCTCCGGCTCGGGCTCGAGCACCGGCTGCTGCCGACCGGACGCGGATCGACCAGGGCGGTGGACACTCTGCATGGGATTCTCCCCCTAAGGCTGGGCCGTGAAGGCGCTGCGGCCTCGACCACAGCAAGCAATTCCCGTCCGCCATCGGCGGTAATCACGAGAACATCACGGAGCGCGTTCGAGCCATGTGGCGTTCGTCACATGCTGCACGAAGGTGCCTCGCAGGGGTCGGTGTGGTGCTTTTTGTATCGAACCGGCCCCGGCCTGGGCTCTCGGCTATCCGAGGCGATCACGTGCACGGTAGGTTTTTGCGCCATGGAGGAGTTGGACCGTCAGATCGTGCAGCTGCTCGTCACTGACGGGCGGATGAGCTACACCGACCTGGGCAAGGCCACGGGTCTGTCCACGTCGGCCGTGCACCAGCGGGTGCGCCGGCTCGAACAGCGGGGTGTCATCCGGGGCTATGCCGCGGTGGTCGATCCCGAGGCCGTCGGGCTGCCGCTGACCGCGTTCATCTCGGTGAAGCCGTTCGACCCCAGCGCCCCCGACGACATCGCGGACCGGCTCGCCGGCGTCCCCGAGATCGAGGCCTGCCACAGCGTCGCCGGGGACGAGAACTACATCCTCAAGGTGCGCGTGGCCACCCCGCACGAGCTGGAGGAACTGCTGGCCCGGCTGCGCAGCCTGGCGGGCGTCTCCACCCGCACCACGGTCGTCCTGTCGACGCCGTACGAGGCCCGTCCGCCGCGGATCTGAACGGGGCCGCCGTACGGCGGGCCGCCCCAGGTGCGGCCGAGGCCGCCCGACAGGGGAAACTGTCGGCTATGAGCAACCGCACCGCCGAGCCCCCCGCCACCGTCCTTCTCCGCCGCGGCGAGGTGCACAGTCCCGCCGATCCCTTCGCGACGGCGATGGTGGTCGAGGCGGGGCATGTCGCCTGGGTCGGTTCCGAGGGCGCCGCGGACGCCTTCGCCGACGGTGTGGACGAGGTGATCGACCTCGACGGCGCCCTGGTCACCCCGGCCTTCACCGACGCCCATGTGCACACCACCGCCACGGGCCTCGCCCTGACCGGCCTCGACCTGTCCGCCGCGCCCTCCCTGGAGGCGGCCCTCGACCTGGTCCGCGCGTTCGCCGCGGCCCGCCCCGGCGACCGGGTCCTGCTCGGCCACGGCTGGGACGCCGCCCGCTGGCCCGGTGGTCGTCCGCCGACCCGCGCGGAACTGGACGCGGCCACCGGCGGCAGGCCGCTGTACCTGTCCCGCATCGACGTGCACTCGGCGGTCGTCACCACCGCCCTGCTGGACCTGGTCCCCGGTGCCGTCCCGCGCGAGGACGCCCCGCTCACCGCCGACGCCCACCACACCGTCCGCGAGGCGGCCCTGGCCGCCATCACCCCGGCCCAGCGCGCCGAGGCCCAGCGCGCCGCGCTGACCCACGCGGCCTCGCTCGGCATCGGCTCGGTGCACGAGTGCGCCGGCCCGCAGATCTCCTCCGAGGACGACTTCACCGCCCTGCTGCGGCTCGCCGCCGAGATCCCCGGCCCGCGCGTGGTGGGCTACTGGGCCGAGCAGGACGTCGACAAGGCCCGCGAACTGGGTGCCGTGGGCGCCGCGGGCGACCTCTTCGCCGACGGCGCCCTCGGCTCGCACACCGCCTGTCTGCACGAGCCGTACGCCGACGCCGGCCACACCGGCACCGGCTACCTGGACGCCGACGCGGTCGCCGCCCATGTCGTCGCCTGCACCGAGGCCGGCCTCCAGGCGGGCTTCCACGCCATCGGCGACGCCGCCGTGACCACCGTGGTGGACGGTGTGCGCGCCGCCGCCGAGAAGATCGGCCTCGCCCGGATCCGGGCCGCCCGGCACCGTGTGGAACACGCCGAGATGCTCACCCCCGAGACCATCGCCGGCTTCGCCGAACTGGGCCTGATCGCCTCCGTGCAGCCCGCCTTCGACGCCCTGTGGGGCGGCGAGGACGGCATGTACGCCCGCCGGCTCGGCGCCGAGCGGGCCCGCACCCTCAACCCGTACGCCGCGCTGCTCCGCTCCGGAGTCCCGCTCGCCTTCGGCTCCGACAGCCCCGTCACCCCGCTCGACCCCTGGGGAACGGTCCGCGCCGCCGCCTTCCACCACACGCCCGAGCACCGCGTCTCCGTGCGCGCCGCGTTCACCGCCCACACGCGCGGCGGCTGGCGGGCCGTCGGACGGGACGACGCGGGCGTCCTGGTCCCGGGCGCGCCCGCGGACTACGCGGTCTGGCGCTCCGGCGAACTGGTCGTACAGGCCCCGGACGACCGGGTGGCCCGCTGGTCCACCGATCCGCGCTCCGGCACCCCGGGGCTGCCCGACCTCACTCCGGGCCGGGAGCTTCCGGTCTGCCTGCGCACCGTGGTGGGCGGCCGGACGGTGTTCGTACGGCCGGGCGAGTGATCTGCCGGTGCGGCGGTGCGGCCGGCCGCCGGCCCGGCCCCGCCGCCCACCTGCGCATCCTCCGCCCCTACTGCGGCCATTCCCGCGTTTTCGCAGGTCACAGAGGTGTTGACAGTCGGCGGCCGGCGGCCGGTAGGTTCGTTCGAGTCCACCACCGGACGCCCGACCGGGGAACGTTCGCGCGCCTCGCCGCAGCGCCGCTGGGTCAGGGACGGTGTGCCGCACGGGGCACCGCCACTGGGAGCCAGGCTCAGCGCTCGCGCAGGCGAGGGAACGTTCCGGTGGTCGGCTGGGTGTGACCCGGGTGGGGCCCGGCGCTCAGTAGACAACGGCTCTCGGTCGATCCGCAGCCAGCGGGTCCCAGGTCGGCCCGAAGGGTGCCAGGCCCCCCATCCGCGCGGCGGCCGATGCGGAAAGGTGCATTCTTACCCCACTCTTGTGGAAACGACACCCCCATACGAAGGCGCTGTCACCTCTTCCCAGGCAGCGGCCACTATGGTGGACGCCTGCGTACGACCAGAAGGGGCAGCAGTGAACGACGGCGACGGGACCCTCGCGGCCACAGCCCAGGGGAGGCAGTTCGGACCGCTCGGCACGGCCTTGGTGATCATTCCGACCTACAACGAGGCGGAGAACATCAAGCGCATCGTCGGCCGAGTGCGCAAGGCCGTTCCCGAGGTGCACGTCCTGGTGGCGGACGACAACAGCCCTGACGGCACCGGCAAGCTCGCCGACGAGCTGGCGGCCGAGGACGAGCAGGTCCACGTCATGCACCGCAAGGGCAAGGAGGGCCTCGGCGCCGCCTACCTCGCGGGCTTCCGCTGGGGCCTGGAGCGCGACTACGGCGTGCTGATCGAGATGGACGCCGACGGCTCCCACCAGCCCGAGGAGCTGCCCCGGCTGCTGACCGCCCTCAAGGGCGCCGACCTGGTGCTGGGCTCGCGCTGGGTGCCGGGCGGCCGGACCGTGAACTGGCCCAAGTCGCGCCAGCTCATCTCCCGCGGCGGCAGCCTCTACTCCCGCCTCGCCCTGGACCTGCCGCTGCGCGACATCACCGGCGGCTACCGCGCCTTCCGCCGGGAGACCCTGGAGGGGCTCGGCCTGGACGAGGTGGCCTCGCAGGGGTACTGCTTCCAGGTGGACCTGGCCCGCCGCGCGGTCAAGGCCGGCTTCCATGTGGTCGAGGTCCCGATCACCTTCGTCGAGCGGGAGCTCGGCGACTCCAAGATGAGCAAGGACATCGTGGTCGAGGCGCTGTGGCGGGTGACCGCCTGGGGCGCCGAGGACCGCGTCGCCAAGCTCCGCAACAAGGGCAAGTAGCGCCCGGCTGATCAGCCCTTATCCCGCCCTGAGCCACGGCCGGGCACACTGGGGGCATGACGATTGGCGCACCGACCACCTCTCCGACCACCGCCCGGCCCCGGCGCTCCCGGCTGCGCAGGTATCTGCCGCTGGGTGTCGCCGCATGGCTGGTGCTGGAGATCTGGCTGCTGACCCTGGTCGCGGGCGTGGCGGGCGGCCTCGCCGTGTTCCTCCTGCTCGTCGCCGGGGCCGTGGCCGGCTCGGTGGTGATCAAGCGGGCGGGACGCCGTGCGTTCCAGAGCCTCAGTGAGGCGGTCCAGCGGGGCGGTTCCCCGGAGCGCGGCGGGGGCAACGGGCTGATGATGCTCGGCGGTCTGCTGCTGATGATCCCGGGCCTGGTCTCGGACGCGGCCGGTCTGCTCCTGCTGCTGCCGCCGGTCCAGCGGGCCGTCGGCCGCTACGCGGAGAACACCCTGGAGAAGCGGCTGCGCAACGCCGCCCCGGGCAGCCTGGGCGACGCCTTCCAGCAGGCGCGTATGCACCGCCCCGACGGCAAGGTGGTCCAGGGCGAGGTCATCCGGGAGCAGCGCGCCGAGGAGCCGGGGGAGCGGCGGCCGCCGCTGACCCGCTGAGGGTCGTGCGGTGCGCAGGGGTCTCCCCGGTCTTTCGGACACACGGAAACCGCGGGTGCCGTACGCCATGGCGTACGGCACCCGCGGTCTCTTGTATGCGCTGGGTCTCCCGCCCGGTCCCGGAGGACTAGGCCGACTTGCGGCTGTCGCGGGGGTGAACCGCGATGTTCATCGCCCCCGAGCGCAGAACCGCCAGGCGCTCCTCGAGGACCTCTTCGAGCTCCTCACGGGTGCGCCGCTCCATCAGCATGTCCCAGTGGGTACGCGCGGGCTTGGCCTTCTTCTCTTCCGGGCCGTCGCCGTCAACCAGGAGCGCCGTGGCCCCGCAGACCTTGCACTCCCACTCCGGCGGGATCTCCGCCTCGACCGAGAAGGGCATCTCGAAACGGTGCCCCTTCTCACATGCGTACTCCACGGCCTGGCGCGGGGCCAGGTCGATGCCGCGGTCCGTCTCGTAGCTGGTCACCACGAGGCGCGTACCGCGAAGAGCTCGCTCACTCATGAATCGTGCCTCCCGGGCTTGTCGCCCACAGGACAGGTGTCGCTGTCGTCGTCATCCGGTCAACGTCCGGTCGGCGGTAAAGATTCCCGTCCCGTGTCCCGTTCCGGGTCATGCGTCGCCGTCGTAGCCGCAGCCTTGCTGACAAATGTCGTACCCACCGGCGCCCGGTTTGTCACATCTGCTAGCAGATGTCACCCAGCGTTTCGGCATCTTTGACGCGCAGTAACGGTACGCCTGGCAGGCCAAAGGCGTACACTACCGCCCTTTCGGGTTGAACGCTAAATCGGCGCTAGATCTTTTCCGGAACCGGGTTGCCCGCCTCGGCGATCGCCCGCCGCACCGGCACCCTGGCGAGCAGCACGAAGCCGATGGCGAAGAACGCCACCAGGGAGACGATCGCGGAGCGATAACTTCCGGTCAGCTGGTAGGTCACCCCGAACAGCAGCGGCCCGAGCCAGCTCATCCCGCGGTCGCTCAGCTCGTACGCCGAGAAGTACTCGGCCTCCTTGCCCGGCGGCACCAGATGCGAGAACAGCGAGCGGGACAGCGCCTGGCTGCCGCCGAGGACCAGGCCGATCCCGCCGGCCAGCACGAAGAAGAACACCGGTGCCTTCGCGGGCAGGAAGTAGCCGGCCGCGAGCGTGACCGTCCAGGCCACCAGCGAGCCCAGGATCGTGCGCTGGGCGCCGTACGTCCGGGACAGCCGCCCCATCGCCAGGGCCCCGGCGACGGCCAGCACCTGCACCAGCAGCACCGCCACGATGAGCGTCGACTGCCCGAGCCTCAGCTCCTGCGAGCCGTAGATCGAGGCCTGGGAGATCACGGTCTGGATGCCGTCGTTGTAGACGAGGTACGCCAGCAGGAAGGCCAGGGTCAGCGGATGCCGGCGCATGTCCCGGGCCGTGGCCGCCAGCTGGCGCAGCCCCGGCGCCGTCGCCGAGCGCTCCACGCGCGCGTGCCGGTCGCGCAGCCTGCGCAGCGGGATGACCGTGAAGGCGCCCCACCACAGACCGGCCGAGGCCAGGCAGATACGGACCGCGGCCGTCTCGCCGAGGCCGAAGGAGTCGTGCGCCGAGTAGAGCACCAGGTTGGCGACGAGCACCGAGGACCCCGCCGCGTAGCCGAAGGCCCAGCCCCGGGAGGAGACCGCGTCGCGCTCCTCGGGCGGGGCGATCTGCGGGAGGTAGGAGTTGTAGAGCATCATCCCGACGGACTGCGCCGCGTTGGCCACGACGAGCAGCACACCGCCGAGCAGATAGCGGTGGCCGTCGAGGAAGAACATTCCGGTGGTGGTGGCGGCCCCGGTGTACGCGGCGGCCGCGAGCAGCGGCTTCTTACGGCCCGTCCGGTCGGCAGCGCTGCCCACGAGCGGCATCACCACCACGGCGAGGATCACCGAGAGGGAGACCGAGTAGGCGAAGAACGAGCCCGCGCGGACGGGGACGCCCAGCGGATGCACATAGCCGTCCGCGTCCGCCGCGTGCTCGGCGACCGAGGTCAGATAGGGGCCGAGGAACACGGTCAGGACGCTGGTCGAGTAGACCGAGCAGGCCCAGTCGTAGAAGTACCAGCCGCGCTGCTCGCGTCTGAGGCCCGCGGTGTCGTCCGCCGCCGGCCGCACGGTGTCGGTGTTCACCCGAGCCCTCGCTCTCCCCTTGGACTGCGAAGGCTCGGCCGGTGGCGGCCGGGGCTCAGACCCAGGCGCCGCGGTCCTCCATGACCTTGCGCAACGTGTCGATGTGATCGGTCATGATGCCATCCACCCCGAGATCCAGGAGCCGGTGCATCCGCTCCGGTTCGTTGACCGTCCACACATGCACCTGGAGCCCGCGCGCGTGGGCGGCGCGGACGAAGCGGTGGTCGACCACGGGGACGCCCGACTGGGCCTCGGGAACCTGCGCGGCGACGGCCGACCGGCGTACCGCGGCCGGCAGCCCCCAGGACCGCAGCCGCAGGTTCAGCACCCCGCGGGTGCCGAACGACGTGGCCAGCCGGGGCCCGGCCAGCCGCTGGGCGCGCAGCACGCGCGCCTCGGAGAAGGAGCCCACACAGACCCGGTCCCACGCGTCCGTGCGCTCGATCAGCTCCAGCAGCGGCCGCAGCGCGGGCTCCGCCTTGACGTCGACGTTCCAGCGGACCTCGGGGAAGGTCTCCAGAAGCTCCTCGAACAGCGGAATGGGTTCCCGGCCGCCCACGCGCGCGCGGCGCACGTCCTCCCACGGCAGCTCGGCGATCCGGCCGGCCCCGTCGGTGACCCGGTCCAGGGTCGTGTCGTGGAAGGCGACGAGCCGGCCGTCCGCCGTGGCGTGCACGTCCGTCTCGATGTACCGGTAGCCCAGCTCCACCGCGCGCCGGAACTGCGCCACGGTGTTCTCGATCCCGTCGGCGGCCCCGCCCCGGTGGGCGAAGGCGATCGGGCCGGGATGGTCCAGGTACGGGTGGCGCAGGGGCGGTGTCGTGAGGGTCACGGCCGCAGTATGGCCCCTTCCGGTGTCCCGGCGGCAACCACCGTGCTGCCGCCCGGTGCCGTCGGGACGGCGAAGACCCGCAGGAACAGCTGGGCCAGCGGGCCGATCGACACGGCGTACAGCACGGTGCCCACACCGACGGTGCCGCCCAGCGTGAAGCCGGTGACCACCACCGCCACCTCGATCGCCGTCCGGATCAGCCGGAGCGAGCGCCCGGTGCGCCGGTGCAGGCCCGTCATCAGCCCGTCCCGCGGGCCCGGCCCGAAGCGCGCCGCGATGTAGAGGCCGGTGGCCGCGCCGTTCAGCACGATCCCCGCGAGCAGCAGCAGAAAGCGTACGGCGAGGGAGCGGACGTCCGGGACGAGCGCGAGCGTGCCGTCCATGGCGAGCCCGATGACGAAGACGTTGGAGACCGTGCCCAGACCGGGCCGCTGGCGCAGCGGGATCCACAGCAGCAGCACCGCGGCCCCGACGACGATCGACACCACACCGATGGTGAGGCCGGTCAGCTCGGCGAGTCCCTGGTGCAGCACGTTCCACGGCTCCATGCCGAGGTCCGCCCGCACCAGCAGGGCGGAACTCGCGCCGTAGAGGACGAGCCCGGCGTACAGCTGGCTCAACCGCCGCCCGAGACGGCGGCTAGGAATGGACACGACGTACCCCCCTGGGTGGTGGCGGTGGACTGACGCATGTCACTCTGTGGCTTGGGAAGAACCTTGATCCATGGCCAATCCGGGGAAGGTGGACTGATCTCATGGCGCAGTGGACCTCAGCAGTGGGGGCCGCGCAGCTGGCCCGGCTCCTCACCTCCCAGCAGGAGCGCCCGGCCGGCCCCGGCACCCGCCGCCCGCCCGCCTACCGCGCCCTCGCCGACGGCATCCGGCTGCTGGTCCTGGAGGGGCGTGTCCCGGTCGCCGCCCGGCTGCCCGCGGAACGTGAACTCGCCCTCGGCCTCTCCGTCAGCCGCACCACGGTCGCCGCCGCCTACGAGGCCCTGCGCAGCGAGGGCTTCCTCGAGTCACGGCGCGGCGCGGGCAGCTGGACCGCCGTACCGGCCGGCAACCCGCTGCCGGCGCGCGGCCTGGAACCCCTGCCTCCGGAGGCGCTGGGTTCGATGATCGACCTGGGCTGCGCCTCGCTCCCGGCCCCCGAACCCTGGCTCACCCGCGCCGTCCAGGGCGCCCTGGAGGAGCTGCCGCCCTACGCCCACACCCACGGCGACTATCCGGCCGGGCTGCCCGCCCTCCGTGAGATGATCGCCGAGCGCTACACCGCGCGCGGGATCCCCACCATGCCCGAGCAGATCATGGTGACCACCGGCGCGATGGGGGCCATCGACGCGATCTGCCACCTCTTCGGCGGCCGCGGCGAGCGGATCGCCGTGGAGTCCCCGTCGTACGCCAACATCCTCCAGCTGATGCGCGAGGCCGGGGCCCGGCTGGTCCCGGTCGCGATGGCGGAGGGCCTGTCGGGCTGGGACGTGGACCGCTGGCGCCAGGTGCTGCGCGAGGCCGCGCCGCGCATCGCCTATGTGGTCGCCGACTTCCACAACCCCACCGGGGCCCTCGCCGACGAGGACCAGCGGCGCCGGCTGGTGGACGCGGCCCGCTCGGCGGGGACGGTGCTGGTCGCCGACGAGACGATGACCGAGCTGTGGCTGGACGAGGAGCTGGGAGAGGCCGGCATGCCCCGCCCGGTCTGCGCCTTCGACCCGGCCGGCTCGACGGTCGTCACGGTGGGCTCGGCCAGCAAGGCGTTCTGGGCGGGCATGCGGATCGGCTGGGTGCGGGCGGCGCCCGACGTCATCCGCAGCCTGGTCGCCGCACGTGCGTACGCCGACCTGGGCACCCCGGTCCTGGAGCAGCTCGCCGTCAACTGGCTGTTCTCCACCGGGGGCTGGGCACAGGCCGTCGAGCTGCGCCGCGCCCAGGCCCGGGAGAACCGGGACGCCCTGGTGGCGGCGGTCCGCCGGGAGCTGCCCGACTGGGAGTTCGAGGTCCCGCAGGGCGGCCTGACCCTGTGGGTCCGCGCGGGCGGCCTGTCCGGTTCCCGGCTGGCCGAGGCGGGGGAGCGGGTCGGTGTCCGGGTGCCCTCCGGCCCCCGCTTCGGCGTGGACGGCGCCTTCGAGGGGTATGTGCGTCTTCCGTTCACGGTGGGGGGAGCCGTGGCGCAGGAGGCGGCGGTACGACTCGCCGCCGCGGCCCATCTGGTCAGGACGGGCGCGACGGGGGTGACGGAGGCGCCGCGGACGTTCGTGGCGTGAGCGGTGCGGGGCGCCGGGCGCCCTACGCCGTCTCGGCCCCCACCGCCTCCGCCGCCACCGCGGGCTTCACCAGCGACACCCCCTCGGCCGCCTCGACGGGCTCCGCCGGCTCCGCGTCCGCGGGCATCGTCCGCCCCGGCAGCAAGTCCAGCACCGCCTGCCGGTCGGCATCGCTCGTGGCGTCGTCGTACGGATCGGGGGTGCGCGGCACCTGCAACCGGTGCACGGGGCCGGTGCCCAGCCGGGCGTAGCCGCGCCCCGGCGGGACGTGCACCACCGGTGTCGTGTGCGGCGGCATGCCCAGCACCGCTTCCACCTGCTGCGGCGTCGCCGGCCCGAGCACGACACGCGCGCGCGTGTGCTGCCGTACCGCGTCGCTCAGGGCCTCCGCGCTGTCGAACTGCTCGGCGACGACCACGGTCACGTTCGCCGCGCGGCCGTGCCGCAGCGGCACCTGGAGCAGCGCCTGCGGGTCCTTGCGGCCGTCCGCCGCCGCGAGATGCGCGAAGACGCTCGGGCGGTCCAGCAGGATCCACAGCGGGCGTCGGGTGTCCGCCGGGGGCGGGTCGCCCACCTGCCGGGCCAGATTGATCGCGATGAGCCGCCGTTCCGTCTCCTGCGCGGCCCATTCCAGGCTGGCCAGCGCGCCGGGCAGGGCGCACTCGACGCCCAGCACGCCGTCCCGGCCGGTCAGGCACGCGTACTCGCCGGTGCCGCCGCCGTCGACGATCAGGATGTCGCCGTACTGAAGCGCC
Organism: Streptomyces sp. NPDC001606; assembly: GCF_053596835.1. Classification (NCBI taxonomy): domain Bacteria; kingdom Bacillati; phylum Actinomycetota; class Actinomycetes; order Kitasatosporales; family Streptomycetaceae; genus Streptomyces; species Streptomyces sp. NPDC001606. The sequence continues at coordinate 428,524 of NZ_JBSFHC010000003.1, forward strand.
TGGAGCGCCACCGAGCGCAGCAGTGTCGAGGTGCCGCTGCCCGGGTGGCCCATGGCCAGCAGGTGCGGCTCGGTGGAGCGGATGCCGGTGCGCCACACCACCGGCGGGACGTCGACCTGCTCCTCTCCGTAGGCGAGGGGGAGCGTGCGCTGGACCTCGCTGTGGTCGGTGAAGCCGAGCACGGTCTCGCCCGGCGCGGTTACGAAGCGCTGGGCGACGATGTCGGTGGGCAGCGGGGCGAGCGCGGTGACCGTGAGCTGGTTGCCCGCCTCGTCCCACGCGAAGTGGTACTCGCGGCCCCGCCCGGCCTTGGCGGTGAGCAGCTGCTCGATCCGCGCGCGGGCCGGGGGTTCGCCGTCCGGGAAGTAGGCGGGGTAGCGGATCACGAGGTGGCCGACGCGCCCGGCGTCGTCGAACTCGTGCGCGGTGAAGGCCTTCTCCCATTCCCCGCCGTGCGCGTACAGCGGCGCCGGGTCCTCGGGGCTGGAGAAGTACGGCACCAGGGCCTCGTAGAGCGCCTGGAGCCGCTCGGTCTGGGAGTCGTCGGGGCCCTCGGGCGCCGGTGGGGTGCGGTCGCGCCCCTGCCAGGCCGCTGCCGCCATCACGGTGATGACGGCGAGCAGCGGCCCGTACGGCACCAGCGCCACGACCAGGATCACGGCGGCCACCAGGAACAGCAGCGGTCCGCGCTTGTCCTTGGGGGTTTCCGCCCACTTGCGCCGCCCGGCCGAGGCCAGCCGGCGCAACCCGCGCGTGACGGTGATCAGCGGGTGGAGGACGTCGGTGGCACTGTCGGCCGCCGTCCGGGCCAGCTCCCGGCTCCGGGCGAGCTGCGTCCGGGCGATCTGGGCGCTGTCTTTGCTCAGGATGCGGGGGAGAGGGCGCCGGGCCACTGCTGTCTCCTGACGGTGTGTGCGGGCGGGACGGGCTGGGTCAGAACTTGATGCCGCCGAGCAGGCTCGCCAGGCTCTCGCCGCCTGCCTTGATGCTCGGGGCGATGGCCGTGCTGGAGAGATAGAAGCCGAACAGGGCCGAGACCGCGGCGTGCGAGCCCTTGAGCCCGTCCTTGCGGAAGAACAGGAAGACGATGATGCCGAGCAGGACCACGCCGGACATGGAGAGGATCATTTGGGGCCTCCTGGTGTCGAGGGGGGACAGTCACCATGAGTTCTTCCAGGATCACAGGATGTATCCATACGATAAAAGGTGCAAATGAGTGAAATCCGGCAGATTTCCCTCACTTGGTCGAGCTGTTCCTGCCCGTTTGACCAGGACTGTTGACTCCGGCGGGGGTGTTGCTGATCTTTACCTCGGGCACAACGGGTCATGTGCCGCGACAGCCAGTACGCTGACGATTCACTCGTACGGCCGCGTTCAACTCGCTGCCGTACGCTCCAGAGGTTCCCCAAGTACCGACGTGCGCAGGAGAGGCGGTCCAGCCGATGAGTGAAGCCCCCGACCCCGAGGTCGTGGAGCTGGCGACCAAGATCTTCGATCTGGCCCGGCAGGGGCAGACCGAGCCGCTCGTGGCGTACGTCGACGCGGGCGTTCCGGCCAACCTCACCAACGACCGCGGCGACTCCCTGGTGATGCTCGCCGCCTACCACGGACACGCGGACACCGTGCGCGCCCTGCTCGCCCGGGGCGGCGCGGCGGACCACGTCAACGACCGGGGCCAGACTCCCCTCGCGGGAGCGGTCTTCAAGGGCGAGGCGGAGGTCATCAAGGCCCTCCTTGAGGGCGGAGCCGATCCTTCCGCGGGCACGCCGTCAGCCGTCGACACGGCCCGGATGTTCGGCAAGAAGGAGCTTCTGGAGTTGTTCGGCGTCCACTGACAAGAACGTCCTGACCAGGTACGACACTGAAAACGGGGGAGGCGGTAAAGGGCCGCCGGAAATACGGTCGCGGCAGCACACACCGCGGGTCATCATGACGTCGTGATTCACGGACGCGATGGCTGGGCAGGTGTTGCCGCACCGCGCGGGCCGTGATGCGGTCCGCATGGGCCACCGACGAGAGGCAGAGAGAGATGGTCTACAGCAAGCAAGAGACGGCGGGCGCTCCGACGTTGTGTCACGCGGCCAGGTAGTGCGTGTTCCCCGGTTGCGTCGACGCTTGATGTGAGGCTGTTTCCCATGTTCGATCCGGTCATAGCGCCCAGCGGTACGCTGCTCGGCCTGCTCCAGCGGGGCCGCGGCGACGGCACACTGCACGCGCTCACCGCCCCCCGCGCGGAAGCGCTTGCCGCCCTGAACCACTGCGTGAAGCGCGATCCCCGCCACGACTGGCAGGTGGAGAACCGCTCCCTGTACTACGCCCGGCTCTACCTCGACCTGAACGGCGAGCTGGACGAGATCGAGGCGCACCTCTTCGGTCCCGAGGACATCCTCGACACCGACGAGTCCCGCACCGGCCTCGCCCTGGCCGTGCTCGGGCACCTCGCCTCCTACGGCCGGCGGGACGCGCTCGCACTGCTGCGGCGCTACGCCGCCACGGGCGCCAACTGGGCCTGGGCCCTGGACGAGCTGGCCCTGCGCGACGACGACGCAGGCCTGCGCGCCCTCGCCGCCCCGGTCCTGGCCCGCTTCACCACCGACCCCGAGGGCGAGGCCGAGCTGGCCGCCGCCGTCCGGGACGCCTTCGAGCCGCGGCCCTGGCGGCTGTGGGCCGAGGATCCGCGCGAAGCGATCGCCACGCGTGTGCGTGCCGCCCAGGAGACCGGCTGCTTCGACCGCTGGCAACGGCAGATGCGGCCCACCGGACCGCGCCCGGGATGGAGTGTGCGCGCCGTCTTCGAGTGGGCCCAGCAGGGCATCGACCGCGGCGCCGCGCTCCATGTCCCCGCCGCCCGCTGCCTGGCCGCCGTCGCCGGCCCGGAGGACCGGACCGAGATCCTCCAGGCCGCCCGGGACGGCGGCGACGGAGCCCGCTGCACCGCACTGCGCTACCTCGCCGACGGCAACGACCCCGCCGCCCTCGATCTGATCGAGGCCGCGGTGACCGACGGCTCGTCGTTCGTCGTGGAGGCCGCCGTCGACGCCTTCGAACGGATGCGCAGTGTCGCCGCCGTCGACCGCGCGCGCGGCTGGGCCCAGCGCCCCGACGCGCTCGGCGCCGCCGCCGGACGCGTGCTCGCCTGCCGCGGCGGCACCCGGGACAGCGACCTCGTCCTCGGTGCCCTCCGCGAGGCCGTGCGCGGCGAGGGCCCCGACGCCCCCACCCTGTGGACCCTCGTCGACGGCACCGGCCGTCTCGGCATCGCCTGCGCGGCCCCCGTGCTGCGCCACATCTACCGCGAGACGGCCTCCTCGCACCTCCGCGGCCGTGCCGCCCGCGCCCTGGCCGCGACCGACCCCTCCTTCGCCGCGGGCTTCGCCGTCGAATGCCTGTGGGACTGCGAGGAGACCACCCGCGAACTCGCCGCCCGGCACGCCGAGACCGGTGACACCCGTGTCGTGGAACGGCTCCGCCGGCTGGCCGCCGACCCGGCCGAGGAGGACGAGGTACAGACGGCGGTGCGCAGCCGCATCGGCCCCGACACCGCTGCCGGCTGACCTCTGCGCACAGCCGGCCGGGCCGACGACCGCCCGTCAGGTGAACACGGGATGACCCGCGGGTCAGCCGGTCATGACGGCCGTCTGACCCGCTCGGGTGGCAGCCCAACGCTCATGGGACGTTCCCCGGGCGGAAAGATCGAAGTCGGCGCGGCAACGTCCGGCACGGCGACAACACCCCTATGCGTGTCGTCATCGTGACCGAATCCTTTCCCCCCGATGTGAACGGCGTGGCCCACTGCGCGCTCCAGACCGCCCGGCACCTCGTAGATCGCGGTCACTCCCCGCTCGTCGTCGCACCCGCCCCCGCGCCCGGCAGCCCGCCGGACACCGACGCCCCCTGCCCGGTCGTCCGCGTGCCCTCCCTCCCCCTCCCCGGCTACCCCCAGGTGCGCGTCGCCCTCCCCAGCCGACGTCTCGCCGCGGCCCTGCTCGACCACCGGCCCGACGTCGTCCACCTGGCCAGTCCCTTCGTCCTCGGCGTCCGCGGCATGGCCGCCGCCGCCCGGCTCGGCGTCCCCGCCGTCGCCGTCTACCAGACCGATCTCGCCGGATACGCCCGCACCTACATGGGCGCCGGAGAGGCGGCCGCCTGGCGGCGGATCCGTTCCGTGCACTCCGCGGCCGACCGCACCCTGGCCCCCTCCAGCGCCGCCCGGCACGATCTGGAGACGCACGGGGTGCCACGGGTACGGCTGTGGCCGCGCGGGGTCGACACCATACGTTTCCGGCCAGACCTCCGTGACGGGGCGCTGCGCCGCGAACTCGCCCCGGACGGCGAACTGATCGTGGGCTACGTCGGCCGGCTCGCCCCCGAGAAGCACGTCGAACTGCTCGCCGGCGTGTGCGCACTGGACGGCGTCCGCGTCGTGGTCGTCGGCGACGGACCCAGCCACCCCCAGCTGACCGAGGCGCTGCCGGGCGCCGTCTTCCTCGGCCGCCGCACCGGCGCCGACCTCGCCCGGATCTTCGCCTCGCTGGACCTGTTCGTGCACACCGGCCCCTTCGAGACCTTCTGCCAGACCGTGCAGGAGGCCATGGCCAGCGGCGTCCCGGTCGTCGCGCCCGCCGCCGGCGGCCCGCTCGACCTGGTCGCCCACGGCCGCACCGGCCTGCTCGTCCCGCCGCGGGACGCCGACGCGGTCCGGGAGGCCGTACGGGAACTGGCCGCGGCCCCGGCCCGCCGGGCGGAGTACGGCGCCGCCGCGCGGGCCATGGTCGAAGGGCGCACCTGGGCTGCGGTCGGCGACCAGCTGATCGCCCACTACGACGAGGTCCTCGCGGCCCGGAAGACGGTGGTGGCGGCATGACCGGCCAGTCCCTGCGCATCGTCCGGCTCGCCAACTTCGTCGCCCCCGCCTCGGGCGGCCTGCGCACCGCCCTGCGCGAACTGGGCCGGGGATTCCGGGCCGCCGGCCACGAACCGGTGCTGATCGTGCCCGGCGAACGGCACACCGACCGCGACACCGAGCAGGGCCGGGTCATCACCCTGCCCGGCCCGCTGCTCCCCGGCACCGGCGGCTACCGCGTGCTGACCGACCGGCGGCGGGTGGCCGCGCTCCTGGAGGAGCTGGCCCCGGACCGGCTGGAGGTCTCCGACCGGACCACCCTGCGCTGGACCGGCCGCTGGGCCCGCCGCGCGCGCGTGCCCGCCGTGATGGTCTCGCACGAGACCGCCGACGGCGTGCTGCGCACCTGGGGGCTGCCCGAGAACCTCTCCCGACGGGCCGCCGACGCCCTCAACACCCGCACCGCGCACGTCTACTCCCGGGTGGTGTGCACCACGGAGTTCGCCGAGCGCGAGTTCGTCCGCATCGGCGCGCGCAACGTCGTACGCGCTCCCCTGGGCGTCGATCTGATGGAACGCCACCCCGGGCTGCGCGACCCCGGCGTGCGCGCCCGGCACGCGCGCCCGGAGCAGGCACTGCTCGTGCTGTGCTCCCGGCTGTCCGTGGAGAAGCGGCCCGGCACGGCCCTCGACGCCCTGGAGGCGCTGCTGCGGCGCGGACGGCAGGCGGTGCTCGTGGTGGCCGGGGACGGGCCGCTGCGCGCCCGGCTGGAACACCGCGCGCGGGAGCGCGGGCTGCCGGTGGCGTTCCTCGGCCATGTCTCGGACCGGAACGCCCTGGGCGCGCTCCAGGCGTCCGCCGACGTCTGCCTCGCGCCCGGGCCCGCCGAGACCTTCGGGCTCGCCGCCCTGGAGGCCATGGCCTGCGGCACCCCCGTGGTCGCAAGCGCTTCCTCCGCACTGCCCGAAGTCATCGGCTCCGCCGGCGCGACCGCGGCCGACCACGGCGAGGCCTTCGCGGACGCCGTGCAACTCCTGCTGGAGCGCCGCGAGCCGGAGCGACGGGACGCGGCACGCGCGCGTGCCGAGTGCTTCGGCTGGGGTACGGCGGTGGAGGCGTTCCTCGCCGCACACGACGCCCCGGTGACCGACCGCCGGCCCGGTGCCGTCCCGGAGGGCGTGGCATGAGCCCCGTCCGGTTCGTCGCCCTCGGAGACTCGCTGACCGAGGGCGTGGGCGACCCGGCCGGGGGCGGCCTGCGGGGCTGGGCCACGCTGCTGGCGGCCTCCCTGGGTGAGGGGGCGGAGTTCACCAACCTCGCGGTCAGCGGTGCCCGGACCCACGACGTGCGCGAACGGCAGACCCCGGCCGCCCTGGAGCTGCGCCCCGACCTGGTATCCGTGATCATCGGCGTCAACGACACGCTGCGCAGCACCTTCGACATCCGCGCGGTGGCCGCCCACCTCGACCACGTCTACGCGTCCTGCACCCGGCACGGCGCGACCCTGCTCACCGCCTGCCTCCCCGACCCCGGCGCGATGCTGGGCCTGCCGAGCGCCCTGGCCCGCCCGCTGGCCCGTCGGCAACGCGCCGTCAACTCGGTCGTGCACGCACTGTCCGACCGGTACGGCGCCGTCCACCTGCACGCGGCCGAGGGCGACTGGATCACCGACCGGTCCCTGTGGAGCGCGGACCGGCTCCACCCGGGCGAACGCGGGCACCGGCGGCTCGCCGTCCGCTGCCACGCGCTGCTCGTGGAGGCGGGCCTGGCCTGTGGCGCCCCTCCGTCGCCCGCACCCGACTCACCGGCGCCGACCCGAGCGGCGAACCTGTGGTGGCTGGCCACCGCCGGCACCGGCTGGGTGGCCCGGCGCTGCACCGACCTGCTGCCGCAACTGCTGCGCCTCGCCGCCGACGAACTCCACCACCGGGCCCGGGGCACCGACGCCCGCCTCGACCTCGGCGCCGCAGCGGAGGTCTCGGCCGCGTTGGCGGCCCTCGGGCACGGCGCGGGTGCCGGTGTGGGGGTTCAGCGGCGCGGTGAGGGCGGGAGCCGCTCCGCCGGTTCCCCGGAGGGCGCGGCTGAGGGACGGGGGCTCAGTGGCGCGGTACCGGTGACGGAGCAGGCGTTCAGTGGCGCGGTTCCGGTGACGGAGCAGGCGTTCAGTGGCGCGGTACCGGTGACGGACCAGGCGTTCAGCGGCGCCGTACCGGGATGAACCGCACCACGGTTCCCGGCGCCGCCTGCGCGGCCGCCGGGAGGTCCGCGGCGCGGACCACCGCGATCACCGGGTAGCCCCCGGTGGTCGGGTGGTCGGCGAGAAAGACCACCGGCCGGCCGTCCGGCGGTACCTGGACCGCGCCCAGGACCATGCCCTCGCTGGCGAGTTCCCCGGGCCGGGCGCGCTCCAGCGCCGGGCCCTCGGTGCGCAGCCCGATCCGGTTGCTCGCCGAGGAGACCCGGTACGCGCGCGTGGTGAGATCCCGCAGCGCCCGGGGCGTGAACCAGTCCGCCCGGGGACCCGGTGTCACCCGGAGCACCAGCTCGGCCGGCGGACCCGGCTGCGGGGCGCCGTCCACCCGCCCCGGCGGACCGGCCGGGGCACCGAGCGGCAGCACCGCGCCGTCCGTGAGCGGGGCCGGGCCGAGGCCGGACAGCAGGTCCGTGGCACGGCTGCCCAGCACCGGCTCCACCGCGACACCGCCGGCGACACCCACATAGGCGCGGACGCCGGCCACGGCCGGGCCCACCTCCACCAGCGCGCCGGCCGGCACCACGACCGGGGCGCCCCACGCGGCCGGACGGCCGTCCACCGTCACCGGGCATGGCGCGCCGCCCACCGCCACGGTCACCGTCGAACGCGGCCGCAGCGCACAGCCGTTGACCGTCGTCTCCAGCACGGCGGCGTCCGGGCCGTTGCCCACCAGCCGGTTGACGAGCGCCGCCGCGGGCGGATCGAGCGCCCCCGAGCGCGCCACGCCGAGATGCGCGTACCCCGGCCGCCCCCGGTCCTGCACGGTGGTCAGCGCCCCGGCACGGACCACGACGAGCGCACGGTCGCTCATGCGCCCACCCCCGCCGCGCGGCGCCGGCCGGCGGGACCCGGCGTCCCTGCCCCACTCACGCGTCCTCCACCGGTACGAAGCGCACGCGCACCCCCGGAGCCAGCAGCGCGGCCGGCACGCGCGCGTGGTCCCACAGCACCGCGTCCGTGCTGCCGATCAGCTGCCAGCCGCCCGGCGAGGAGCGCGGGTACACGCCCGTGTACGGCCCCGCCAGGGCGACCGCCCCGGCGGGGACGGCCGTACGCGGGGTGGCCCGGCGCGGGACGTCGTAGCGGGCCGGAAGGCCGGTGAGATAGCCGAACCCGGGCGCGAAGCCGCAGAAGGCCACCGTGAACTCGGTGCCCGCGTGGATCCGGGCGACCTCCCGCTCGGGGACGTCCCAGTGCGCGGCGACCTCCGCGAGGTCCGGGCCGTCGTAGCGCACCGGCAGTTCGATCAGCTCGCGCGCGGGCGGGGGAGCGGGCGGTACGGCCGACGAGGTCAGCTCGGACGCCCAGCGGTCCGTGTCGGCCAGGCCGTCGAGCAGGACCGTCCGTGCCGCGGGGACGATCTCCCGCACCACCAGCGAGCCCTCCGCGCGGCGCCGCAGCAGCTCCGCGTGCAGCGCCTGCGCCTCCGTGCCGGAGGCCACCTCGACGAGCAGCGCGTCATCGCCCACGGGAAGCGCTTTCATGCGAAGGCCTCCACCCGTACGCCCGCCGCCGTCAGCTGTTCGCGTACCCGGCGTGCGAGGTCCACCGCCCCGGGAGTGTCGCCGTGCAGGCACAGCGAGCGGGCGCGCACCCGGATCCGCGCGCCGGAGTGCGCGGTGACCGTGCCGGAGCGCGCGAGATCCACCGAGCGCTCCACCACCGCCGCCGGGTCGGTCACCACGGCGCCGTCCCGGCCGCGCGGCACCAGAGCGCCCTCGTCGGTGTACGCGCGGTCGGCGAACGCCTCCGTGACGACCGGCAGCCCCGCCGCGCCGGCCAGCTCCAGCAGGCGCGAGCCGGGCAGGCCCAGCACCGGCAGCGACGGGTCCGCGAGCAGCACGCCGTCGACCACCGCGCGGGCCTGCTCCGGGTCGTGCACGACCCGGTTGTAGAGCGCGCCGTGCGGCTTGACGTACGCCACGCGCGCGCCGGCCGCGCGCGCGAACACCTCCAGCGCCCCGATCTGGTAGGCCACCTCCGCCGCCAGCTCGGCGGGCGGCACGTCCATCGCGCGCCGCCCGAACCCGGCGAGGTCCCGGTAGGAGACCTGGGCGCCGATCGCGACCCCGCGCGCGGCGGCCAGCTCGCACACCCGGCGCATGGTGGCCGCGTCCCCGGCATGGAACCCGCAGGCCACATTGGCGCTGGTGACGACGGTCAGCAGCTGTTCGTCGTCGGTCAGGCGCCAGCGGCCGAAGCCCTCGCCGAGGTCGGCGTTCAGATCGATCGCGGTCATGGTGTCGTCGTCTCTCCGGTATCTCGTGGGTCTGCCGCGGGCCGGTCAGTCGAGGCCGACCAGCCGGTACTGCTCGTCGCGGGCGTCGGTGAGGAACATCTGGCCCGGGGCGTGGGTGATGGCGAAGGGCGGCCGCGAGGCCATCACCGCCGCCTGCGGGGTCACCCCGCAGGCCCAGAAGACCGGGATGTCGCCCTCGTCGGCGGTCACCGGATCGCCGAAGTCGGGCCGGCCGAGGTCGGCTATGCCGAGCGCCGCCGGGTCCCCGCAGTGCACCGGGCCGCCGTGCACGGCCGGCAGCAGGCTGCTCTCCCGGATCGCGGCCCGCAGATGCTCCGGCGGCACCGGCCGCATGGACACCACCATCGGCCCGCGCAGCCGGCCCGCCGCCCGGCACTCCCGGCCGGTCACGTACATCGGCACGTTGCGGCCCTGCTCGACATGGCGGATCGGCACCCCGGCCCGGCTCAGTGCCCACTCGAAGGTGAAACTGCACCCGATCAGGAAGGACACCAGGTCGTCCCGCCAGTGGGCCCGCACGTCCGTGGGCTCCTCGGCCAGCTCGCCGTCCTGCCACACCCGGTAGCGGGGCAGATCGGTGCGCAGATCGGCGCCCTCGGCGAGAACGGTCGCGGGGGAGCCGGCGTCCGTGACGTCGAGCACCGGGCAGGGCTTGGGATTGCGCTGGCAGAACAGCAGCATGTCGTAGGCCCAGTCGGCCGGTACGGCGATCAGGTTGGCCTGCGTGTGGCCCGCCGCCACCCCGGCCGTCGGGCCCGTGAGCCCGTCGCGGAACCGGGCCCGCGCCGTTTTCGGGCTCCACGCGTGCGCGTGCGCGTCGACGGCGCAGACGGGCCGGTCCTCGGTACCCTGCGGCCGGGTCATGCCAGCTCCTTCCCGCGCGTCTCCGGCAGCCCGAGCAGGGCCAGCGCCGCGAGGCCGTAGCCGAGCGCACCGAACACCAGCGCGCCGCCCACGCCCCAGCTGTCGGCCAGGAAGCCCACCAGCGTCGGGAACACGGCGCCCACCGCGCGGCCCGTGTTGTACGTGAAGCCCTGACCGGTGCCGCGCACCGCCGTCGGGTACAGCTCGCTCAGATAGGAGCCGAAGCCGCTGAAGATGGCCGACATGCAGAAGCCGAGCGGGAAGCCCAGCACCAGCAGCAGGGTGTCGGCGCCGTGCGGGATGTTCGCGTAGGCCAGGACACACACGGCCGACAGCAGGGCGAAGAGCCAGATGTTGTTCCGCCGGCCGAGCCGGTCGGTGAGGTGGCCGCCGGTCAGGTAGCCCAGGAACGCGCCGGAGATCAGGAAGGTCAGATAGCCGCCGGTGCCGACGACCGACAGGCCGCGCTCGGACTTCAGATAGGTCGGCACCCAGGTGGCCAGCGTGTAGTAGCCGCCCTGCACACCGGTGGACAGCAGACTCGCGCAGACCGTGGTGCGCAGCAGGCCCGGGGCGCCCGCCCGGTCCGGCCGGAAGAGCGCCGCGAAGGAGCCCCGCGCCGGGTCCTGTTCGCGTGCCGCCACCGCGGTGGGGGCGTCATGCACCCGGCGGCGCAGCCAGACCAGGAGCAGCGCGGGCAGTGCGCCCGTCCAGAACATCACCCGCCAGGCCAGGTCCTGGCCGACGAAGGAGAAGACCAGCGTGTAGACGACCGCCGCCAGCGCCCAGCCGACCGCCCAGGAGCTCTGCACCGCGCCGAGCGTGCGGCCCCGGTGGCGCGCGGACGCGTACTCGGCGACCAGGATCGCCCCGACCGCCCACTCGCCGCCGAACCCGAGTCCTTGCAGGGCGCGGAAGACCAGCAGCGTCTCGTAGGTGGGCGCGAAGCCGCAGGCCACGGTGAAGACGGCGTAGGTGGCCACGGTGATCATCAGGGCCCGGACCCGGCCCACCCGGTCCGCGACGACACCGGCCAGGGCGCCGCCGACCGCCGAGACCACCAGCGTGACGGTGGTGAACAGCCCGGTCTGGGCGCTGTCCAGGCGGAAGGAGGCCGCGAGCGCCACCATGCTGAGCGGCAGCGTGAAGTAGTCGTAGGAATCCAGGGCATATCCGCCGAAAGCTCCGGCGAACGCGCGTCGTCCGCGCGGACCGAGGGCGCGCAGCCAGCCGAACGCGCCGTCTTCCGCGGCGCGTTCGCCCTTGCCCGGGAGCGGGTCGGAGTTGAGGGCCGGTGGGGGAGGGGTCGTGCTCATGGGCACCTCGCAGAAGGGGGACGGAGGGTGCGGGGGGTGAGCAGTTGCCGTACGGAACCAGGACCGTGCCGAGCACCGTAGAGGATCGTTCAACGATCCTTCAATACCCGCGTTGTTTCGTTCCGGGGTCTGCGATTGAATTCCGGGCATGGCAGAGCAGCTGACGGGACTGGCCGACGACCGCGCTCTCCTGGGGCGTACCAGCACGGCGGAGCGGGTTGCGGACATCCTCAGGAGCCGCATCGCCGACGGATACTTCCCGCCCGGCACCCGGCTGTCGGAGGACGGCATCGGCGGGGCGCTCGGCGTCTCCCGCAACACCCTGCGCGAGGCCTTCCGGCTGCTCACCCACGAACGCCTGCTCGTCCACGAGCTCAACCGGGGCGTGTTCGTGCGGGTGCTGACCGTCGAGGACGTCGAGGACATCTACCGCACCCGCGCCCTGGTCGAGTGCGCCGTGGTCCGGGGGCTGGGGGAGCCGCCGTACCCGCTCCAGGGGCTCGCCGCGGCGGTGGCCGAAGGGGAGCAGGCGGCCGTCGAACACGACTGGAAAGCGATGGGCACGGCCAACATCCACTTCCATCAGGAGCTGGTCGCCCTCGCCGGCAGCGAACGCACCGACGAGCTGATGCGCAGCGTCTTCGCCGAGCTGCGGCTGGCCTTCCACGTGGTGGACGACCCCCGCCGGCTGCACGAGCCCTACCTCGCCCGCAACCGCCGGATCCTCCAGGTGCTCGAGACCGGGGACCGCGCCGAGGCGGAGCGGCTGCTCGCGACCTATCTCACGGACTCGCTGGAGCGGATCGTGGAGGTGTACCGCAGGCGGGTCGGCGAAGAGGGCATGCCGTAGGCGCTTCCCGCGTCCCGCCGTAGGCGCCTCATGCGGCGCCGCCCCGCCGCGGGCGGTCCGTACCCGCAGAACCGCCGCGCTCCCCGGCCTCCCGGCCGAGCCGTCCTGCGTCGTTTGGGTGGATGTCAGACCCAGGACCTAGGCTGTGCACCGTGACTTCGCCTGCATCGACGGACAGCGCTCCGCCCCAGCTCAGCGCGGCGCCGCGCCCTGCTTTGGGCCCCGCGGCCGACGAGGGGCTGGCGCGCCGGCTGCGCGCGCTCGCCTGCACCGCGCCGCTGCACGACCTGGACGCGCGCAAGGCCAACCTGGCCGGCGAGTACTCGGTGTACGGCATGGCCGAAGTGGCGCTGGCCGCCATCGACCTCGTCACCCTCAACATGGACTTCGACACCGGCGCCGACCACGAGCAGATCGTCGCCCGCCTCGTCCCGCGCATCGCCGCCCAGGCCCCGCACCGCCCCGCCGCCGAGCACGAGCGGGTGGCCCGCTGGGTCCTGGAGAACCTGATCAACGTCGGCAGCGTCGACCGGGGCTTCCGCGCGGTGTACGGCACCTTCGCGCCCGACGGCACCTATGTCCGCCGGGACTACGACTTCAAGCTGATCGAGGAGGTCCCGGGCCCCGGCGGCACGGTCTATCTGCGCACCACGGACGAGGCGGTCAACGTCCTCGTCGGCGCCCTCGACACCGACGTCACCAGCGCCCAGATCGCCGCCGAGGTCAAGCTGGAGGTGCTGATCAGCCGAGGCCGGCTCGCCGACGCCCAGCTCGCCGCGGAACAGGCCCGCTACCGCACCGTCCAGTACTCCGAGACCCTGCGCCGGGCCCTGGAGGCCACCCGGCGCAACGTCCGCGCCGTGGACTGGCTCAACACCGTGCCCGACATGATCGCCGAGGCCCTGGACCACGTCGCCGAGCGCTACCGCCACGAGAACGCGATCCTCACCAACATCCGCAAGGCCCGCGACGAGACCGAGGAGCCCGAGCACAAGCGCCGCGCCGCCGAACTGGTCGACATCGTCAAGGACTGCATCCGGCGGCACACCCAGCTCCAGTCGCGCCTGCTGGAGGCGGGCCCGCTGTTCCGCGCGGAACAGGACCGGCAGGCCTTCGCCACACCGACCACGACCTCCGGCACCGACCTCTACGGCCATCTGCTCGCGCCGGTGCTGCCCCTGCCCGTGGAGCAGGCGATCCGGGTCACGGACGCCTTCTTCGCACACGGCACCGGGCTGCGGACGCCGGTGTCCGTGCGGGTGGCGGACCTCGTCGGCATATTGCTCACCCCACCCGTGGAGCGCGAGCACCTGGGCGCCGAGATGCCCGAGCCAGACCTGATCGCGACGCCGGACGACAGCCGCTTCAGCGAGGAGCAGCTTGCCGCGGCGAAGGAACTGCTCGACCTGCCGGCCGACGCGCCGCGCAGACTGTCCGGCCTGCTGGCCGAGGCGCGCGCGTCCGGCGGCTTCGACCTCGCCTACCTGGTCGCCCTGCTGGCGATCCACGCGGCCAGCCCCGCCGTGGGCACTGCCTACCGGCAGGGCGAGGAGAAGCTGCTGTTCGCCGTGGACGACGGCACCGAGCTGGACGACCCCGACTTCGGCGGCGCCGATCTGATCGTGGGCACGGCCCTGCTGGACGCGGCGGGCATGGCGGCCGACCGGACGGAAGCAGCATGAGCACCCGAGAACGCGACAAGGAGTCCCAACCGTGAGCGAGCACGTCGAGTGGAGTGACACGGAGCCCCCGGCCCCGTCGGCATCCGCCGCCGTCACCCCCGCCGACGCCGCCGACGCGGCGCGGCTCGTCGCCTTCGGGCTGCAACCCAAGTTGCAGCCCGCGCGCGACCAGGAGTACACCGAGCTGCTGCGCCGCTACCGCGACGACCCGGCGTTCGCGCGCCTCGCCGACGCCGTCGCCGCCGGGCTGGGACTCGTCGTGCTGGAGGTGTCCCCGCGCGCGGGCATGGCCGTGACGGCCGCCGAGGACTCGGTGTTCGCCGTCCGCATGGGCGACTACGCGCGTCGCACCGCCGCCGACTCCAGCGACCGCTTCCTGCACGGACTCGCCCACCTCGCCGTCGCCGCGCTGGCCTTCCCGCGCCCCGAGGACCTGGCCGACGACACCTACATCGGCCGGGTCACGGTCAACGGCGTCGACGCCTTCGTCCGGCAGGCCTGCCGCCGCCTGGAGGAGCGTGCCGAGGAACAGGGCGAGAACACCGACCCGGCCACCGACGCCCCCGGTCTGGAGGCCGCCTGGCGGATCTGGGCCAGACGGAGTGCCACCGGCGCCACCAAGGACGCCCGCCGGCCGGCCGCCTCCACCACCGGCATCGTGGCCAAGGCCCTCGCCTTCCTCACCGACTCGGGCTTCCTCCAGCGCACCGGCGACGACCACGGCGGCACCTACCGCACCACCGCCCGCTACCAGCTCCAGGTCCGTGACCTGGCCGGCAGCGCCGCGCTGACCGAACTGCTGGACCTGGGCGTGGTCCCGGTGACCGACGGCACGGCCAGCCTGCTGCCCGCCGAGGACACCGAGGACCTGGAACTGGTGGCCGACGCCGGGCTGCCGTTCCACTCCTGAGCGCCGGCTCAGCAGATCCCCGAACCACCGCACCTTTCACCAGACTTACGAGAGTCCGCCATGTACGAGCTGTCCCGGGTCCGCCTCTACTCCATCGGGCCCGCCGGTGCGCGCTACGCCGACACCGTGCTTGACCTGCGGGGCGTGGGCGCACCCGTGCCCGACCCGGCGCCCACGCAGGCGGAGTTCTTCGAGGAGGAGCCGTCGGGGCCGCCGCGCCGGCCCGCGCCCGCCGGCGTGCTCTTCCTGGAGAACGGCGGCGGCAAGTCCGTCCTGCTCAAGCTGATCTTCTCGGTGATGCTGCCCGGCCACCGCAACACCCTCGGCGGCGCCAGCTCCGGCGTGCTGCGCAAGTTCCTGCTCGCCGACGACTGCGGCCATGTGGCGCTGGAATGGCAGCACGTGCAGACCGGCGAGTGCGTGGTCGTCGGCAAGGTCAGCGAGTGGCGCGGCCGGCAGGTCTCCAACGACCCGCGCAAGTTCGCCGAGGCCTGGTACTCCTTCCGGCCCGGCCCCGGGCTCAGCCTGGACAACCTGCCCGTCGCCGAGTCCACCGCCGTACGGCCGCCCGTCGAGGGCACCTCGGGCGCGCAGGGCCGCCGCCGCACCATGAAGGGCTTCCGCGACGCCCTCATGGAGGCCGGCAAGGCCTACCCGCACCTGGAGGTGCACTGGGAGGAGATCCACGAGCGCTGGACCGAACACCTCGGCGAGCTCGGCCTCGACCCCGAACTCTTCCGCTACCAGCGGGAGATGAACGCCGACGAGGGCGAGGCGGCCGGTCTCTTCGCGGTCAAGAAGGACTCCGACTTCACCGACCTGCTGCTGCGCGCGGTGACCGACACCCGCGACACCGACGGCCTCGCTGACCTCGTCAGCGGCTTCGGCAACAAGCTCGGCCGACGCGCCGAACTGATCGCCGAACGGGACTTCACCGCCGGGTCGGCCGATCTGCTCGGGCGGATCGTGGAGGCCGCGGAAGCCCGCTCACGCGCGCGTGACGTGCACGGCGCCGCCGAGCGCCGTACCCGCACCCTGGCCCGGCGGCTGTCCGCCCGGGCCGTGCAGGAGCGGGTCCGGGCCGCCGACCTCGCCCAGCGGGTCACCGCCGCCGCGTACACCGTCACGCACTCCGAGGGCGCCCGTGAGCGCAGCGCCCTGATCGCCGCCGAACTCGCCTTCCGGCACGCCTCGCTGGCGCTCGCCGCCGCGGAGAAGGCCGCCGCCGCGCAGAAGCGCGAGCTGGCCGACGCCCGCACCCTGCACTCCGCCTGGCAGGCCGCCGAGGCCGTGCTGCGCCACCGCGCCGCCGCCGACCGGGTCGCGCGCGTGTCCGCCGCCATCCAGGAGGCCGAACGGGACGCGGCCCCCGCGCTCGCCGCCCGCGCCAAGGCCGCCGTGGACCTCGTACGGGCCCTGCACGCCGCCGCCGGGAGCGCCGAGAACCTCGCCAACGAGGAGGAAGAGCGGTCCGCCGCCCTCCAGGAGGTCAGCGACTCCGCCTACCGGGACTCCACCACCGCCGCCACCGAGGCACAGCGCGCCCGCAGCGAGGTTGGGCACCTGCGCCAGCGCCTCGCCGAGGTCGAGCAGGAGACCGCCGAGGCGGTCCGCGCGGGCTGGCTCGACGACAGCGCCCCGGACGCCGACCCGGCCCGGGCCGCGCTCGCCGCCAGCGACGCCGAGAAGACCGCCGTGGCCGCCTGGGACCTCGCCCGCGAGGCCGCCCGCAAGGCCACCGAGCACGCGCGCGAAGCGGCCGCCGCGGAGTCCCGCGCCGAGCTGACCGCGGCCCGCGCGGCCGACGCGGCGACCGCCGCCGCACGCGCCTACGACGCCGAGCGCCGCCTGGCCGAGGCACTGGCCGCCGAGGAGCGCCTCGCCGAGCTGCTGAGCCTGCCGGGCGCACCCGCGCGCGTGGCCGTGCCCGCGCCCAGGACGGAGGACGCCGGCGGTACCGCGCCGGCCACCGCCACCACCGAGGGCTCCCTCACCCCCGAAGAGCTCGACCGGTTCGCCGACGAGTTGCGCGAACTGCTCGACGACGCCGTCACGACCGCCGAACGGCACCTCTTCGAACTGCGTACGGCCGCCGCCGACGACGCCCGGATCCTCGGCGCCCTCGGCGACGGCGGGCTGCTGCCGCCCGGCCCGGACGTGCTGGCCACCGTCGAGTTCCTCGGCGAGCACGGCATCCCGGCGCTGCCCGGCTGGCGCTACCTCGCCCAGGCCGTCGACCCCGCCGACCACGCACGGGTGCTCGCCGCCCGGCCCGAACTGGTCGACGGCGTGATCATCACCGACCCGGACACCCACGCGCGGGCCCGCGAGGCGCTCGGCGACGCCGCCCTGCTGCCCCGCTCCGCCGTCGCGGTCGGCACGGCCGCCGCCCTGCTCGCCCCCGCCCCGGCCGCGGACGCGGCCTCGGGCGACGTCTTCCTGGTGCCGCCGAACCCGGCCATGCACGACGAGCACGCCGCCGACGAGGAGCGGCAGGCCCTGCGCGTGCGGGCCACCGAGCGCGACGAGGAGATCCGCGCCCTGGCCGCCCGCCTCGGCAAGGACCGCGAACTGGCCGCCCGGCTCACCTCCTGGCGCACCGGCTGCCCCGCCGGACGCCTCACCGAACTGGCCGCAACCGCCCAGGAGGCACGCGCGTTCGCCGAGGAGGCCGAGGCCGAGCTGGCCGAGGCACGCACCCTGCGCGCCGAGGCCGACGAAGCCGCCGCCGAGGCCGCACAGATCCGGGACGAACGGCAGGAGACCGCACAGAAGGCCCGGCGCGCCGCCGACGCCCTCGCCGGCCTCGCCTTCCGGCTCCGCGAGCGCGCGGGCTGGCAGGCCCGGCTGCGCGAACTCGCCGACGAGGCCACCGAGTCCGAGGCCCGCGCCCAGTCCTGCCTGGAGCGAGCCCGGGCCGCCGACGAGGACCGCCGCGCCGCCCAGCGCGCCGCCGACGACGCCCGCCGTACCGCGCGCGCCCTGCGCGCCGAGCGCGCCGAGATCGCCGGCGCCCCCGACGACCTGCCCGAGCCCGAGGGCGACGCCCCCAAGGCCTCCCTGCCCGCCCTCCGCGAGGCCTACCGGGCCGCCTCCCAGGTGTACGAGAAGGTCGGCGTCGGCGCCGACCTGCGTGCCGAACAGGCCCGCGCGGAGAGCGACGAGAGCGCCGCCCGCGCCGAACTGGACCGGCTCAGCAACAAGGTCCGCACCCGCGCCGAGCAGCTGCTCGAATCGCCCGACGGCTCCGACGGGCCGTCCCGGCAGGCCGCCGCCGCGCGCGCGGAGGAGCTGGTGCAGCTCCTGGAGACCCGTGTGTCGACCGCCAGCGAGCAGCTCGGCCGGCTGCGCGGCGAGGCCGAGCGGCTCGCGCCCGAGGACGGCGAGGCGCACACCGAGCTGCCCGAGGAACTGCTCCCGCGCGACGCCGAACACGCCCAGGCCCTGTTGCGCACCGCCACCGCCGAACTCGCCACCCGCACCGAGGCGGTGGCCGAGGCCCGCGAGGCGCACACGGAGCTGCTGGACGCCCACCGGGCCGCCGAGGACGCGGCCGGCGGCTTCGACGAGATCGCCGCCATGCTCCGCGACCTGCTGCGCGAGCACACCCCGGAGGAGGAGCAGGAGGAGCCGGAGCCCTACCCCGGCACCCTGGAGGAGGCCCGGCACTCCGCCGCCGAGGCCCGCCGCTCGCTGCGCGGCTGCGCCGCCGACCTGTCCGCCGCCGAGGCGGCCGTACGCGAGGCGAGCGACGTCCTCGTCCGGCACGCCAATTCCACGCGGTACGAGCAGGTCCGCACCCCCGCCCGGCAGCAGATCCGTGAACTGCCCGCCTCCGCGCTGCCCGAGCACGCCCAGAAGTGGGCGGACGCCTTCGCGCCGCGCCTGCGTGTCCTCACCGACGAGCTGGCCCAGCTGGAGCGCAACCGCGACTCGATCGTGGACCGGCTGCGCGGACTCGTGGAGACCTCACTGGCGACGCTGCGCTCCGCCCAGCGCCTCTCCCGGCTGCCCGAGGGCCTCGGCGAGTGGTCCGGGCAGGAGTTCCTGCGCATCCGCTTCGAGGAACCCGACCAGGCCACGCTCACCGAGCGGCTCGGCGAGGTCATCGACGACGCCACCCGCGCGGCCGTGAAGAAGAACTCCGACCTGCGCCGGGACGGCATGTCCCTGCTGCTGCGCGGAGTCGCCGCGGCCCTCGAACCCAAGGGCGTGGCCGTGGAGATCCTCAAGCCGGACGCCGTACTGCGCGCCGAGCGGGTCCCCGTCGGACAGATGGGTGATGTTTTCTCGGGCGGCCAGCTGCTCACCGCGGCCATCGCCCTGTACTGCACGATGGCCGCCCTGCGCTCGAATGACCGGGGCCGCGACAAGCACCGCCACGCGGGCACCCTGTTCCTGGACAACCCGATCGGCCGCGCCAACGCGACCTACCTGCTGGAACTCCAGCGGGCCGTGTCCGACGCACTGGGCGTGCAGCTCCTGTACACCACCGGCCTGTTCGACACGACCGCGCTCGCCGAGTTCCCGCTGGTCATCCGGCTGCGCAACGACGCCGACCTCAGGGCGGGCCTGAAGTACATCAGCGTGGAGGAACACCTCCGGCCCGGTCTGCCGCAGCAACCCCAGGCCGGAGAAGCGGTGCACAGCGAGATCACGGCCACCCGGATGTTCAAGAGGCCGGCACCCACCGCGTCCTGAGGTATGTCGGACGCACCGCGCCCTTCTCGGGTCCCGCCGGCCCTCACCGGCGGGAGCCGAGCCCCTGGGGGCGGCCTCAGGAGTGCGACAGCTGCCCCGCACCGCCCCGTCGGCGTATCCGCTCCTGCTCCCGCAGGGCCGCCTGCTCCTGGCGCCGGCGGGCCCGCCGCTCGCGCCGCAGCGCCCGGGCCGTGCTGCTCGGCTCGGAGACCACGCCGTACCGCTGGTTCCAGACCTGGCGGGTCACCCATACGTCGACCACCGACCACGTGGCCACCACGGTGCTCGCCACACTGCTGACCACCATGGGGAACGCCAGCCAGGAGTCGGCCATCGTGCACAGGAACGCGACCATCGCCTGGATCAGCGTCACCGAGATGACCAGGACCGCGCGCACCGCCGCCGTACGCACCGGGTCCGGCAGCGGGTGCCGTTTCGCGGGCTCCTCGATCCACAACGGTCGGTAGCTCTGCCGCTGTTCGGTCCCGGCGGACTCCCTGGCGCGCTGCGGCGCCGGAATGCCGCGGTCCGGCATCTCATGGCCCCCTCGCGCCGAGCGGTCCGCCACGCTCTTCCCGGGCGCCCTGCGCCGCTCCGCCGTGCCCATCACCGTGTCACTCCCCACCGCCGACAGACCGCTTGCCCCGGCGCCCGCAGGCCCCGACTCCCCAGTGGCTGCCCGGCTTGCGCAGTTTTACGCCGCCGGGGTGCGGGATGCGGCTCCTGTGGCCCATTCCGCCCCCATTTCCCGTACAGAACGACGAACGGGATGCCCCGAAGATTCCCGACCGCCGAAAAAAACCAGCCAACCAGCCAAACTGACGGCGGCATCGGCCCGGTGACGGGCAGCCGAATCACGGGGGCAATCTCCCGCAATGCCCGGACAACTCGCCATCTCTCGCCGCCGGTGCGGAAGTTCAGCCTCCGGACATGTCTTCGAGTTATCTGTGAGGCGGTAGTAGGCTCGCGCCGTTTGTTGACGCACATGACACCCCCGGGCCGGCGGGGGGCGAGCTGGGGGAGGCCATGCGGTTTCGCGGGAAGTCGATCCGCCGGAAGATCGTGGCGCTGCTTCTCGTGCCCCTGGTGTGCCTGACCGCGATCTGGGGCTTCGCCACGGTCCTCACGGGCCGCGACGTCGCCCAGCTGTTCCATGTGTCCGACGTCGTCCAGGAGATCGGTTATCCCACCGAGGACACCGTCCGCGTCCTTCAGCAGGAGCGCCGCCAGACCCTGGTCTATCTCGCCGACCCGCGGGCCGCCGACGCCCTCTCCGCGCTGCACCGCACCCGCACCGCCACCGACCGGGCGATCACCACCCTGCGCACGAACATCAAGGACCACGACATCTTCGGCGGCCTCGGCGCCGGCGACACCGAGCGCCTGGCCGCCGTCCTGGACGCCTTCGACGGCCTGGACTCCCTGCGCCGCAACGTCGAGCAGGGCACGGTCACCCGCGCCCAGGCCTTCGACCAGTACAACCACCTCGTCGACCCCTGCTTCGCGGTGCTCGACGACCTCGACAGCCCCGACGACGTCACGATGGACCGCCAGGCCCGCTCCCTGGTCTCCCTGATCCGCGCCCGCGAACTGCTCTCCCGCGAGGACGCCCTGCTCGGCTCCTCCCTCGTCGTCGGCCGGCTCACCCATGACGAGACCCGCGCCATCTCCGGCCTGGTCGCCCAGCGCACGCTGATCTACGACATCAGCCTGCCGCTGCTGCCCGACTCGGAGCGGGAGCGCTACGAACGCTTCTGGGGCAACGCCACCACCGCCCCGCTGCGCGCGGCCGAGCGCAGCATCACCGGCATGGACTCCGGCGCGCCCCGCGAACTGACCGCCCGGCGCTGGGACTCCGCCGCGGCGGGCACGCTCGCCGGACTCGGCACCCTGGATGATCAGGCCACCGACCGCTTCCAGGACCGTATGCGCTCGGTGGCCATGGGCGTCATCGCACAGGCCGCCGTCGCGGGCCTGCTCGGTCTGGTCGCCGTCCTGCTGTCCATCCTCCTCTCCGTACGGATCGGCCGCGTCCTCATCCGCGATCTGCGGCAGCTGCGCCTGGAGGCGCACGAGGCGTCCGGGGTCCGGCTGCCCAGCGTGATGCGCCGGCTCTCCGCGGGGGAACAGGTCGACGTCGAGACCGAGGTTCCGCGCCTGGAGTACGACAAGAACGAGATCGGCGAGGTCGGCCAGGCGCTCAACACGCTCCAGCGTGCCGCCGTCGAGGCCGCCGTGAAACAGGCCGAGCTGCGGGCCGGGGTCGCCGAGGTCTTCGTCAACCTCGCCCGGCGCAGCCAGGTGCTGCTGCACAAGCAGCTCACACTGCTCGACACCATGGAACGCCGGACCGAGGACACCGACGAACTCGCCGATCTGTTCCGCCTGGACCATCTGACCACCCGTATGCGCCGGCACGCCGAGGGCCTGGTGATCCTTTCCGGCGCCGCACCGTCGAGGCAGTGGCGGCGCCCCGTCCAGCTGATGGACGTGGTCCGGGCCGCCGTCGCCGAGGTAGAGGACTACGAGCGCATCGAGGTCCGCCGGCTCGCCCGGGTCGCCGTCACCGGCCCGGCCGTCGCCGACCTGACCCACCTCGTCGCCGAGCTGCTGGAGAACGCCACCGTCTTCTCGCCCCCGCACACGGCCGTCCAGGTGATCGGTGAACGGGTCGCCAACGGCTTCACCCTGGAGATCCACGACCGGGGTCTCGGGATGACCGCCGAGGCACTGCTGGAGGCCAATCTGCGCCTCGCCGAGACCCCCGAGTTCGAACTCTCCGACACCGACCGCCTCGGGCTGTTCGTCGTCAGCCGGCTCGCCCAGCGGCAGAACGTCCGGGTCTCCCTCCAGCCGTCGCCGTACGGCGGCACCACCGCCGTCGTCTTCATCCCCGACGCGCTGCTCACCGACGACGTCCCGGACACCAACGGGACCGGCTTCCGGCTCGACCGGGACCGCCCGGCGAAGGGCGGCGACCGGACGGCGGACCGGCCTGCCGGCTCCCGCACGCCGCTGCGGCTGCCCGGCCTGCCGACCTCCCTGCTCGACGGCCCGGTCGAGCTGGAGGCGCCCGTCGATCTCGACGCCATCGACGACTTCCCCGGCGCACTGACCGACGAGGACAGCGAGCGCGGCGGGCTGTTCCGCCCGCGCCGTCCCCTCTCCCGCGCCGCCGACCAGGCCACGGACGAGCCCGAGGACGAGACCGGCGATCCTGCGCCGGCCCCGCGGGCGACCGACCGCCCGGCGCGGTACGGAACCGGTGACCGCGGCCCCGTCCCCCTGCCCCGCCGGCAGACGCCCAAGCTGGTCAGCTCGCACGGCAGGCCCGTCACCGACCAGCGCTCCCGCCGGGACGAGACGGAACCGCGGCCCGGCGACGGCCCCCGCGAACCCGAGACCGGCGGACTCGCCCCGCTGCCCGCCCGCCGCCGCGGTACGCCCTCCCGGCGCCCCGCCGGACTCTCCGGCCG
The DNA here is from genome assembly GCF_053596835.1 of Streptomyces sp. NPDC001606. Taxonomy (NCBI): domain Bacteria; kingdom Bacillati; phylum Actinomycetota; class Actinomycetes; order Kitasatosporales; family Streptomycetaceae; genus Streptomyces; species Streptomyces sp. NPDC001606. The sequence continues at coordinate 451,680 of NZ_JBSFHC010000003.1, forward strand.
GACCGAGGAACACGACGCCTCCTCGGCCGACGGCGCCCACGAGACGCCCGAGGCACCGCCGCTGCCCCGGCGCACCCGCCCCGAGCCCGCCCCGGGCGGCCCCGGCCGGGACGGCACCGGCCCGCAGCACGGCGGCACCGCCCCGCCCGCGGGCGACACGACCTCGCCTGCCGGCGACACCACGCCGCCCACCGGCGCCGGAGCGGACCCGGCCACCGGGCCGCTGCCGCGGCGCGTACGGCAGGCCAGCCTGGCTCCGCAGCTCAAGCAGGACACCGAGCGGCGCGCACAGCGGTCGGCGGAGCCGGCCGCCGACCGCGACGCCGACGAGGTCCGCAGCCGAATGGCCTCGCTCCAGCGCGGCTGGCAGCGCGGCCGGGAGGAGAACGCCGCGGGCGACAGCGCCAGGAACGGCACAGCACAAGGAACGACTAAGGGGGACGGTCGATGACCGAACCGAGGGCCACCGGCCACACGGCGACCGACAAGGGAGAACTGAACTGGCTGCTCGACGAGCTGGTGGACCGGGTCGCCAGCATCCGCAAGGCCGTCGTCCTGTCCGGCGACGGTCTGCCCACGGGGGTGTCCAGGGACCTGAGCCGGGAGGACAGTGAGCATCTGGCCGCCGTCGCCTCCGGCTTCCACAGCCTGGCCAAGGGCGTCGGCCGGCACTTCGACGCGGGGAGCGTGCGGCAGACGGTCGTCGAGCTGGACGACGCCTTCCTGTTCGTCACCGCCGCCGGCGACGGCAGCTGCCTGGCGGTCCTCTCGGACGCCGACTCCGACGTCGGCCAGGTCGCCTACGAGATGACACTGCTGGTCAAGAGGGTCGGCGTGCATCTCGGCACCGCTCCGCGCACCGATCTGCCCGCAGGCGGGTAGTGGGATGGCATGAGCGGAGACGGTCAGGGAAGCAGCCACTGGTTCGACGACGACGCCGGACCGGTCGTCCGCCCCTATGCCATGACGCGCGGCCGCACCACCAGTCCGGCCCAGCACCGCCTCGACGTGATCGCGGTGGTCGTCACGGAACCCGACGCCGACGACCCGGAAAAGGACCCGACGCTGTCCCCCGAGCACGTGGACATCGTCGGGCTGTGCCGGGACGCCCCGCAGTCGGTCGCCGAACTCGCCGCGGAACTCGACCTGCCCATCGGTGTGGTCCGTGTGCTCATCGGCGACCTGGTGCACGCGGAACTCGTCCATGTGACGCGCCCGGTGCCTCCGGCCGAACTGCCGGACGAGAGTATTCTGCGCGACGTGATCAACGGCCTGCGGGCGCTGTGACCGGCGCGGAAGCGGAGTAGTGACGTGACAGGCTGGCAGTTCTGGGTCGACCGCGGCGGCACCTTCACCGATGTCGTCGCGCGTCGCCCGGACGGCCGGCTGCTCACGCACAAACTGCTGTCCGACAACCCGGCACGGTACGCCGACGCGGCCGTCGCCGGGGTACGCGCACTCCTCGACGGCTCCCCGGAGCCCGTCGAGGCCGTCCGCATGGGCACCACGGTCGCCACCAACGCACTGCTGGAACGCACGGGCGCGCGCACCCTGCTGATCGTCACCCGCGGCTTCCGCGACGCGCTGCGCATCGCCTACCAGAACCGCCCGCAGATCTTCGCCCGCCGCATCGAACTGCCCGAGCTGCTGCACGAGCGCGTCATCGAGGTGGACGAACGCGTCGCCGCCGACGGCACCGTCCTGCGCGCACCCGACCTCGACGCCCTCGCGGGCCCGCTGCGGCAGGCGTACGACGACGGGATCCGCGCGGTCGCCGTCGTCTGCCTGCACAGCCATCTGTACCCCGGCCACGAGCGCGCCGTCGGCGAACTCGCCGCCCGCACCGGCTTTCCGCAGATCTCGCTGTCCAGCGAGGTCAGCCCGCTGATGAAGGTGGTGCCGCGCGGGGACACCGCCGTCGTGGACGCCTACCTCTCGCCCGTCCTGCGCCGCTACGTGCGCCAGGTCGCCGACGAACTCCACGGTGTCCGGCTGATGTTCATGCAGTCCAACGGCGGGCTGACCGAGGCCGGGCGGTTCCGCGGCAAGGACGCCATCCTCTCCGGGCCGGCCGGGGGCATCGTCGGGATGGCCCGGATGTCGCAGCGCGCCGGTTTCGACCGCGTCATCGGCTTCGACATGGGCGGCACCTCCACCGACGTCTCGCACTTCGCCGGCGCGTACGAGCGCGTCTTCACCACGCAGATCGCGGGCGTCCGGCTGCGCGCCCCGATGCTCGACATCCACACCGTCGCCGCCGGGGGCGGCTCCGTGCTGCACTTCGACGGCTCCCGCTACCGGGTCGGCCCCGACTCGGCCGGCGCCGACCCGGGCCCCGCCTGCTACCGCGCGGGCGGCCCGCTCACCGTCACCGACGCCAACGTGATGCTCGGCCGCATCCAGGCCGCCCACTTCCCTGCGGTCTTCGGCCCCGGCGGCGACCAGCCCCTGGACACCGCCCTCGTCCGCGACCGGTTCGCCGCCCTCGCCGACGACATCCACCGGCAGACCGGCGACGACCGCACCCCGGAGCAGGTCGCCGAGGGCTACCTCCAGATCGCCGTCGCCAACATCGCCAACGCCGTGAAGCGGATCTCCGTCCAGAAGGGCCACGACATCACCCGCTACGCGCTGACCACCTTCGGCGGCGCGGGCGGCCAGCACGCGTGCCGGGTCGCCGAGTCGCTCGGCATCCGCACCGTCCTGGTACCGCCCATGGCGGGCGTCCTGTCCGCGCTGGGCATCGGTCTCGCGGACACCACGGCCATGCGCGAACAGTCCGTCGAAGCGCCCCTGGAAGCCGCCGCCATGCCCGGCATCCGCCAGACCGCCGACGAGCTGGAGGCCGCCGCACGCGCGGAACTCGCCGCCGAGGACGTCCCGCAGCACACCATCGAGGTCACCCGCCGCGCGCAGCTCCGCTACGACGGCACCGACACCACCCTCACCGTCGAGCTGACCGAGCCCGACACCATGAAGCGGGCCTTCGAAGAACGTCATCGCGCCACGTACTCCTTCACCCTCGACCGCCCGATCGTCGTCGAAGCCCTCTCCGTCGAAGCCATCGGCATCACCCCACCCCCCGATCTGTCCGCCCTCGCCCCCTACCAGGGCCGGCCGGCCGCACCCGAGACCGTCCGCCTGCACACCGGCGGCGCCTGGCGCGACGTACCCCTCCACCGCCGCGAGGCCCTTCCTCCCGGCGAGACCGTCACCGGCCCCGCGATCATCACGGAGGCCAGTGCCACGACCGTCGTCGACGACGGCTGGCGGGCCGTGGCGACCGACGACGGGCATCTGGTGGTGGAACGCACGGCGGTCACGCAGAGTTCCGATCTCGGCACAGAAGCCGACCCGGTTCTGCTTGAGGTCTTCAACAACCTCTTCATGTCGATCGCCGAACAGATGGGTGCCCGGCTGGAGTCCACAGCCCAGTCCGTCAACATCAAGGAACGCCTGGACTTCTCCTGCGCCCTCTTCGACCCCGACGGCAACCTGGTCGCCAACGCCCCCCACATCCCCGTCCACCTGGGCTCCATGGGCACCAGCGTGAAAGAGGTCATCCGTCGCCGCGGCACCGCGATGCAGCCGGGCGACACCTACGCGGTCAACGACCCGTACCACGGCGGCACCCACCTGCCCGACGTCACCGTGATCACCCCGGTCTTCGACACCGACGCGGCGACGGACACGCAGCGTGACCAGCGGATCCTCTTCTACGTGGCCTCCCGCGGCCATCACGCCGAGATCGGCGGCATCGCCCCGGGCTCCATGCCGGCCCACAGCCGCACCATCGAGGAGGAGGGGGTCCTCTTCGACAACTGGCTCCTCGCCGAGCGGGGCCGGTTCCGCGAGGAGGAGACCCACCGCCTGCTGACCGGGGCCCGCCACCCCTCCCGCAACCCCCGCACCAACCTCGCCGACCTGCGCGCCCAGATCGCCGCCAACCGCAAGGGGGTCGACGAAGTCCGCCGCATGATCGCCGAGTTCGGCCTCGACGTCGTGCAGGCCTATATGCGGCACGTCCAGGACAACGCCGAGGAAGCTGTCCGGCGTGTCATCGACGCCCTGGGCGACGGCAGTTACGCCTACGAGACCGACGCGGGCGCCGTCATCCGCGTGCGCGTCCGCGTCGACCGGGCCGAACGCCGGGCGACGATCGACTTCACCGGCACCTCGGCACAGCTGGCCACCAACTTCAACGCCCCCTTCGCCGTCGTCAACGCGGCCGTCCTGTACGTCTTCCGCACCCTGGTCGCCGACGACATCCCGCTCAACGACGGCTGTCTGCGGCCGCTGGACATCGTCGTCCCGCCCGGTTCGATGCTCGCGCCCGAGCCGCCCGCCGCCGTGGTCGCGGGCAACGTCGAGACCTCCCAGGCCATCACCGGCGCCCTCTACGCCGCGCTCGGGGTCCAGGCCGAGGGTTCCGGCACCATGAACAACGTCACCTTCGGCAACGAGAACCACCAGTACTACGAGACGGTCGGCTCCGGATCCGGAGCCGGGGACGGCTTTCCCGGCGCCGCGGTCGTCCAGACCCATATGACCAACTCGCGGCTCACCGACCCGGAAGTCCTGGAGTGGCGGCTGCCGGTCCGGCTGGAGGAGTTCGCCGTCCGCCCGGGGAGCGGCGGCGCCGGGCGCTGGCCCGGCGGCGACGGCGCCGTACGCCGTATCCGGGTCCTCGAGCCGATGACCGTCTCCACGCTCTCCCAGCACCGCCGCGTGCCCCCGTACGGCATGGCCGGCGGCGCGCCCGGAGCGCTCGGCGGCAACCGGGTGGAGCGAGCCGACGGCACGGTCACGGACCTCGGCGGGAGCGGCTCCGCGGACGTCGGTCCCGGCGACGTACTCGTCATCGAAACCCCCGGTGGCGGCGGCTACGGCCGACCGTCGCCCGACCCCCAGCGAGCAGGAGAAGAGACCGATGATCTTCGGGCGTTCTGAGCGCGGCAAGCCCCCGGTCGAGCCCGTCACGCTCAAGATCCTGGTGGCCGGCGGCTTCGGCGTGGGCAAGACGACCCTCGTCGGCGCGGTCAGCGAGATCAGGCCGCTGCGCACCGAGGAGCTGCTCACCGAGGCCGGACGGCCGGTCGACGACACGCGTGGCGTGGAAGCCAAGCACACCACCACCGTGGCCATGGACTTCGGCCGCATCACCCTGCGCGAGGACCTGGTGCTGTACCTCTTCGGCACGCCCGGGCAGGAACGGTTCTGGTTCATGTGGGACGAGCTGTCCGAGGGCGCGCTCGGCGCCGTCGTCCTCGCCGACACCCGCCGGCTGGAGGACTGCTTCGCCGCCGTCGACTACTTCGAGCGGCGCTCCATACCCTTCCTCGTCGGGGTCAACTGCTTCGAAGGCGCCGCCCGCTACCCGGCGGAGGCCGTGCGTCAGGCCCTCGACCTGGACGATGACGTGCCCGTCCTGCTGACCGACGCCCGGGACCGGGAATCGGTCAAGGAAGTACTCATCGGAGTCGTCGAACACGCCATGGAGTACGCCGCGGACCGCCGCCGGGCGGTCGTCGGCTGACCGGGGCCACGACGCCACGGCACGGCCCGCACCCCCGCCGACCGGGGTGCGGGCCGTGGTCCGGTGCGCGGCACGCGCGCGTACAGCGATTCCTACGCTCCCGGCAGGCCGAGGAACAGGACGAGTCCATGGCGCATTGCCTGATAACACCGAGAATGTACGGCGATGTCGGCTGACACCGGGAAGTGTTCACCGGCGCCACGGGGGCGTCAAGGCTGTCGACGGCGACGGTGACAGCGGGCGGCCCGGCCCGGACCGCACCCTGGAGGCCGCCAACGGGTGGGCCGGGCACGGCGGTTGGTCATCCCGGCTCGGCCGTCGCGTACCCGGTCTGCGCCGGAGCCGCTGCCGAGCTGCCACGCCGGACCTCGTGGCCGGGCAGCCCGGCGCGCCCGAGCACCCAGCTCATCCCGGCCAGCGCCTTCGCCGTCTGCTTCAGCGGAGCCAGCCGGGCGGCGGCCTGCCGGTGGTCCCGCACGCTGTCCGGAGCGCACACCACGGTCGCCAGCGAGAGGGTGACCGGCCGGCCGCCGACGGACCAGGACGTGTCGAGCACGGCGGTCACCAGCGGATCGAGCGCTTCCTCGTCGGCCAGGACGAGGAAGTCGTCCCCGCCGATGTGGCCCACGCGCGCGTGGCCCGCGGCCGCCTGCGCGAGCGCCCGCCCCAGGGAACGGATCAGTTCGTCGCCCGCGGCGAAACCGGCACCGTCGTTCACCTGCTTGAAGTGGTCGATGTCCAGCCAGCTCAGCGCGAACGTCCGCCCGTCCGCGATCCGCCGGTCCACCTCACTCGTGATCACGTCCGAACCGGGCAGCCGCGTCAGCGGATTGAGACCGGCCGCCTCCTCGACCCGGCTCTCCGCCAGCGCCCGCACCAGGTCGGCGAGGCGTACGACCCCCACGCACCGGCCGCGCGCGTCGACCACGGCGACGTCGTCGGAGGTCCGGTCCCGGCCGCCGACCGCCACCACGTCCAGCACCTCCCACGCCGTGGCATCGATGCCCACCGTGCGCGGCAGGTCGCCCAGCTTGAAGGCCGGCCGGTCCGCGTACAGCGCATGCCCGTAGCGGCCGGACATCGACAGCAGGAAACGTGAGCGGTGCACCGACCGGACGGGCCGGCCGGCCTGGTCCACCAGCAGCACACCGGAGACGTCCGGCGACCCGGTGAGCAGCGCCCGCACCTGTCCCGCCGCTGCGGTCACCGGCAGGACGGCGGCGGGCCGCACGAACTCCCGTACCGACGGCCCCGACCGGGGGGTGGCCAGGACGCCGGGGGAGTGGGCCGGAATGTACACGTCCGCCGCGGGGATCCGCGCCGGCGGCGCGAACAGCTCTCCCTGCGCCAGCTGAGCGCCGGCCGACAGCGCGGACGCGTACTGGAGTTCCGTCTCCACGCCCTCCACCGCCACCAGGGCGCCCAGCTCCTCGCACAGGGTGCGCATGGCCCGTACGGCGGCCGGCCGGGCCAGCAGAGAGGCGTCGAGCTTGACCAGGTCCGGGCAGAGGTCGGTGAGCAGCCTGAGCGGGACGTCACCGTCCCCGATCCCGTCGGCGCTGATCCGGAACCCCTGCTCGCGCAGCGTGGCCACCGCCTCCAGCAGGGCCCGCTGCGGCACGTGCGTGCAGGGCGGGACGATGTCGAGGGTCACTTCCCAGGGCATGCGTCCCGCCGCGCGCACGGCGTCCCGCAGCGGGGTGAGGCCGCCGAGATCGGCGAGCGTGGCCGCGAACACGTTGAGGTGCAGCGGCAGCAGCGTCTCCTTCCGCGTCGCCGCGCGCAGCGCCAGCACGGCGAGTTTCGCGTCGAGTTCCGGATCGCGGCGGGCCTCGGAAAGGACGTCACCGGTTTCCGGGCGGGCGAGCGTCTCCAGAGCGGCGACCACGCCCGTCCTCAGGTTGACCACCGGCTGGAAGGCGAAGCGGAGATTATCCGTCCAGGAGTGCACGGGAGCATGATGGCTCCGCGGGCGTACGCCCAGGCGCAGTTCATGAGACGTTCACGCAGCAATCCGGGGTGATCGCGGAGCGTAGGCAAACACAAGGGTCACAGCAGCCACCGCAGTCACATGACAGACCCTCGCGCCGTCTCTCATCTCACCGCGATCACCGCCGAGCCATGCCCGAAAAGCCCCTGGTTGGCGCTGATCCCCACGCGCGCACCAGCGATCTGGCGGTCGCCCGCCGCGCTCCTGAGCTGCCAGGTCAGCTCGCAAACCTGGGCGATGGCCTGCGCCGGCACCGCCTCCCCGAAAGAGGCAAGACCGCCACTGGTGTTGACGGGTATCCGGCCGCCCGGGGCCGTCACGCCCTCCCGCAGCAGTTTCGCGCCCTCCCCCTCGGCACACAGCCCCAGATCCTCGTACCACTGCAACTCCAGCGCGGTGGACAGGTCGTACACCTCGGCCACGGACAGGTCCTCGGGGCCCAAGCCCGCCTCCTCGTACGCGGTCCGGGCGATGGACGCCCGGAAGCTTTCGCCGGCCGGTTCGACGGCGACAGCGGAGTCCGTGGCGATGTCCGGCAGGTCCAGCACCGGGTTCGGGAAGCGCGGGGTCACCGTCGACACCGCGCGGATGCGCACCGGCCGGTCCACGCCGTGCCGCCGGGCGAAGTCCATACCGGCCAGCACCAGGGCCGCGCCGCCGTCCGAAGTGGCGCAGATGTCCAGCAGCCGCAGCGGATCGGCCACCACCGCCGAGGCCGCGACCTCCTCGGCGGTGACCCGCTTGCGGTAGCGGGCATATGGGTTGAGCGCTCCCATGGCCGCGTTCTTCACCTTCACCAGGGCGAAGTCCTCCGGTGTGTCGCCGTGCACCGCCATCCGCCGGCGCGCGTACAGCCCGAAGTACACCGGATTCGTCGCGCCCAGCAGGCGGAAGCGCAGCCAGTCCGGGTCGTCCGGACGATCACCGCCGGCGGGCCGGAAGAACCCCTTCGGCGCCGCGTCCGCGCCCACGACGAGGACGACGTCCGCGAGCCCGGCGAGGATCTGCGCCCGCGCGGTGGCGATGGCCTGCGCCCCGGACGCGCAGGCGGCGTACACGCTGGAGACTCGCGCCCCCTGCCAGCCCAGCGCCCGGGCGAACGTCGCACCGGCCACATACCCGGGATAGCCGCCACGCACCGTGTCCGCGCCGACGACGGACCCGACGTCCGCCCAGTCCAGACCGGCGTCCGCGAGAGCCGCACGGGCCGCCGCCGTCCCGTACTCCACGAAGGACCGCCCCCACTTGCCCCAGGGGTGCATGCCGACACCGAGCACCGCCACGTCCTTGGTCACACCGCCACCCGCGTCGGCCGCCAGTGCCAGGTCGTCCAGGCCGTCTCCGCGTCCTCGCGGAGCACCCCGGCGACGGCCTCGACCTCCATGCCCACCGTCAGATCGGCGACGGTGACCCCGGGAGCCGCCTGTCCCAGCACCACCATGCGCTCGGCGGCCAGCTCCACCGCGATCAACGCGTACGGCACCCAGGGAAGTTCCGGATTGCTCACATAGGGTGACGGTGGCCGATAACGGCTGTCGGTGTACGACCAGATCCGCCCCCTCCGGGACAGTGGCACCTCCTCCAGCGTCCCGCCCGGGCAGGAGGGGTTCCGGCAGTGGACGTCCTCGCGCGGGAAGAAGACCGAGGCGCAGGACGAGCAGCGCGTGCCCAGCAGCCGGAAGCCGTCACCCTCACCGGTGAACCATCCGGCCACCGCGGGCGCGTGTCTGTGCGGCAAAGTCCCTCCCCACCGAGGAATCTGACGAAGCGTCAGAAGTCTGCCACGCAGGACGGCAAAAGGGCAGGGCGCCCGTGTGAACCGAACGTCCCCTCCCCGCGTCCTGGTACAGGAGGGGCGGCCGGGGTCGACGGGGGTGATTCCGGCCGCCCCTCGCGCATGCCCTTCGTTTCTCGGCACGCCACGACCGGAAGACGCCCTTCCTCTGATCGGATACAGTCCGCGCGTGTCCGAAACTCAGCAACCCACTGCCAACTCCGCGCCGGACTCCCACTGTTCGCGCTGCGGAGCGCCCTATGGAGAGGGCGTCCTCGGCTGGCCGCGCACCTGCCCTTCCTGCGGCGGCGTCGCCTACCGCAACCCGCTGCCGGTCGCCATCGCGCTCCAGCCCGTGTACGACACCAGGGGTACGTCCCTGGTCGTCATCACGCGAACCATCGCACCCGCGCGCGGAGGCACGGCCCTGCCCGGGGGCTACATCGACGACCGGGAGGACTGGAAGCAGGCCGTCGTCCGTGAACTCAAGGAAGAGACCGGGATCGACGCCGCCGCCCGAGACGTGCGGCTCGTCGACGCCATGAGTTCGCCCGACGGCCATCTGCTGCTCTTCGGACTCCTCCCGGAACGTCCGGCCGAGGGGCTGCCGCCCTCCGGCCCCACCGACGAGACCGAGGGCTGGCACCTGCTGCGCAGGCCCGAGGAACTGGCGTTCCCGCTGCACACCGCAGCCGTGCGGGCCTGGTTCGAGGGGCGGTACGTCTGAGCCGCGCGGCTCAGCCCAGCCCCCGTACGCGCACGGGACGATCCGGCTCGGCCGACCCCTCCTCGCGTTCCCTGGTGACCACCACCCGCCGGCCCTGCCAGCGGGCGGCGTAGCGTTCGAGCTCCGGTTCGTCCCACCCGTCGCCCGCGTCCGGCACGACCAGGCCGCCCCCCGTCCGGCCACGGGCCGGCGCCCACACCTCGAGTGCCGGCGCACCGTCGGTGTCGCGCACCGGTATCACCGATCCCGCGCGCGCGAACACCGGTATCCGGGACAGCGGCGCGTCCACCAGCACCTGCGCCGGGCCCTCGTACGCCGCCTCCGTCGCCGTGTCGTACCAGCGGCCCCGCGGCAGCTGCACCGCACGCCGGACGGCCCCCGGCTCCAGCACCGGAGCGACCAGCAGACCGTCGCCGAGCAGAAACGTGTCCTCGCAGTCCCGCAGCGCCCGGTCCTCCGGCGCCCCCCACCACACCGGGCGCACATAGGGCGCCCCGGTCCGCCGGGCGAGATGCGCGACCGTCACGAGATACGGCAACAGCCGCCGGCGCTCCAGCAGCGCCACGCGCGCGTGCTCCAGCACCTCGGCCCCGAACTCCCAGGGTTCCCGCCGCCCGGCCCGCAGGCCCGCATGGGTGCGGAACAGCGGCAGATACGCGCCCAGCTGGAACCACCGCAGATACAGCTCGGGCGACGGACTGCCGTCGAACCCTCCCACGTCCGGACCCGAGTACGGCACCCCGCACAGTCCGAGCCCCAGCACCAGCGACAGGGACGCCCGAAGCCCCGGCCAGCCCGTCGCCACATCCCCCGACCAGGTGCCGCCGTACCGCTGCATGCCCGCCCAGCCCGAGCGGGAGAACAGGAAAGGCCGCTCCTGGGGCGACAGCTCGCGCAGCCCCTCGTAAGCCGCCCGGGCCATGCACAGCGCGTACACGTTGTGCGCCTCCCGATGGTCGCCCCCACGCCCCTCCAGCGCGTGCCGGGCCGAGCGCGGCAGCGTCGACTCACCGAAGGCGTTGAACGAGGTCGGCTCGTTCATGTCGTGCCAGAACCCGGCGAACCCCTGGCCCAGCCGCTCCTCGTAGAGCCCGCTCCACCACGCGCGCACACGCGCGCGCGTGAAGTCCGGGAAAACCGATTCTCCCGCCCACGCCACGCCCCGCACCTCGCGCCCCGTGGCGTCCCGCACGAAGGCGTCCAGGGCGGAGCCGCTGTCGTACACGGCATTGCCCGCTGCCGCCTTCACGGCCGGATCCACGACGGACACCAGCCGGATCCCGTCCCGGCGCAGCTCCTCCGCGAGCACCGGCAGCTTGGGGAAACGCTCCTGGTCGACGGTGAACACCTGATGGTCGTCGTAGTGATCGATGTCCAGATGGACCGCGTCCAGCGGCAGATCACGCTCCTGGTAGCCCGCGACGATCCGACGCACCTCCTGCTCGCTGCCGAAGCCCCACCGCGCGTGCTGGTGGCCGAGCGCCCACGCGGGCGGCAGCGCGGGCGCCCCGGTCAGCGAGGCCCACGTGTGCAGCACCCGCGCGGGAGTCCCCGCCATCACCCAACAGCGCAGCGGACCGCCGTCCATCCGCACCTCGCAGCGTCCCGCCCGGTCGTGCCCGGACCCGGCGCCCTCCTCGCCCTCGCGCAGGACCACCACCCCGTCCCACGTGGTGTCGTGGAACACCAGATGCGTGCCGGCGTCCGCGACCACCAGCTGCACCGGCATGGTCAGATACAGCGGATCGTCACCCGGGCCGAAAGCGCGCCCGGGATCGGTGTTCCACAACCGGTACGCCCCGTCCCGCAGCCGGGGCCCGGACGCCCGTCCGCCCAGCCCGAAGAACCGGGCGTCCGCCGCCACCTCCGACCGCTGCATCCACCGCGCCGCGCCCCCGCCCACCGGCTCCCACCAGCGCGGCGGCAGATCCCGCCGCAAGGTCACACCGCCGGGCGTGCACACCTCCACCGCGCCGTGCCGCGAGACCACCACCGTCACCCGCTCGGCCACGACCCGCCAGCCGCCGTCCTTGTCCGGCTCCAGCACCGCCCGCGGATCCGGCTCGGGAGCCTTCCCGGCCAGCGCGTACGACGGATGCGGCCCGGTGCCGTCCCACCCCCAGAACACCGCCCCGTTCACCGCCACGGTGATCCGCAGCTCGGACCGGCTGAACCGGATCACCCCGCCCCCGGGCCCCGGCTCCACGGCCTCCACCCGGCCCGGGACCCGCGCCCGCTCGGCCCCCCGCCGCGGCAGCCCGGCGGCATCGATCCGCCTCCTGCGCCACGCCGCCCGTACGGTACGCAACCCCCGAACCGCTCTCCCCGAACCGACCACACTCACCGAACGCACCAGGTCACGACCGTCCATGCTGCTCACCCTGCCACCCCGCGACCCGCCCGCGCGTGTCGTTCAACTGCCGTTCACCCGTGCCCGCACCACATCTTCAAGAGGGGGACTATGTGGGGCACACCCTGGTGCAGAAGTCGATCACATGGCATCGTCCCTGTCAGCCGCGTCACGCGCACACCCCAGCCCGTGCGCGGACGACGCACACGACGCGCACAGCCCGGGAGCCGCCCCATGTCGACCGCGAATCCTCAGCCGCTCTGGCAGCCCGATCCCGCGCGGATCGCCCAGGCCCGCATCACCCGCTTCCAGGCATGGGCCGCCGAACACCACGGCGCCCCTGCAGAAGGCGGCTACCCGGCTCTGCACCGGTGGTCCGTCGACCAGCCGGAGACCTTCTGGAAAGCCGTCACCGAGTGGTTCGACGTACGGTTCTCGACCCCCTACGCGCGCGTGCTCGGCGACCGGGCCATGCCGGGCGCCCAGTGGTTCCCCGGAGCCACCCTCAACTACGCCGAACACGCCCTGCGCGCCGCCGCGGACCGCGCGGACGAACCCGCCCTCCTCCACGTGGACGAGACCCACGAACCACGCCCGGTGACCTGGTCCGAGCTGCGCCGCCAGGTCGGCTCCCTCGCCGCCGAACTCCGTGTCCTCGGCGTCCGCCCCGGCGACCGGATCAGTGGCTACCTGCCCAACATCCCCGAGGCCGTCGTCGCCCTCCTGGCCACAGCCGCCGTCGGCGCCGTCTGGACCTCCTGCGCCCCCGACTTCGGCGCCCGCAGCGTCCTGGACCGCTTCCAGCAGGTCGAACCCGTCGTCCTCTTCACCGTCGACGGCTACCGCTACGGCGGCAAGGAACACGACCGCCGCGAGACCGTCGCCGAGCTGCGCCGCGAACTGCCCACCCTGCGCGCCGTCGTCCACATCCCGCTGCTCGGCACCCCGGCACCCGAAGGCGCCCTGGACTGGTCGGCGCTGACCGCGCAGGACACCGAGCCCGTCTTCGAGCAGGTGCCCTTCGACCACCCGCTGTGGGTGCTCTACTCCTCGGGCACGACCGGCCTGCCCAAGGCCATCGTCCAGTCCCAGGGCGGCATCCTGGTCGAACACCTCAAGCAGCTCGGCCTGCACTGCGACCTCGGCCCCGAGGACCGTTTCTTCTGGTACACCTCGACCGGCTGGATGATGTGGAACTTCCTCGTCTCCGGCCTGCTCACCGGCACCACGATCGTCCTGTACGACGGCAGCCCCGGCTACCCGGACACCGGAGCCCAGTGGCGGATCGCCGAACGCACCCGCGCCACCCTCTACGGCACCTCCGCCGCCTATGTCATGGCCTGCCGCAAGGCCGGCGTCCACCCCGTCCGCGACTTCGACCTCTCGACGGTGAAGTGCGTCGCCACCACCGGCTCGCCGCTGCCGCCCGACGGGTTCCGCTGGCTGCACGACGAGGTCCGCGACGACCTGTGGATCGCCTCCGTCAGCGGCGGCACCGACGTCTGCTCCTGCTTCGCCGGAGCCGTACCGACCCTCCCGGTCTACACGGGCGAACTCCAGGCGCCCGGCCTCGGCACCGACCTCCAGTCCTGGGACCCCAGCGGCAAGCCCCTCGTCGACGAGGTCGGCGAGCTGGTCGTCACCAACCCCATGCCCTCCATGCCGGTCCGGTTCTGGAACGACCCCGACGGCAGCCGCTACCACGACAGCTACTTCGACACCTACCCCGGCGTCTGGCGCCACGGGGACTGGATCACCCTCACCTCCCGGGGCACCGTGATCATCCACGGCCGCTCCGACTCCACCCTCAACCGGCAGGGCGTGCGCATGGGCTCCGCCGACATCTACGAGGTCGTCGAGCGTCTGCCGGAGATCCAGGAATCCCTGGTCATCGGCGTCGAACAGCCCGACGGCGGCTACTGGATGCCGCTGTTCGTCCATCTCGCACCGGGCGCCGTCCTCGACGAGGCACTCCTCAACCGCGTCAAGCAGGCCATCCGCGAACAGCTCTCGCCGCGCCATGTACCCGACGAGATCATCGAGGTACCCGGCGTCCCGCACACCCTGACCGGCAAGCGCATCGAGGTCCCCGTCAAGCGTCTCCTCCAGGGCACCCCCCTGGAGAAGGCGGTCAACCCGGGATCCATCGACAACCTCGCCCTGCTCGGCTTCTACGAGGAACTGGCCCGCAAGCGCGCCTGATCCCCCGGACCCAGCGCCCCATCGGCCCACTCGGCGTCACCACCGTCATCGGGAGCCGTCCACTCGCCCGGACGGCTCCTCGGCGCCCCTACCGCGGTGACCTGCGCAAACCAGCACCGCCTGGTCGGCGACAGGCTTCAGCCGACCCCGTTGTCAGTGCCGTCGGTTACGGTGAGTGAGCATTGATCGACTGCGCACTGGGGGAATCATGGCGCACACCGACCACCTGAGCATGCGACGCGTCCTGCGCCGCGAGATCGCCGGCACCATCGGCCTGCTCACCGACGAACATGACTTCCGGGCGATGCGGCGCTACCGCAGCTTCACCTTCGACGACCACAGCACCTACCTCCAACAGGTGGAGGCCCTCCTCAAGACCCGAGCCGCCCAGGGCAGCCACACCACCCTGGCCCTCTTCGACCCCGAGGACTACGCGGCATTCTGCGCCGACACCGGCCTCGACCCCGACCAGCCCGCCAGCCGGACCCGGTTCACCGCGGAACTCGCGGCCACCGGCCCCACCATCCCCTACGACGGCCGCCCACTCGCCACCCTCCTGCCCGCCCTCGTCGACGAAGCCGTACGCCAAGCCACCTGGGAGTACGCAAGCACCCTGCTCACCCGCCTCGGCCCCTGCCCGACCTGCGGCGAGGACATCGGCAGGGCCGCCTTCACCCGGGCCTCCGAACTCCTGGTCCGCATCCTCGACACCGCACCGGCCGGCGACCGGCACCTCGTGTGCAGCGTCTCCGGACCACCGGACACTCTCATCTCCGCCCTGCACGCCGACCAGGACCAGCAGGGCGCCCTCCACCTCGACGAGGCCGAGGCCCTGGAATTCACCAGCGTCCTCGCCCTCGGCCTCGCCACCCGCAGCCCCGGCGGACTGGTCCTGCGCACCACCGCCCCCGGCAACCCCGACCGCGTCTACGGCTGGCGACTGCGCGCCGGCGGCCTGGAGCCCCTCACCGCCTCCGAAGTCTTCGACGCCTACTGCACCGACGCCATCTCCGGCGACCTCATCCCACCGGAGTCCGGCGTCGACTACGGCGAGCCACCGGACCTCGGCACGGAAGGCACAGCCGCCGAGCACCGCCACTGAGCACACCGCGCAGACCGGCCCGGCACCACCCCGGACACGCCAGGGGCGTCCCACCCGAAGGCGGGACGCCCCTGAAACCCCGGCACACCGGCCCGACCGACTACTCGCCGGACAGCACCGCCTGCGCCGCACTGCGCGCATCCGCAGCGCTGTCCGCCGCCCGCGCGGCAGCCGCGGCACGCTCGCACTGCGCCAGCGTGTACTTCGCCAGCGTCGCCCGCACATACGGAATCGACGCCGCACCCATCGACAGGGAGGTGACACCCAGACCGGTCAGCACACACGCCAGCAGCGGGTCGGACGCCGCCTCGCCACACACACCACAGCTCTTGCCCTCGGCCCCGGCCGCCTCGGCGGCCATCGCCACCAGGTCGAGCAGCGCCGGCTGCCACGGATCCTGCAACCGCGACACCGCACCCACCTGCCGGTCCGCCGCGAACGTGTACTGCGCGAGGTCATTGGTCCCCAGCGACAGGAACTCGACCTCCTGCAAAATCGAGCGCGCCCGCAGGGCGGCCGACGGGATCTCCACCATCGCACCGAACTTCGCCCGCAGCCCCGCCTCACGGCACGCGTCGGCGAACGCCTTCGCGTCCGCACGGTCCGCCACCATCGGCGCCATCACCTCGAGGTAGACGGGCAGACCCTCGGCGGCCTTCGCCAGCGCGGTCAGCTGCGTCCGCAGAACCTCCGGGTGGTCGAGCAGCGTCCGCAGACCCCGCACACCCAGCGCCGGGTTCGGCTCGTCCGCCGGAGTCAGGAAGTCCAGCGGCTTGTCCGCACCCGCGT
Organism: Streptomyces sp. NPDC001606; assembly: GCF_053596835.1. Lineage (NCBI taxonomy): Bacteria > Bacillati > Actinomycetota > Actinomycetes > Kitasatosporales > Streptomycetaceae > Streptomyces > Streptomyces sp. NPDC001606. The sequence goes on from NZ_JBSFHC010000003.1 coordinate 468,150, forward strand.
CCAGCACCCGCACGACCACACGGCCCTCGGGGAACGCCTCCAGCACCTGCCGGTACGCCTCGACCTGCTTCTCCTCGGAAGGAGCGCTCTTGCTGTCGTCCAGGAACAGGAACTCGGTCCGGAACAGACCGACACCCTCGGCCCCGGCCTCCACGGCCGCGGGGACGTCCGCCGGCCCGCCCACGTTCGCCAGCAGCGGCACCTTGTGCCCGTCCGCGGTCGCACCCGGACCGGTCGAGGCGGCCAGCGCGGCCTTGCGCTCGGCGGCCGCGGCCTCCAGCGCCGCCTTCTTCTCCTCGCTCGGGTTCACAAAGACATCACCCGTGCTGCCGTCCACCGCGACGACCGTGCCCTCGGCCAGCTCACCGGCACCCGGCAGCGCCACGACCGCCGGCACGCCCAGCGCCCGCGCCAGGATCGCACTGTGACTGGTCGGACCGCCCTCCTCGGTCACGAAACCGAGCACCAGAGACGGGTCCAGCAGGGCGGTGTCCGCAGGCGCCAGGTCCCGCGCCACGAGCACATACGGCTCGTCGCTGTCCGGCACGCCCGGCATCGGCACGCCCAGCAGCCGGGCGACGATACGATTCCGCACGTCATCGAGGTCGGCCACCCGGCCGGCGAGGTACTCACCGGCAGCCGCCAGCAGCTCCCGGTACGCGGCGAAGGCGTCGTACACCGCACGCTCGGCCGTGCTGCCGACGGCGATCCGCCGGTCCACGTCCGCCATCAGCTCGGGGTCCTGGGCCATCATGGCCTGCGCCTCGAGCACCGCCTGGGCCTCGCCACCGGCCAGGTTGCCACGCGCCATCAGGTCGGCGGCCACCGCGTCCACGGCCTGGCGGGCGCGCCCCTGCTCCCGCTCGGCCTCCTCCGCCGGGATCTGCTTGGCGGGCGGTTCCAGCACCGCCGTACCCATGTGCCGAACCTCGCCGATCGCCACGCCATGGCTCACGCCGACGCCTCGCAGCGTTGTCTCCATCTCACCCGTCTCCGATAGTGCGGCGGGTCCCGCCGCCGCGATGGTTGTCCTGTGTGCCGTCATCACGACGGCACTGCCGTCAGTTCCAGGTGAAGAGGCTGTCGCCGGCCTTCACATCACCGCTGTCCCGCAGGTCGGAGAGAGCCTCGGCCGTGGCCTCGAGCGCGACGACGGGGCAGACCGCCGACTTGCCGGCCGCCTCGACCGCGGCGGGGTTCCAGCGCACGACGGCCTGCCCCCGGGCCACGGTGTCGCCCTTGTTGACGAGCAGCTCGAAGCCCTCGCCATTGAGCTGCACAGTGTCGATGCCGAGATGCGTAAGGACGCCGTGCCCGTTCCCGTCGACCACGACGAACGCGTGCGGGTGCAGAGAAACGATGACGCCGTCCACGGGCGCCACGGCTTCGGAGGGCTCGCGCACCGGGTCGATGGCAGTGCCCGGGCCGACCATGGCCCCGGAGAAGACCGGATCCGGCACGGCGGCCAGTCCGATGGCGCGTCCAGCGAGCGGGGACGTCACGGTGGTCATGGGAAGCCTCCAAGGAGTGGAGCTGCCGGCACTGAGCAGCAGCGTATGTCATATGAAGGGGCCGTTCCGTCTGGAAGCTACCAGGAAGTGGTCTAGACCACCAACCTCATGGATTTGCACCGCCTTCCGGGCTGGGTGTACATTCGTAACTCCTGCTGAGGCGGAGGGGCGCGAAAGCGACCACGCTCGGCAGTACCCAAACTCGTCGGATCCTAACTCTGGATCCCCTTCTGCATGTCCGCAGCAGGGTGGTCAGAGGGCCGGAAAAACCCTGATAGAGTTTGGAACACCGAAGGGAAGCGCCCGGAGGAAAGCCCGAGAGGGTGAGTACAAAGGAAGCGACCGTTCCTTGAGAACTCAACAGCGTGCCAAAAATCAACGCCAGATATGTTGATACCCCGTCCGTCGG